>CAMBFO010000083.1 GCA_945865675.1 Comamonas sp. lk
GCCGCCGGGGTCGATGGCCTGGAGCTGGAGGCCTACGGGCATTTGATCGATCAGTTCTGGTCGCCCTCGACCAACACGCTGGACGCACCTTTTGGCGGCGTTTTAGAAAACCGCGTGCGCTTTGCCATGGAAGTGGTGCGCGCCATCCGAAAGCGCGTGGGGCCGGAGTTCATTTTGGGCGTACGCGGCGTGGCCGACGAAGTGCGGCCCGGCGGCATTAGCGCAGAAGATGGCATAGGCATCGCGCGCTACCTGGCCAACTCCGGCATGGTAGATTTTTTGAACATCATTCGCGGCCATATCGATACCGATGCGGGCCTCACTGATGTGATACCGGTGCAAGGCATGGCCAGCGCGCCGCACCTGGACTTTGCCGCCAGCTTGCGCGAGCACGTGAACGTGCCCATCTTCCACGCCGCCAAGATTCAGGACGTCAACACCGCGCGCCACGCCATTGCCAGCGGCAAGCTGGACATGGTGGGTATGACGCGGGCGCACATGGCGGACCCGCACATCATGCGCAAAATCATGGAAGGCCGCGAAGACACCATCCGCCCCTGCGTAGGCGGCAACTTTTGCCTGGACCGCATTTATGCCGGTGGCGAAGCCTATTGCATCCACAACCCGTCCACCGGACGCGAACTAACGCTGCCGCACGCAATTGAGCCAGCAACGGCCAAGCGCAAAGTGCTGATCGTCGGCGCCGGGCCTGCGGGCCTGGAAGCGGCACGTGTGAGTGCCGAGCGCGGACACACGGTAACAGTACTAGAAGCGGCGCCCAAGCCCGGCGGGCAAATTCGCCTGACGGCAGTGAGCCCGCGTCGGCGCGAAATGCTCAGCATCATCGACTGGCGCATGGCGCGTTGCGAAGAGCGCGGCGTGATGTTCCGCTTCAATACCCTGGCCGACGAAGCCACGGTATTGGCCGAAAACCCCGACGTGGTCATCATCGCCACCGGTGGCATGCCGCATACCGAGGTGCTGCAAAGCGGTAATGAATTGGTGGCGTCCGCCTGGGACATCCTGAGCGGCGAAGTAGCGCCGGGCAAGAACGTGCTGTTGTTTGACGATGCCGGTGACCACCCTGCGCTGCAAGCGGCTGAAGTGATCGCCAAGAGTGGCGCACGGCTGGAAATCATGACGCCGGACCGCAGCTTTGCGCCCGAGGTCATGGCGATGAACCTGGTGCCCTATATGCGCAGCCTGCAACAACTCGACGTCACCTTTACCGTGACTTTCCGGCTGCTATCGGTCGAGCACTGCGCTGAGGGCCTCAAAGCCGTGGTGGGCAGCGACTACGGCGGCGTGCGCAAAGAAAGTATCGTGGACCAGGTGATCGTCAACCACGGCACCCTGCCGCTGGACGACCTGTACTTTGCGCTCAAACCCCACTCAAGCAACCTGGGCGCGGCGGACTATGCGGCGCTAACGGCGCTGCAAGCCCAAACCTTTCGGCCCAACCCGGCCGGTGCGTTTCAGCTCTTTCGCATCGGCGATGCGGTGGCGGCGCGCAATACGCATGCGGCGGTGCTCGATGGTTTGCGTATTGCGCGGGCGCTGTAACAATACAACGTACAGGCTCAAGGCAATTGCGCTGGTAAAGCGCGGTGCTTATGACTTTTCGATCGGCTTAATGTGCAAGATCCCCGGCAATCGGAACGCCACCATTTTTTGTAGCCCGTCGTAATTCCTTGTCAAGCGGTGCAAGCGGGCAACCCAGTTTTTTGGCCAACAGCAAATAGCTGGCATCGTAGGCTGAAACCCCCTTTGCAAATGCTTTGATGGCCATTGGCATGGCTGAATTTTGGGGCTTCCATTGGATCAACGCTTGCTTTCACGGCCTTAAGCAGATCAAACCGGGATTCATATTCTTGCGGGTTGATCACGCACGCGTTCAATGCACGTGAAATGACATTCACCGCCTCGCTGACAAACATCGCAGGCGCGTGAACTATGGAGGCCTCAACCCATGCTGCCACCTCGCCGGCGTATTGGCGATCCGACTCTGAGCCGACTGCACACAACCATCTCATCGCGACAGAGTTATCCACTACGCGCTACACTTTCTACCCACTTGCAACGCGGGCATGACGTCTAACTTTGGCGCAGCGGGGGTCGCCCTGAGACTCAAAACACGCGCTTGAAAAACGGATTTTCTGACAGGTTTAGCGATGGGCATCAGCACGGCCACGGGTACACCACGCACCGTAGTTTCAACCGTGCTTACGTTCTGAACGGCCCGGACATATTCGGACATTTTTTTTCGGCTAATTGAACTCGCAAGGAGATGACTCCGGAACGAATATGGGTAAATGAGTGTACGAGCGCTCACCTCGGAAATATGAAGGTGACAGAGCCAGGTACTTTTGTGGCCGTGGTCCGCGGCATCGCACAAGCAGCCTGACTGCGTATCACCCACGAGCCGCCGCCTGCAACACGCCAGCCGCCCACTGATTAAGGCTCAATCCATGGGCCTGGGCGGCGATCAGAGCAGCCGTGTGCACCTCGGGCGCCACCCGCAGCATCAGCTTGCCACTGGCGGGCTTCAATGCCTCTTTGCCGCTTTTTGCACAGTCTGCAATATAGAAATCAACCGCGTTGTGGAAGTCTTGCGTCAACTGCGCCACCGTTTCTCCCTCAAAGCTGATGCTGGTGCTAGGTGCAAGGCCGAGCACCTTGCCCCAAAAAACGCCGTCTGTTTCAGAAAACTCAATCCGGGCGGTATAGCCTTTGTAATTCATGCTGCTCATACTTTTACCCCTAGTGCTGTGAGCCATTCTTGTATCTCCTTGATCTGGTATTGCTTGGCCTCTTTGCTTGGATGGGGCCGGTGGGCGTGCTTCACGCCGCCATGGAGCAGCAGTGCCACCCGTGATCCGTCTCCTTCTCGCACTTCACCACCCAAGCCAACGATCAGCGCCTCAATATCTGAAAACCTGATGTTGCTTGCCACTGGCTTTGCAAACAAGGCCTTAAGTGTCTTGGAGTGCTTGCTGTTCATGCTTGCAATTATAGCAATCACACCAATACATGCAATCAGTATTTGATTGCATGGAGGGCAGCTTCACCTGTCCCATCCGTGCTACGTGCCGCTCGCTTCCCTCCGCAAGCCAAACTACTACACCCTCAGTGCAACCGCCTGGCGTGCCAGCGTCGTGATGCGCGGCCAGTCGCCCTGTGCCAAGGCGTCGGCGGGCACCAACCAGGAGCCGCCTACGCACAGCACATTGGGTAGGGCCAAAAAGTCGGCGGCGTTTTGTAGACTGATGCCTCCCGTGGGGCAAAACTTCACGTCAAAGAAGGGGCCGCTCCAAGCCTTGAGCATGGCGCTGCCACCCGCTTGCAGGGCGGGGAAAAACTTCAGCGCGCTAAAACCGTCCTCCTGCGCGGCCATGATTTCGCCGCCGGTGGCCACGCCAGGCAACAAAGGCAGGCCCAGGTCGCGGCAGGCTGCGCCTAGCGCGGTGGTGTAGCCGGGGCTTACTGCGAAGCGCGCGCCCGCATTGGCCGCGGCCTGCGCATCGGCTTTAGAGCGCAAGGTGCCCGCGCCCACTACCGCTTCGGGTACGGCTCTGGCGATGGCTTCGATGCAGGCCAGGGCTTGCGGGGTGCGCAGCGTCACTTCCAGCATGCGAATGCCGCCCTCCACCAAGGCGCGCGCCATGGGCACGGCATGGGCCACATCGTTCAGTACGATGACCGGAATCACGGGCGCGTCTTGCATCACTTGCAAGGAGGTTAAAGGGCTGTGCGTCATGGTCCTATCCTTCAAAAATTAAAGCCAGCTGCAAGCGCCCTGCTCGGCCGCCAGCGCATTGCGCCGCATGCCGGCAAACAGCTCGCGCCCCATACCTAGTCCATTGGCCGCATGCAAGGCTGCGGGCATGGTGGCGGTGGGCCGCGCGTCCCATTGTGCTGCGTCAACCAGCACATCTAAGCTGCCACTGACGGCATCCACACGAATGACGTCGCCGTCCTGCAGCTTGGCCAGTGGCCCCCCGGCTGCGGCCTCGGGCGATACATGGATGGCAGCAGGCACATTGCCTGATGCGCCACTCATGCGCCCATCGGTGACCAGGGCCACTTCATAGCCTTTGTTTTGTAGGATGGCCAAGGGGGGCGTGAGCTTGTGCAGTTCGGGCATGCCATTGGCTTGCGGGCCTTGCCAGCGCACCACGCAGACCACGTCACGGTCCAATTCGCCGGCCTGAAAGGCGGCATGCAATTCTTCTTGCGATGCAAATACACGACAGGGCGCTTGCACGATGTGGCGTTCTTCGGGCACCGAAGACACTTTCATCACACTACGCCCCAAATTACCTTGCAAGAGTTTAAGACCGCCGCTGGCATTGAAAGGCTCGGCTGCCGGCCGCACCACCGACAGGTCACCACTGGCACCGGCTTCGCGCCAGGACAGTGCCCCTTGGGCGTCCGCCTGCGCAATACGGGTGAATTCACGCAATCCACCGGGGCGCACTGTCAACACATCGGCGTGAAGCAATCCCGCGTCCAACAGTTCGCGGATCACATAGCCGGGGCCACCGGCGGCCTGGAATTGGTTGACGTCGGCGCTGCCGTTGGGATAGACGCGGGTGAGCGTGGGCACTACATCGGACAGCGCGGAAAAATCGTCCCAATCAATCACCATGCCGGCGGCGCGGGCCACGGCCACCCAGTGAATCAAATGGTTGGTCGAGCCGCCGGTGGCTAGCAAAGCGACCATGGCGTTGACGATGCAGCGCTCGTCCACGACGCGGCCAATCGGCGGGCATGCAACAACGCTCGCGGCGCCTTCGCTGCGGCCAAGCACGGTGCGCGCTGCCTCGCGCGTCAATTGCTCGCGCATAGAGGCGCCGGGATTCACAAACGCCGTGCCTGGCACATGCAAGCCCATGGCTTCGAGCAGCATCTGGTTGCTATTGGCCGTACCGTAAAAAGTGCAAGTGCCTTCGCCGTGGTAGGCGGCAGACTCGGCTTGCAGCAGCTCGGCGCGGCCCACCAGCCCCAGCGCGGCTTGCTCGCGTACCTTGGCTTTTTCTTTGTTGGGCAAGCCCGAAGTCATGGGTCCGGCCGGCACAAACACGGTGGGCAAATGCCCAAAGTGCAATGCGCCTATCAAGAGGCCAGGAACAATCTTGTCGCACACGCCCAGCATCAGGGCGCAGTCAAACATGTCGTGGCTGAGCGACACCGCAGTGGCCATGGCAATCGCGTCGCGGGAAAACAGGCTGAGCTCCATGCCGGCTGTGCCCTGGGTCACGCCGTCACACATCGCGGGCACGCCACCGGCGACCTGCGCGGTAGCGCCCCACTGGCGGGCTTCGTGTTTGATGATGTCGGGGTAATGCTGCAAGGGCGCATGGGCCGAGAGCATGTCGTTGTAAGCGTTGATGATGGCGATATTGGGCGCGCGATGCCCGATCACTTGCATTTTGTCCAGGGCGCTGGCGCGGCGCTTGTCGGCAGGCTCCATGGCGGCAAAGGCATGCGCCACATTGGCGCAGCCCATGCGCTGGGCGCCCGGCGGTCGCTGGGCCATGGCATCGACCTGGGCCAGGTAAGCGCTGCGGGTGGGTGCGCTGCGGGCGATGATACTGTCGGTGACGGATTGGATACGGGGATGGATTGGCATGGTGGGTGGTGTAACCAGTATATGTAACAAAATTACATAATGTATGGTAACGCAGTTTGTCTTTTCTCATTGGTAATTTGTTACGGGCTGGTTACTGAATTACCGGGATATCGGTTTATCCCCCGCTTCCCCCCGCCCCTTCACCCCCGCCGGGGTGAAGGGGAGCTTGAACAGCCAATTTGGTTTTTTGGATTTCGATACGGGTTTTGGCTCGGGCCTTTGCGATACGAGTTTGGACGCTGAGATCGGTGTACGCGGCAGTCGTAGTCAATTGATGGGCGCTTGGCGCGGTCACAGCAGCGCGCGCGGCGGGGGTACCGGCGCAGGAGCGGCTCCGTATACTGCCGTTATGAGCTCCATCGCCGATTTACGCAAAAGCTACGAACGCGCCGAACTGGACGAAAGCGCGTCCCATTCTGACCCGCTGGCGCAGTTTGACCAGTGGCTGAAAGAGGCTATTTCCGCCCAGGTTCCCGAGCCCAATGCCATGACCCTGGCCACCGTAGGCAGCGACTTGCGGCCTTCGACGCGGGTGGTGCTGATCAAAGGCTATGACACGCAAGGCATTGTCTGGTACACCAATTTTGAGAGCCGCAAGGGCCAGGAACTGGCGGCTAACCCGTTTGCCGCGCTTCAGTTTCATTGGGTGGAGCTAGAGCGCGTGGTGCGCATCGAAGGCCAGGTGGAAAAAGTCAGCGACAGCGAGGCAGACGCTTACTTTGCCAGCCGCCCGCTGGATTCACGCATAGGCGCTTGGGCCTCGCCGCAAAGTCAGGTGATTAGCGGGCGCGGCGTACTGGTGGCCAATGCGGCCAAATACGCCGCGCAGTTTTTGCTGAACCCGCCGCGCCCGCCGCACTGGGGCGGTTACCGCCTGCGGCCTGACAACTGGCAGTTTTGGCAGGGGCGCAAAAGTCGCTTACACGACCGGCTGCAATACCGGCTAGAAGGTGGCTCCGGCGGCGCATGGCTGCGCCAGCGCCTGGCGCCTTAAACGGCAGCGCACTCAGGTCATTGCCGCAAGCCCGCCCGCATGCCCCGCTTTGCCGCCAACCTATCCCTGCTCTACCCAGAGCATGCTTTTTTGGACCGCTTCGCCGCCGCCGCCCAGGATGGCTTTAGCGCGGTGGAATATTTGTTTCCGTATGCGTTTTCCGCCTACGAGCTGCATCAACATTTGCAAGACCATGGCTTGCAGCAAGTGCTTTTCAACGCACCCCCGGGCGATTGGGACGCCGGTGAGCGCGGCCTGGCCTGCCTGCCCGGACGCGAAGCCGAGTTTCGCGAAGGTTTTGCCAAGGCGCTGGCGTACGCAGCAGCGCTCGGCTGCCCGCGGGTGCATGTGATGGCCGGCATTGCGCCTCCTGCAGCAGCCACGGATGCTCTACAAAAAACCTATGAAGAGAATTTGCATTGGGCGGCTCTGGCCGCGCAGCCAGCGGGCATCGATGTGCTGATCGAGCCCATCAATACCCGAGATATGCCAGGCTATTTCCTAAATCGCCAGGAAGCAGCGCACCAGATCGTGCAGGCTCTGGGCGCGCCCAATTTGAAAGTCCAGTTCGATCTTTACCACTGCCAGGTCATGGAAGGCGATGTGGCCAGCAAGTTGCGCCATTACCTGCCCACAGGCCGCGTCGGCCATCTACAAATCGCCGGGGTGCCCGAACGGCAGGAGCCATCGGTTGGCGAACTGAATTACCCCTATCTGTTTGACCTGATAGACGCGCTAAGCGCCCAATGCGGCTGGGAAGGCTGGGTAGGCTGCGAGTACCGCCCAGCGCGCGGCGTCTTACCCGGAGCAACATCACAGGGTTTAGGCTGGCTGCAGGCATGGAGAGAATCGCGTGCCTAGGCTAAGGGGCGCTGCAAGATCCGCTGGCCCTGACTCCAAAAGACGGATCTGTACTCCAGCCGAGGATTGATTGACCTAAATCAACACCGCAGCAAACCAGTGCCCCTACAGTATTTGTCTCCCCGATTTTTAAGAAAGAAGGCCCCATGAGTAACGATAGCGCAGCCCAAAGAGCCCGCGTCATGCAGGACATTGAACTCACCATCAAAGATACCGAGGCCTTGTTGCGTATGACCGCCCACGAGGTGGGCGAGGAAGCCGCCCACATCCGCGCCCGTGTACAAGAGCGCCTGCACCGGGCCACCCAAGAACTGCAGGACGTCAAAGACGCAGCGATCCAAAGCACCAAAGAAGCAGCCCAGGCCACCGAGGCCTTTATGAAAGACCACCCTTGGAAAACGCTGGGCATCGCGGCTGCGGCCGGCTTGGTCATCGGCCTGCTGATCAGCCGCCGCTAAGTATTGGCGTTCATGAGCGACTTACCAGGCGCCGGATTTTTCGCCAGCGTGCGCCAGTTGCTGGCCACGCTGCTGGAAACCGCACAGGTGCGGCTGCAATTGCTGGGCACCGAGCTCGAACAGGAAAAGCGCCGGGTGTTTTCGGCACTGGTGCTGGCTGCCGTCGCCCTGGTATGCCTGGCACTGGCTTTGGTGATGCTGAGCATGCTGGTGTTGCTGATTTTTTGGGACAGCTACCGCGTATTTGCGGCTTGCGCATTGGTCTTTCTGTTTGGGGGTGGCGCTGCCTTTTTGCTGTACCGGGCCAAGCAAAAGTTAAGCGCGCCCTCGGGCCTGTTTGAACACAGCTTGGCCGAACTGCAACGCGATCGCGCAAAGGACTAAGTGGCCATGGCCCGCCCAGCCGCTTCGCGCGAAATGCAATTACTGGAGAGGCAAAACGCGCTGCGCGCGCAAAGCGCCATGCTGCGCCAGCGCGCCAGGCACCAAATTGTCGAAATAGGGGCCCCGATAGAGCAAGTGCAACAGGGCCTGCAATGGATGCAAAAGCCCAGGCTGCACAACGCAATTTGGGCCTTGACCGCCGCAAGCCTGTTGTTTGGAAAGACCCGCACCTGGGGTCTTCAAGCGCTGCGCCTATTGCGCATTGGGCGCACGCTGCGGGCAGCACTGTTTAGCTAAAGCTTTACTTCACCGCTACTGCGTCCGTCATGCGGTAGTACATGCCATAAGGGTCATCTGCCAACACGGCAAATTTACCCTCTACCACCACCGGCTCCATGGAATAGCGCACGGGGGTTTTGGTAGTTACTTCCACCATGCTCTCGGGTCCGCCAGGCAGACAAAAAGAGCAGGTCAAAGGCACCGAGCTGATTAAAAAATGGCGCTGCTTCTCGCCGGGGTCCAGCGGCATCATGAAGCCTTGAATGCGCTGGGTTTTCTGGTTCAAGCCTTGTTGCGCAGAACCGAACACGGGGAGGATACGGCTCTTCACCGTTTTGGTTTTGACATCGGTCAGCACCGACCAGGGCACAACATCTGCA
Organism: Comamonas sp. lk; assembly: GCA_945865675.1. Taxonomy (GTDB): domain Bacteria; phylum Pseudomonadota; class Gammaproteobacteria; order Burkholderiales; family Burkholderiaceae_C; genus Allorhodoferax. The sequence continues at coordinate 8,989 of CAMBFO010000083.1, forward strand.
CGCGGCTGCAAGGGGGCAAACGGGCTGTTGGCACCGTGCTCCCCCGCACCGGTTCCCATGGGGACCGCCAAGGCTTGGGCGGGCGCGCTTGGGGCCGAGGCGCCCGGTGCAGGCGCCGGTTGTGCAAACGCGGGGCTCATGGACAGGGCCAGGCAGGCGGCACAAGCCCCGGCTACATAGCGCTTCAAAAACATAACTTTCATACCAACTCCTTAAGCGACATTAGGCGCCAAATTCCGACAATTTAATGCTGGTGCTTCATACCGCACATTTTGCCTATCGCCAGCCCTTTGCATGCGGCTTGCAACTCAGCCTCGCAAGCGCTTTCCTTTTTGCCGGCCTCCAAACATTTGGCCGCACCTTCGTGGGCTGCTGCCATCGCACGGTGGCGGGCAATATCCTCCTGGCGTTCTTTATCGCCGTGCTTATCAGCAGCAACAGCCATCATGCAGCCCATAGCCAGGGCACTCAATAATACTTTTTTCATGGTTTATTCCTTGGTTTGAAGTAGTTGTAAAACATCGCTTTGGTAGGCCTGCCACACCGGCAGTAACGCAGCGCCAAGGGCTACCAGCACCGCCAGCACGGGTACTACCCACAAGGTCGGCGGCCACAACAAGCCACTGGCCATCAGCTGGCTTTGCAGGCCTAGCACCCAGCCCAAGCCCAAAACAAAGGCCTGACCCAAGGCCAAGCCGCACAGCGCGGACACAAGCGCTAGCCAGAGTGCCTCTGCCATCAACAAAAGGCCGATCCTACTGGCCGGTGCGCCCAACATGCGCAGCAGAGCCAAATCGCCACGGCGCTCGCGCACTGCATTCCACAAAGCAATAAACACACTCAGGCCGGCGGTGAACAAGAGCAGGCCGGCAAAGGCACGCAATACATCGGTGCCCAGGCCCAGCATATGCAATAGGCGCGTCACTTCAAGCGCCGGTGCCGCTGCCTGCATTTCGGTAGTGGTGTTCACCCAGCGCGGGAAGGTAACAGCCGCCAGCGGGCTGGTGTAGCGCACCAAGGCCATAGTGATCTCACGTTCGTCTTCCAGTGCCTGGCGGTCTTCTTCGTCTACGGCCTGCGCGCTTTCATGCACTTTCCAGACCGAGGCGCTGTCGGTAATGACCAGTCGATCGATCACGCCGCCATGGGGCGCCAGCACACCGACCACGGTATAGGCCTGATCGCCATGGGCATGGCCGCCTGCGCCCAGGCCATGGGAGCCCGCAAATTTTTGACCTAGGCCCAAGCCTAAAGTGCGCGCGACGGTGGCGCCTAGCACCACCTGCATGGGCGCATCCCATACGCGCCCTTGCGCCAGGGTGGCTTGGTAATGGCGCAGGTAAGACGGCGAGGTGCCCACAATGCGATAGCCCTGCAAGTTGTCACCCAGGCTGATGGGAATGATTTCGGCGACCAAGGGATTTTTCTTGAGCGCATGGACCGCTGCCATGGGCACATTACCCGGCGGTACATCCAGGTGCAGCACGCCCGACAAAATCAATTGCATAGGGCTGCCTTTGGCGCCCACCACCACGTCGATACCGGCCAGATCGCGATCAAAAGCACGCTCTACATGGTGCGACACCAGCAATAAAAACGTCATGGAGCCCAGACCCAGACTTAGCAGCAAGACATTGAGCAGTGCCGCCATCGGGCGCGCCCACAAATAGCGCCAGGCATAGGCCAGCGTGCTCATGCCTGCAAGCGCCCGGTTGCCGTGCTAAGTGCGCTTGCGGACCCTGCTGGAGACAGGTGCAGCAAGATCGGCGCCACAGCCGTGCAGGCCGAAACAGCCTGCGCGACACGCGCATCGTGCGTGGCGATGACCAAGGTGGCGCTGTACTCCTGCGCAGCGTGTACCAGTATTTGCACAGCGCCCTGCGCTGCCGCATCGTCCAAGCTGGCAGTGGGTTCGTCAGCCAGGATCAGCCGGGGCTGCATCAAGACTGCGCGCGCCAAGGCCACGCGCTGCGCCTGCCCGCCGGACAATTGCGGCGCAAAACGTTGGGCCAATTCAGCCACATTGAGCTGGGCCAATACCTGCCGCACCCGCGGCCTATCGACCGGCAAGCCTGCCGCCCAAAAAGCCAATTCCAGGTTGTGCTGCACCGTCAAGGCGGCGCTCAAATACAGCTTTTGCGGCAAAAATCCGATGTTGCGCGCGC
>CAMBFO010000084.1 GCA_945865675.1 Comamonas sp. lk
GAAACCCACGACTTGCAAGGCGCGCTGTGGGACCCGCTCGATGGCGATATCGACCCCTCGCAACTGACACAAGCCCTGGCCCGCGAAGCGCGGCTTTTGGGCGGCACCATTCGCCGCCATACCCGCGTGACCGCGCTGGCGCAAAAACCCAATGGCGAATGGCTGGTCACCACTGACAAAGGTGAAATCACCGCCGAAATCATTGTCAACGCCGCAGGCTTTCGCGCCGGTGAAGTGATGGCCATGGTGGGGCGCCATTTGCCCATCGTCGTCATGTCGCACCAATACCTGGTGACCGAAGACGTGCCCGAACTCACTTCGCGCGGCGACGCGCGTCTGCCACTATTGCGCGACCCGGATACCTCGTATTACCTGCGCCAGGAACGCGAAGGTTTCATCCTCGGGCCGTATGAATGGAAAGCCACGCCGATGTGGCTGGACGGCATGCCCGACGACTTTGCCAACCAGTTGTGGAACGACGATTTCGAGCGTTTGGAAAAATACATTGAAGACGCCATGGCCCGCGTGCCCGCACTGTCGCGCGCCGGTATCAAGCGCGGCGTGAACGGCCCTATTCCCTACTCGCCGGATGGCAACCCCTATATCGGCCCCGAGCCAGGCTTGCGCAACTTCTTTCATTGCAACACCTTCAGCTTTGGTATTACCCAAGGCGGTGGCGCTGGCAAAGCATTGGCCGAATGGGTGGTGCACGGACAGACTGAGTGGGACTTGTGGTCGCTCGATAGGCGCCGCTACGGCGACTACGCCACCACCGAGTACACCGTGGCCAAAGCCATCGAGGTGTACCAAAACGAATACGCATCGTCCTTCCCCTACGAAGAGCGGCCCGCTGGGCGCCCGCTGCGCACTTCGCCTTTGTACGAAACCCTCAAGGCCAAGGGCGCCCGCTTCGGCGCGCGCGGTGGCTGGGAGCGCGCGGTGTACTTGGACTTGAAGGGTGACATACCCGCTGACACCCATTCTTTCCGCCGCGAAAACGTGTGGCATGGTGCGGTGGCCGAGGAAGTCAAAGCCGTGCGTGAACGCGTGGGCATATTGGATTTGCCAGGCTTTACCAAATACGAACTCAAAGGCCCTGGCGCATCCAAGCACCTGGATTATTTGTCATGCTCCAAACTGCCTTCGCAGGGCCGCGTGTCGCTGGCTTATGCGCTCACGCCCACCGGCAAACTGTGGAGTGAGTTCACCATCACGCGCTTGGGCGAGGACCATTTCTACATCATCAGTGCGGCCATTGCCGCTACGCATGATATGGACTTGCTGCGCCAAGGCTTGCCCGAGGGCAGCCCGATTAGCGTGACCGATGTCACCGCCGATTTCGGTACCTTGATCATTGCCGGGCCCCGTGCGCGCGATGTGCTGGGCCAGGTTACGAAAGCGGATTTGTCGAATGCCGGTTTCCCATGGCTCACGGCGCAGCACATCGAAACCGTGGCAGGCCGTTGCCTGGCCATGCGCGTCAACTACGTGGGTGAACTGGGCTGGGAGTTGCATGCCCCGGTAGCCCAATTGCCCACGCTATACGCCGCCATTTGGGCTGCGGGCACGGACCATGACATCCGCGACTTTGGCCTCTATGCCATGGACAGTTTGCGCGTGGACAAGTGCTACCGCGGCTGGAAGAGCGACCTGGAAAGCGGCTACACGCCATTAGAGGCTTCGCTGGACCGTTTTGTGGATGTGAGCAAGACAGACTTCATCGGCAAAGCCGCGCTGGCCGCCGAACATGCACGCGGCGCAGCGCAACGTTTTGTACCGCTGATTTTTGACGAGGACGGCGATGCCGAGAGCCCGTATTGCGCACAAGTGTTTGACGGCGAACACAACGTGGGACTGACTACCTCGGGCGTGTGGAGCCACACCTTAAAGAAGAGCGTGGCTTTGGCCTATGTCAAAGCCGACAAGGCTACGCCCGGCACCAAGTTGCAAGTTAATGTGCTGGGCACGATGCGCAGCGCCACCGTGCACGCGGAGCCTTTGTACGATCCAAAAAACGAAAAGCTGCGCGCCTGAATCGCACCAGACTTGAGCCGTATTGGCTAAACATCGATAGACCGAATCACCGACATTTAACCGAGGTACCCCATGAGCGCAATTCTTGAGAAAACCAACCCCCGTGGCGGCGCCCGTGATGCGCGCCGCGCTGCGCGCTCTGCGCCTCTGCCCGACAGCCTGCGCCCGGTGCGCCCTGGCATGAGTGGCGGCGCTTACAAAGCCTTGAGCGATGCCGACGTGGTCAAAATCCACCACGCAGCTTTGGACGCACTGGAGAACATCGGCCTGGCCGATGCGCCAGAAAGCGGCATCGAGCTGATGACCAAAGCCGGTGCCAAACTCACCGACACAGGCCGCCTGCTGTTCCCGCGCGCGCTGATTGAAGACACGGTAGCCAATGCCGCACGCCACTTTGTGCTGCACGGCCAAGACCCCAAGCACGACATGGAGCCCTGGGGCAGCAAGGTGTATTTCGGTACCGCAGGCGCGGCGGTGAGCATGGTGGACCCGTATACCGGCGACTACCGCGACTCCACCACCCAAGATCTGTACAACATCGCGCGCGTGGTGGACACGCTAGAGCACATCCACTTTTTCCAGCGCTCAGTGGTGTGCCGCGATCTGGATTTGCCGCGCGAGATGGACTTCAACACGACGTATGCGAGCGTCAGCGGCACCACGAAACACGTGGGCTCGAGCTGGGTATCGCCGGAGCACTTGGAAGAAACACTCAAGATGCTGCACATCATTGCCGGTGGCGAAGACAAGTGGCGCGCGCGCCCCTTTGTCAGCCAGTCCAACTGCTTTGTGGTGCCGCCCATGAAGTTTGCCTACGACGCTTGCAAATGCCTGGAAGTAGCGGTGCGCGGGGGTATGCCGGTGTTGCTGTTGTCCGCTGGTCAAGCCGGTGCTACCGCGCCCGCATCCCTAGCAACCGCATTGGTGCAAGAAACCGCCGAATGCCTGGCCGGTCTGGTCTATGTCAATGCCGTCAAGCCCAAAGCACCAGCCATGTTTGGCACCTGGTGTTTTGTGTCGGACTTGCGCACCGGCGCCATGTCGGGCGGCAGCCCGGAACAAGCGCTGCTGTCGGCGGCCAGCGCGCAAATGGCGCGCTACTACGACCTGACCGGCGCCACCGCCTCGGGCATGTGCGACTCCAAACTGCCCGACGCACAAGCCGGTTTTGAAAAGGCCTACAACCACGCGCTGGTGGGCAATGCCGGTGCCAACCTGATTTATGAATCCGCAGGCATGCTGGCCAGCCTCTTGGGCTTCTCGCTGGAAAGCTTGCTTATCGACAACGACATCATCGGCGCGGTGCAGCGCACCATTCGCGGCATTGAAGTGAATGACGAAACCTTGTCGCTGGACACCATCCGCGATGTGTGCCTGAACGGCCCCGGCCATTACCTGGGCGCTCCGCAGACTCTGCAGCTCATGCAAAAAGACTATCTGTACCCCCAGGTCGCCAACCGCGCTAGCCCCAACCAATGGACCGAAGCGGGCCGCCCGACGATTGTGGAAACTGCGTCCAAGAAACTGCAAGTCATCCTTGATGGCCACTTCCCCTCGCATATTTCACCGGAGATGGACGCGCAGATTCGCGCCGAGTTTCCCGTGAAGCTGGCACGCGAAGGCATGTTGCCCAAGCACTAAGTCGTCTTTGCCAAACTCTTGCATTACGGGCCTGGCACCACGTCAGGCCCGTATTTTTTTGTCGGTGTACATCATCTCCAACGCAAAGCAATAAGACTCCGGTTTTGTCGAGTGACGTCTAAGGACTTGGCTCAACGTACCGCAGCCGCCCGGTAGACCGCATTGCGGTCGCGTTTGCCGACGGCAATCACCAGTACCAGAACTTCTTGGTCACGCACCTCGTAGACCAAGCGGTATCCCACGCTTCGCAATTTAATTTTGTAGCGGTCGGGGTGACCACTGAGTTTGGACGCGAGCACGCGGGGTGCTTGCAGGCGTTCAGCCAGTTTCTTTTTCAGTTGTGACCGAATGGCACCGTCCAGCCGCTGCCATTCGGCCAGTGCTTCTTCCAGAAATGCCAGCTCAAAGCTCATCGAGCTTGACTTTCACCACTTTTTGACTTTTTCGGGCGTCGGCGATGGCGTTGAGCTCCATGTCTTCCAGCTTGGCCATCATGCTTTCAAACCATAAAGCGGGCACGCAATAAAAAGCGGGCTCATTGCGGTTGAGGATGGCTACCGGAAAGCCATCCCCTGCGGCCACGGTGCCCATGGGATCGCGTTTGAGTTCCGAAATGCTGGCGGCCATTTCGGACAGAATTTGATGGGTCATGATCTTTTCCGAGTGCTTTTAAAGGCGCTTATATTAGCACCTTAATCAGAATTAAACAGGTCGGAGATAGGCTCAATGTCGGAGATAGGCTCAACGATTCCAAAACGACTCGGCAGCAAAGCACATAACCCCGTTTGTTCATGGCCCTGATTCCAGGCGCTTGTGCTCCAACGGCGATAAGCCGTTTGCGTAGCCGCACGATCCGCATTTCAAGCTGTTCCTGAAGGGGTCAATGGCATCGTGGACCTTAGCCCCAATGAAACAATATTATTGCCAGGACTGGTACGCGCCGCTGGGCAACCGCTGGCGCCGCTTCCCCTGGCATCAGAGCTGCTTACAACCGCGGCTATATGCTCTGCTGCAATATATTGATTGGCTGATCAATTCGATTTAAGAATGTGCGCATAGAAGCTGGGACAGACATCAAGCCTGCCCGTCCTGCGCGTCGGGCGTATCGCGCACATCACGCGCGAGCCAGCCGCGCCGATAACCGGCCCGAAAGCCCAGCCATGCGCCACCACCGGCGGCCAGAATAATCAAAATCACAATTGCAGGAACCACAGTCTTTTCCTTAGTTGCATGCGCAGAGCCTGCGCACTGGGCTTCACGTCAATATAACGCGATTGCCAAAAAAGCCTTATTCCCCCGGACAAGCCCGCAACCCGCTCGGCTCAGCCTGCAGCCTGGGTTACGGCCAGCGCCTGCGCCCGGCGTATGCTTTCCTGGCCGGGCAGCCACAGCACCGCCAGCACGCCGGTGGCCGCGATGCAGGCCATCAGGGTCATCAAGGTACCAAAGCCCGCTGATTTAACCAGCGGCCCCAGTAAATACACCGCCATCGAGCTGATACCAAATGAAATGGCGATGCGGGTACCGCTGACGCGCGAGCGCATGGAATCATCGATATAGCGCACCACCATGGCATCGCTAAACGGTATGGCGGCAAACACCATCACCATGTAGCCAATAGCGGCCAAATACCACTCCCAGCCACTGGTCTGCGCTGCTAAGGCAAAGGCCAGGCACTGGAGCAGAAGTACCCCCACAAACAAAGGTTTGACCGCAAACCGGTCCAGCAAGCGCCCGACCACCAGTTGCGCCAGAGAGCCGATGGCATAGACCGCAGCCAGCAGCATGCCCAGGGTGGACGGGTCGCTGACCACACCTTGCAATCGATCGGCCAGCAATTGGGCATTGCCATTGGTGGTGAAGTTGAACAACAAGCTGGTCGTCGTTGCGGTAATCACCATGACCAAAAATGTGCGCAGCACCAGGCTCTTGGGCATTTGCACGCTGGCAGCACGGTTGCGCGCAGGTGTGGCAGATTCCGCCGGGGCTTGCCAGGCAAATAACAGGCCCAAGCCCATGCACACCACCGCAGGCACCACAAAAGCCACGCGCCAGCCGAAATGCTCCACCAGAAAACCGGTGGACAAAGCCGCAGCCGCGATACCCAAATTACCCGCCAGCCCATTGACGCCAATGGTCCAGCCCGGACGCACCGCGCTTTGCACCAGCATGGGAATACCTACCGGGTGGTAAATCGAAGAAAAAGCGCCCAGCACCACCAAAGCGATAGCCATTTCGGTGGGCGTGCGGGTGCAGGCCACGGCCAGCGCGGACAAACCCATGCCAAAGAAGAACACCAGCATCATGCGCCGCCGACCCCATAAATCACCCAGTCGCCCCGAGGGCACCGAGCCCAGGCCAAACAGCACAAAAGCCCCGGTGGTGTAAGGCATCATGTCTTCCCAGCGCGCCAGGCCGAAGTCCTTGGCAATCGCACCCACGGCAGCGGCAAAAATAAGCAAAAACAAATGGTCCAGCGCATGGGCCAAGTTCAGCAATATTTGCGTGGTGCGGTTCATCGGGCCATTCTAGGGGCCGGGGGTTTTTGGAAAGGTGATGGTGCGGCGCTACTTTTGTCGCCTAGTGGACGCTGCGGCGCATGCGCTTGCGCCGACAATCGTGCCCAACACCCTAGGCCGCCACCATGACGCAATCGACATCCGCACCCGAACAAAGCCACTACCGCATTTGCTCTTTATGCGAGGCCTGTTGCGGCTTGGAAGTACGCACCCAAGGCACAAAAATTATCAGTATTCGCGGCGCCGAGCAGGATGTGTTTAGCCACGGCTATATCTGCCCCAAAGGCGTATCGCTCAAAGACCTGCATGAAGACCCGGACCGCTTGCGCACGCCGCTGATCAAACGCGACGGGCAATTTGTTCAAGCGACCTGGGAAGAAGCCTTTGCCGAAATCCACAAGCGCTTGCCGCCGCTGATCGAGGCCCATGGTGGCGACACGGTTGGCTGCATCGTGGGCAACCCGGTGGCGCACAAGATCGGGCTCTTGGCCTACTTTCCGCGCTTGGTGCGCGCCATCGGCACGCGCAATATATTTTCGGCTTCCTCACTGGACCAAATACCCAAGCAATTGAGCAACGGCCTGATGTTTGGCGATTGGAATACGCTGGCCGTGCCAGATATCGAACGCAGCGACTTCCTGCTGATTTTGGGCGCCAACCCGGTAATCAGCAACGGTAGTTTGTGGACGGTGCCCGATTACCGGGGCAAAGCGCGCGCCATGCGCGAGCGCGGTGGGCGCATCGTGGTGGTAGACCCGCGCCGCACCGAAACAGCAGCGCAGGCGGACATGCACCTGCCTATTAAGCCCGGTGGCGATGCCTTCTTTTTGTTGGGTCTGGTGCACACCTTGTTGGCAGAAAACCTGCTGCGTTTGGGTCACCTGGAGCCCTATCTTGCGGGCCTGGATGGGTTGCGCGAAGCCGTGCGCGACTTTAGCCCCGAACGCATGGCTCCCGGCTGCGGCATCGCTGCGGCAACCCAACGCAGCATTGCGCGCGAACTGGCGCAGGCCGAGCGCGCCGTGGTGTACGGCCGCATAGGCACCTGCACCCAGCGCTTTGGCACGGTGAACAGCTGGTTGGTCGATGTGCTCAACATATTGACAGGCAACCTGGACCGTGAAGGCGGTGCCAGGTTTACCAAAGCGGCCGCCTTTGCGGTGAACACCAGCGGCACGCCGGGCCAGGGGCGCGGCGTGATTACCGGCAGACGCCACAGTCGCGTATCGCAAGCGCCCGAAGTGTTTGGCGAGTTTCCTATCACCTGTCTGGCCGAGGAAATCGAAACACCCGGCCCCGGCCAGATCAAGGCTTTGATTTGCATAGGCTCCAACCCGGTGCTTTCCACGCCCCAGGGGCCGCGTATTGCTAAGGCGCTGTCGTCTTTGTCTTTCATGCTGAGTTTGGACATTTACCTCAACGAGACCAGCCGCCACGCCGACGTCATCCTGCCCGGCCTCTCGCCGCTGGAGGATGTGCATTACGACATCGCCTTTCCACAGTTTTCATACCGCAACCATGCGCGCTTTAGTGGGGCGGTTTTCGCTAAACCGGCGGGGCATCCCGAGGAATGGCAAACCTTGCTGCACCTGGCCAACATCATCCAGGGCCAACCAGATGCTGCATTAGCTGGTCCGGAGCAAGGCCCCGAAGCGCTAATCGACCAGGCCTTGCGCGCAGGGCCTTATGGGCTGACGCTGGAGCAGGTCAAGGCTGCGCCGGGTGGCATCGACTTAGGCGCCTTGCAAAGCCGCATACCCGAGATGCTGCGCACGCCCTCAGGAAAAATTGAGTTGGCACCGCCCATGGTGCTGGCCGACCTGGTGCATGTAGCAGCGGCTTTGAACAGCGTGCACGAGAGCATGGTCTTGATCGGGCGGCGCGATACGCGCTCGGGCAATAGCTGGATGCACAACCTGCCCGTACTGGCCAAAGGCCCCGAGCGCTGCACCTTGCTCATCCACCCGCAAGACGCTGGCCGCCTGGGCCTGGCGCAAGGCGCCTTGGCACAACTGAGCGCGCAAGGCACTACGCTGAGCGCGCCGGTGGACATCAGCGAGGACATGATGCCCGGCGTGGTCAGTCTGCCGCACGGCTGGGGCCACGACCTGCCGGGTAGCCAGTTACACGTAGCAGCGCGCCGACCCGGCGTCAACCTCAATGCCTTGCTGAGCGACGGCGCGCGCGATCCGCTATCGGGCAATGCGGTGCTTAGCGGCGTTCCGGTGAATGTGTCAGCCCTGGCCTAAGGCCTTGAGTTTGCCTACGGGGGCCACAGCGCACAGATTAGACCCGCATTCCAGTGCGGCGCCCATTTGCATAGGCCTAGCGAGTTGGTCGGTCAAATAGCACCACATGGTCGACCTGGGCGCGAATGCCAATCCACGCGCCCAGCTTGTGGTCGTGGTGGCTGGGCACATGGGCCATCACCGACTCACCCGTTTGCAAGCGCAAGGTGTATAAAAACTCAGAGCCGCGAAATGATTTGCGAATGATTTCGGCCTTCACTGGCGCATCATCGTCGTGCACGATGTCGTCGGCGCGCAGCAGCACATCGCACTCACCATTTACAAACGTGCCAGGCTGTGGACATTCGGCGACATCTACCAAATCGCCCATGGGCGTGTGCACCACGATTTGCTGGTTTTCTTCGCGCAACGTGGCCGGCGTGAACACGCCATGGCCAATGAACTCGGCCACAAAGCGCGTGGCGGGCCGGTGGTACAGCGTGTAGGCATCATCCCACTGGTGCAAGCGGCCTTCGGACATCACGCCAATCACATCACCAATCGCAAAGGCTTCCATCTGGTCGTGCGTCACAAACAAGGCGGTGGTTTGCGCTTCCTTCAAAATGCCGCGCACCTCTAAGGCTAAGCGCTCGCGCAGTTCAACATCTAAATTAGAAAACGGCTCATCGAGCAACAGCAGTTGCGGCTTGGGCGCCAACGCACGCGCCAAGGCCACGCGCTGCTGCTGGCCACCCGACAACTCGTGGGGGTAACGCCGCGCGCTGCTGGCCAAACCAACCAAGGCCAGCACCTCGCGCACGCGCGCGTCCCGCTCTGGCCGTGGCAATTTATGCAAGCCAAAGCGCACGTTATCCTGCACGCTTAAATGGGGGAAAAGGGCATAGTCTTGAAACACCATGCCGATGCGCCGTGCCTCGGGTGCCACATGCACACTGCCACTGCTGACCACCGATTGGGCCAGCCCAATCTCACCCGCACTGGCACGCTCCAGACCCGCCACAGCGCGCAACAGCGTAGTTTTTCCACAGCCCGAGGGGCCAATGAGCACGCCCATTTCACCGGCATGCAGGCCCAAACTTACGCTGTCCACCGAGGGGTGGCTACGATCTGGGTAACTGACCGAAAGCTGAGCAAGGTCTAAAAACATCACATCATTGTAGAGATGGCCTTTGGGCAAGCCCGCTTGTGCGGCTACCTACAATGCCCCATGGTTTCGAGCTACCGCCTGTTTTTTCGCTGGATCTTGCTTGTGCTGGCCTTGCTGCTGGCACTGCCGGTGCTGACCGTGCTGTGGTCTTGGGCGCAGTGGAACCCGGCATCGGCCAGCATCTTGGCCGAGATGGCCAACACGGTCTTACCCGACTATGCGGGCACCTCGCTCTTGCTGTGCGTGTTGGTAAGCGCGGGGGTGATCAGCATGGGCACGGTATCCGCGGCTGCGGTCACGCTGTTTGACTTTCCGATGCGCCGCAGTTTGGAGTGGGCCTTGTTGCTGCCCCTGGCCATGCCCGCCTATGTGGTGGCCTATGCGTATACCGACTATCTGCAATTTAGTGGCCCGCTGCAAACCAGTATTCGGGCGGCATTTGGCTTGGAGGGTCGCGTGTTTCCCGAGGTGCGTAATGTATGGGGCGCGGCGTGTGTGTTCACCCTTGCGCTTTATCCGTATGTGTATTTGCTGGCCCGCAGCGCACTGTCGGAGCGCGCCAACCATTTGATGGAAGCGGCGCGCTTACTGGGTGCGCCCTTGTCGCGCCGGATTCTGCGCGTAGCTTTGCCGCTGGCCCGGCCAGCCATTGCCGCAGGTACGGCATTGGCCGTGATGGAAACGCTGGCTGACTTTGGCGTGTCGAGTTACTTTGGCATTCAGACCTTCACCGCGGGCATTTACAAAGCCTGGCTGGTCATGGATAACCGCATCGCCGCCGCGCAGTTGGCCACCTTATTGCTAGTCGTGGTCGTGCTCGTGTTGGCGGCTGAACAACGTGCGCAATCGCGTTTGCGTTTTTCCATCGCCCGCGTTGACCGCCAGGGCGCAGATTCGCAAGCCTTGAAGTTGCACGGCGCGGGTGCCGCCTTGGTGTGGATGGTTTGCGTGCTGCCTGTGTTGTTCGGTTTTGTGTTGCCCGTCCTCTTCATGTTGCGCGCCTTGCTGCAAGGCGATGGCCTGATGGATTTGCCTTGGTCACGCTTTGTGCAATGGTCCGTCACCAGCTTGTCGCTGGGTGGCATGACGGCATTGATGGCCGTCGGCGCGGCCATGCTGCTGGCCGCCCAGGCCCGCTTACACCCCAACTGGCTCACGCGCCGAGCGATGGGCGTGGTGAGCTTGGGCTATGCCGTGCCGGGCGCTGTGATTGTGGTGGGCTTGCTACTGCCTGTGGGCTGGGTGCAAGCGACCTGGCCGCAATCGGGCGTGGGTTATTGGCTCACCGCCACGGTGCTGGGCCTGGTCTGGGCTTATTTGGTGCGTTTTGTGGCGGTGGCTTTGCAGTCGGTGCAAAGCGGCTATGCGCGGGTGCCTGCCTCGCTGGACGACAGCGCGCGGATGCTGGGAACCGCGGGCTTTGCGCTGGTACG
>CAMBFO010000085.1 GCA_945865675.1 Comamonas sp. lk
CATTTGGCCTGGTCTTGCCCGCCCCGGTGGACGCCACCTTGGGCCTGCTGGCCGATTGCGCCTCGCCCGTGGCTTTGTTCACCATCGGCGCAGTGCTGGCGCGCTCGCAAATCATGGCGCAAGAAGGCCAGGCCCCCGTGGTGCCTTGGTCAGATGTGCTGCCGGTGGTGGCGATCAAACTGCTGATCCATCCTTTGCTGGTGCTGGGGGCGGGTTTGTTCGCACAAGCCATGGACGCGCCCCTGGCTGACTCAGCGCTCACCGTGATGGTGCTGGTGGCGGCGCTGCCCAGTGCCAGCAATGTGTCCATGTTGGCCGAACGCTTTGGCGCCAATAACGGGCGTATCGCCCGCATTATTTTGGTGTCCACTGCAATGGCGTTTTTTACTTTCGCCGCTGCGGTGGCCTTGATGACGGGCTAGGCCGCGCTGCGCCGTCAAATCGCCAAAGGGTCCACATCAATAGCCCAGCGTATCAGGCCTTTGCAAGCCGGGTCGCTGCGGCTGGCGTGCAGCACTTCTTGCCATGCTGCCAAAAAACTTTGCAAAGCATGGCGCGAAGCGCTTTCCACCAGCATTTGCGCGCGCTCCACATTGGCCACGCGTTGCATGGACATGGGCACGGCCGGGTACAGCATCACCTGCTCGAGCACCTGCGCCCAGCCCGGCCAGTGCGCCATGTCCGCGCCTGCGCGCTTGCGCGCCGCGTTTAAAAACGCCTGGGCCGCCTCCTGGCTGCGCGCATCGGCGCGCACCAGGGCCTGGTAGCTAAAGGGCGGCATACCCGCTTGTTCACGCTCTTGCAACTGGCTGTGTGCAAAGCTGGGGTAGTCGTAATTTTTGAGCGCGGCGTACACCGGATGGGCCGGCTGAAAGGTTTGTACCCACACATCGCTGTGCGCGCCCATGGCCGCATCGCGCCCGGCCCGCCCTGCTGCTTGCAGCAGCAGCGAGAACAGGCGCTCGGGCGCCCTAAAGTCGCTGGAAAACAAAGCACTGTCCGGGTTGACGGCCGCCACCAGCGTAATGCGCCGGAAATCATGGCCTTTGGCAATCATTTGCGTGCCTACCAGCACATCCACTTCACCCGCATGCACCGCTGCCAGCTGGCTTTGCAGTGCGCCCTTAAGCCGCGTGGTGTCGGCATCAATGCGGCCAATGCGCACCGGCTCGCCATCGGGTTGATCCACAGTTTGGGTACCGGGGCGGCGCACATCGGCCAGGAGTGTGGCGAGCAATTCTTCAATTTGCTCGGTGCCGCGCCCTAGGGTCAGGACGTCGGGGTTGCCGCAGCCGGGGCAGGTGCGCGGCACGCGCTCGCTGTGGCCGCAATGGTGGCAGCGCAGCGTGCGGTCGCTTTTGTGAAACACCCGAAACGCGCTGCAATGCCCGCAGGCGCTTTTCCAGCCGCAGTCGCTGCAATGGAGCACCGGCGCATAGCCGCGCCGGTTCAGGAACACCAGGCACTGCTCGCCGCGTGCGATGCGTTCTTTAATCGCCTCTAGCAGGGGTGGCGATACGACCGCGTTGCGCGGCTGGTGCGTCATGTCCACCCGGCGCACCAGCGGCAGACTGCGTCCGGCGGCGCCTATGCGGCTGGGCATGTGCAGGCGCAGGTAGCGCCCGCCTTCGCCGGCCGGGCGGCTGTGAAACCAGGATTCCAGCGAGGGCGTGGCCGAGCCTAAAACCACTTTGGCGCCCTCTAGCCGACCCCGGTACACCGCCAAATCGCGCGCCGAATAGCGCGCGCCTTCGCCGCTTTTGTAGCTGGGGTCATGTTCTTCGTCCACCACAATCAGGCGTAAACCAGGCAGCGAAGCAAATACCGCCATGCGTGTGCCCAGCACGATGCGCGCGCCGCCCTGGTGGGCCGCTAGCCAGGCAGATAGGCGCTGCGCCGGTGTCATGCCGCTGTGCAGGCTGACCACGGCCTGCGACCCCCACTGGGGCGCAAAGCGCCCTACAAAGCGCGCTTCAAGCTGCGGCGTCAGATTGATTTCGGGCACCATCACCAAGGCTTGCGCCTGGGGCTCGCGTGCCAGGAGTTGTTCCACGGCCTGCAAATACACCTCGGTCTTGCCGCTGCCGGTGGCGCCAAAAAGCAAAAATGGCCCGCTGTGCGCTTCTATTTGCGCCAGGGCTTGCGTTTGCTCTGTGCTGAGGGCTTTGCTTTGCACCTGAGCAGGAGACGGGCCGGTGTTTTCAGGCGGCGGCGTTTTCGCGCGTGAGGTTTTGCCCGAGGCGGGCTGCAAACCTAGGGTTTTGTGCAGTCGCAGCGCTTTGCGCTGCAGCTGCAGGCTGGACAGTTCGCGCAGCTGCGGCGGTAAAGCGGCCAGCGCGACCTCTCCGGCCGAGCGCTGGTAGTAGCGTGCGGCAAAGCGCACCAATTTCTGCCAGGCGCCGGCCAGGGGCCCTACCGTGTCCAGCACTTCGCTGATATCGCGCACCTTGCTTGGGTCGATTTCGCCGCTGGCCTCATCGTCGGCAGGATCCCAGACCACACCCAGGGTTTCGCGCGCGCCCAGCGGCACCCGCACCAATGTGCCGGCGGGCAGCGCCTCCCGGTGCCGGTAGGTCAGCACCGGGCCCAGCGACGCATGGGCCGGGGTGTGGACCAGTACCGCCAGCCAGGCGCTCATACGGGCTGCGACGCAGCGCGCCAAACAGAGGAAAAATCAAACATAGGACGTGTTGCACATAAAAAACAGCAGAAAAACGGGCTAAGCCCTTGATCTGATTAGGGTCAGAGCTTTATACCCAGAACGTGTGGATAACTTTGTGGATAGGACCCGTGTAAACCACTTTCACCCTCTAATAATCAGCATATCTTTACCCTGCCCAAAAAATAAGCAAAAAAACTAATCCTTAAAAATCAATCACTTAGCAGCATTATCGCTTTGGCGACGGGATCGCAGCAAGGCCAGGCTGCCATGCGCACTGCGGGGCAGGCATGTGCATAACTTTGGCCTGCGCGCACTCTAGCGGGCCCCCAGTGAGGCCCCATTGCCGCCCTTGTACAGCCTATTGCGCGCCCGATGATTGTGCCCGCTGCCGAGGTGCAAAAAATAGCAGTTTTCACCTTGTGAAGCGAAAATCAGGCTTAGCGCCCGCATCTGAGGCAGACTGGCGAAACGAGCCTTAAGTTATTGATTTGAAACAAATTGGCCCGCTATTCGCGAAAACTGTGGATAACTTTGTTGATATCCTGCCTCGGGTGACCAAAATCCTCGGGAAATCAAGGCTTTCGACACGGCGCCTTGAAAAAAAGCATTTTTGCATTCTTATAAAAATCAAGCACTTAGCCAGCACCTTGGTCCGTGGCACAGTTTTCGAGGGCATTAGGCCGGCAGCCGATGAAAGCAATAATATTTGTGAACAAGTCGAAAAAATACGAGGAAAACACCCCAATTCATGCTATGCATGTCTGGACGGTATTTTGACCAGGCCTCACTTGGATTTGGCGCGCGGATGGGCCGCGTCATAGGCCTTGGCCAAATGCTGGAAATCCAGCCGCGTATAGACCTGGGTGGTGCTGATATGGGCGTGGCCGAGCAACTCCTGCACACCGCGCAGGTCGCTGCTGGACTGCAGTACATGGCTGGCAAACGAGTGGCGCAGCATGTGCGGGTGCACCGGTACGCTGGTGTGCGCCAACTGGCTGCGCCGCTGCAGGCGCTGCCATACCGACTGCGAACTCAAGCGGGTGCCGTTGCGCCCGGTAAACAGCGCTGCTTGCGTCGCGCTGGCCACTGTGGCTGCGGGCGGGCCTTGGGCGCTGGGCGCCTTGGCCGGGCCCGGTGGGGTGGCCCTTAGGGCCAGCCAGCGCTCCAGCGCGCGCAGGGCTGCGCTGCCCACCGGCACAGAGCGCCGTTTGGCGCCTTTGCCCAGCACATGGGCTTGCGCTTCCTGAAGGTCGATCCAGCCTTTGGCCTGCGGGCCGGGCTGCACATCCAGCCCCACCAGCTCGCCCACGCGCAGGCCGCTGCCATAGAGCAACTCCACCATGGCCGCATCGCGCGCCTCAAACCAGGCGCTGTCTTGGCTGCAGAAATCGGCAAACTGCACCGCTTCGTCCACGCCCATGGCTTTGGGCAGGGGCTTGGGCGCTTTGGGGGCGCGCACGTCCTGCACCGGGTTGCTGGCGATCAGGCCCTGGCGGCCCAACCAAACATAAAAGCCGCGCCAGCCGCTCAAAATCAAGGCAATGCCGCGCCCGCTGCGCCCGCCGCTGTGCATCATGGCGATCCAGCGCCGGATCTGGTGGTGGCTGACTTCGCGTAGCGGCAGGGCGCTGGCACCCGAACCCGCGGTACCGGTCGCATAGGCTTGTAGCTTGCCCAGGTCCAGCGCGTACAAGGCTACGGTGCGTTGCGCCAGGCGCTTTTCCGTACGCACATATTCCAAATAGCGCGCTACCAGTTCGGTGTCCGTGGGCACGCGCTGTGTCGCAGAGGGGATTAACGCAAACGGCTTAAGGCGGCGCTGGCCACCTCGCCGATGCGGCATAAAAAGTCCGTCCCCATGCCGCCATGGAAGCGCTGCGCATCCATCGAGGCCAGCACCAGCATGCCAAAAGCGGGCGCGCTACTGCCGGCGTCACCGCTGCGCAAGGGGATGATGGCAATCGAGGCGGCGGTGTCGGGCTTGTCCAGCCAGGCCGTTACTTCAAAGCCGGTGTTCAGGCCGCAAAAAGGCTCGTTCAAGGACGAGGCGAACAATTTGGCTTCGTCGCTCACGCCTTGCACAAAGGCGCTGTCCGCGTATTCGCTGTCCAGGCCCCATAAGCGCAGCGCCACTTGGGGCACCGAAAACTGTTCGCGGATTTCCTGGCTAATCATGCCGGGCAGGGTTTGCGCCTGCGGCACCAGCAAGAGCCCGCGCGCCCAGCGCAGTATCTTGTCGGATAGCAGCACGTTGTCATTGCCGTGGCGGATCATTTCCATGATGCGCGATTCGAGCAACTTAATTTTCTCGCGCAGCATCTCGGCCTGGCGCTCTTGCAGGCTGACCGCGCGGTGGCTGTGGGGGCTGGTGATTTGCACGGCCGCCAGCAAGTCTGCGTGGCGCAGAAAAAAGTCCGGCGTGTTGGCCAGGTAGTTGGCGATGTCGTCTTCGGTAATCGGGTTGCTCAGGCTGGGGTCGCTGGTTGTGCTCATGGTTTTATGGAAAGAATGACTGTCGTTAAAAATGTTCCGGTAGCTCAATTTCGCCGCGATACACCGTGGTGGCCGGGCCGGTCATCAAAACCGGTGCGTCGCCACCGGCCCAGGCAATCGTCAATACGCCGCCGCGCGTATGCACATCGACTAGCGCATCGAGCAGGCCCCAGCGTATGCCCGCCACTACCGCTGCGCAAGCGCCGCTGCCGCAGGACAGGGTCTCGCCCACACCGCGCTCATAGACGCGCAAGCGCACCTGGTGCCGGTTCACTATCTGCATAAACCCAGCATTAACCTGGTGGATAAAACGCGCATGCTGTTGAACCAAAGGCCCTTGCGCAGCGATGGGCGCGCTATCTGCAGCGTCCACCAGTTGCACTGCATGCGGGTTACCCATAGATACCGCGCCAATGCGCACGCTCACCGTTTCGCTCAGACTTAAGGGCCAGTACTGCCAATCGCCCAATGCCTGCGCCTCTAAACCCTGTGCGTTAAAACCCATGGCTTGCAGATCAAACGAAGGCGGCCCCATGTCCACCGTTACCCGGCCATCGGCATGCAGTTCGGGCTCAATCACGCCCTGCATGGTCTTGACGCGCAAACGCGTTTTATCGCTCAGACCTTGCTCGCGTACAAAGCGCGCAAAGCAGCGCGCGCCGTTACCGCATTGCTCGACCTGGTTTCCGTCGGCGTTGTGGATGGTGTACTCAAAATCAATGCCCGCTGCCGGCGATGGCCCCACCGTCAAAATCTGGTCAGCGCCTACGCCCAAGTGGCGATCGCCCAAAAAACGGTAATGCGCTGGGCTCAGGCCCAAGGGTCCGCGGCTTGCATCGAGCACCACAAAATCATTGCCGGCGCCGTGCATCTTGGTAAACGGAATTCGCATAGCCCCGATTATCAGGCGTGTCGCCCGACAAGCCTGTGTTTGGCTGCACAATGCCACCATGCCCCGAAGTTCCCAGATCCTTGACCACAGCGCAGGCGCGCTGCCCGCACCGGGCGAATGGCAAAGCGCGCGCCCCGTGCCTTTGCTCGCCAACCTGCAACGCCTGACCGCGCCCAACCCCGGCTTCATGACCGGGCCGGGTACCAATAGCTACTTGGTGGGCGACGCGGCCACCGGCTATTTCGTCATCGACCCTGGCCCTGCCGACAGCGATCACATCGCCCGCTTGTGGGACGCTGCGCGCCATGCCGACGGGCGCGGCGGCCATATCCAGGCCATTGTTTGCACCCATTCCCATGCCGACCATTCACCAGGCGCAGCGCCCTTGCAAGCCTTGTGCACGCAGCGCAGCGGCCACACGCCCCCCATCTGGGGCCTGCCTTCTGCGCCGACCGCGCGGGCCAATAGCCACTTTGTGCCCGACCAGGTGCTGGCCCATGGCGCGCTTTTGCGCTTACAGGCCGAAGGCGCGGCGCAGCACACTTTGCTCGCGCTGCACACGCCTGGCCATGCGGCCAACCATGTCTGCCTGTTGCTGACGCAAGACGGCATGTTGTTGTCGGGTGACCATATCCTCAATGGCAGCACCACCGTCATTGACCCGCCCGACGGCAATATGGCCGATTACCTCGCATCGCTGGACCTGCTGCATGCCGCTTGTGAGCAGCACAGCGTGGACTTCATCCTGCCCGCCCACGGCCATCCTATGCCCGATGCGCTGGGCGCGATTGCGCATCTCAAAGCCCACCGCCTCAAGCGCGAGGCCAAGATCGCCGCCGTCATGCAAGCCAACCCCGCAGGCGATCCAGATCAGTGGCTGCCGCTGGCCTACGACGACGTCGATGCGCGCCTGTGGCCGGTGGCTAAGCGCTCGCTGCTGGCGCATGTGGAGCGGATCCAATTTTTAGCGCAAAGCCAATCCGGCCAGCCATGAGCGCAGCCCCGGCAGCTCGGCCCGGCCAAGCCGCGGGTGGCGGCGACCCAGGCGATGGCGAGCGCCTGTCTAAGCGGGTCGCGCAGATGTTGGGCTGCTCTCGCCGCGAGGCCGAGCAAACCATCGAAGGCGGCTGGGTGCGGTTGGACGGCAAAGTGGTGGAAATCCCGCAGCATAGGGTGCTGACGCAGACGGTGACTGTGGACCCGGATGCCAGCTTGCTGGCCTTGGGGGAAGTCACGCTGATCCTGCATAAACCGCCCAATGTGCTCGATGGCCTCCAAGATGAGGCAGGGCCTGATGCACCCCCGGCAAGCCCGCCTGCCGGACGCGCACGGCCATCGCGGGCACCGGCCATGGTCTCTGCCCGCGAACTGCTGACAGCCGCCAACCACAGCCCGCAGGACGCCAGCGGCCAGCGCCCTTTGCTGCGCCATTTCAAACAGTTGCAGGCCAGCGTGCCGCTGGAAAGCGCAGCCAGCGGATTAGTGGTGTTCACCCAGGACTGGCGGGTGCAGCGCAAACTGCAAGAGGACATGGCGCAGATGGAGCATGAGCTCATGGTGCAGGTGCGTGGCGAAGTAAATTCCGAGGCGCTCATCCCCATAGAGCGTGCGCTGCGCGATCCGCGCCAGCGCTTGCCGGTGGCCAAAATCAGCATCAGCAGTGCCAGCGAAGCCCGCAGCATCCTGCGCCTGGCGGTTAAAGGTGCGCATCCGGGTTTGGCCGCTTTCCTGTGCGAGCGGGCCGGCTTAGAAATTCAAGCCCTGCGCCGTATGCGGGTAGGCCGCGTCAGCCTGGGCGATGTGGTGCCGGGGCAGTGGCGCTATCTGGCGCAGTACGAGCGCTTTTAAGGATGCGCTTTCAGGCCGGATGTACGACCACCAGCCAAGCCGTGGCCATGCTTTTGCCGAGGTTGCGGATGCTGTGCTGGCAGTCCACCGCGTAGCGCGCAGTCTCCCCTGTTTGCAGCTTTTGCAGCACCTCCCCGGCCCGCACCTGTAGCGCGCCGCTGTGCACCGTCAGGTGCTCACGGGTTCCCGTTTCATGGGCGTGTGATTCCAGCGCGCCGCCGGGCTGCACGCTTAGCGCATACCACTCAAATTGCCCCGCCAGTTCGATCGGCCCCAGGATGCGCAGCTCGCACAGGCCGTCCGGGCTGCGCAGCGCCGGCGTGGCGTGGGCGGGCACCAGGGCGATAGCCGGGGCTTGGGGCGCGGGGGTTTGGTGTAGCAAATCGGCCAGCGGCACACCCAGCGCATTGGCCAGGCGCCAGACCACGGCCACGGTCGGGTTGGCCTGGGCGCGCTCGATTTGCGAGAGCATAGATTTGGACACGCCGGCCAGGCGCGACAGCTCGTCTAAGGACAGCGCGCGCGCCTGGCGCAGCGCGGCCAGCGTGTCCCCCACGCGGGGTGGCTCGGCCGGGAGCGGGCTGCGCGCAGGCGCGCTTGTGGTTTTTGCACTACGGGAGGCCATCACATTCCTTTATATCGAAATATGTTCGATATACTGCACAAATAGCAATATTACAAAACAAAGTGGATTCGATTGTCCACCAATCGGCCCCACCCACCAGGGAAAAGGAAACGCCCAATGGCAAACCGCAGCGATTTTTACCAACACCTAGCGCGTGAATTGGCCGGCATCGAAGAGGCCGGTCTGTTCAAACAAGAGCGGGTGCTGGGCAGCGCGCAAGGCGCGCATATCCACACTTTGGGTGCCGACGGCCACATGCGCGAAGTGATTAATTTGTGCGCGAACAATTATTTGGGACTGTCAGCCCAGCCGCAGGTGCTGGCCGCTGCGCATGCGGCGCTGGACAGCCATGGCTATGGCTTGAGTTCAGTCCGCTTTATTTGCGGCACGCAAGACCTGCACAAAACCCTGGAGGCCCGCCTGTCGGCCTTTTTGGGCACCGAGGACACGATTTTGTACGCTGCCGCGTTTGACGCGAACGGCGGTTTGTTTGAGCCCCTGCTCAGTGAGCAAGACGCCATCATCAGCGACGAGCTCAACCACGCCTCCATCATCGACGGCATACGCTTGTGCAAAGCCCAGCGCTGGCGTTACCGGCACAACGACATGGCCGATCTGGAGCGCTGCTTGCAAGAGGCTGCCAAGGCCGGCGCGCGCCACACCCTGGTGTTTACCGATGGCGTGTTTTCCATGGACGGCACGATTGCGCAGCTCGATGTGATGCGCCGCTTGTGCGACCAGTACGGCGCGCTGCTGGGCGTGGACGAATGCCATGCCACCGGCTTTGTGGGCGCCAGCGGGCGCGGCACGCCTCAGTACCGCGGCGTCTTCGGCAAAGTGGACATCATCACCGGCACCTTGGGCAAAGCCTTAGGTGGCGCCAGCGGCGGTTTTACCAGCGCTCGCAAAGAAGTCATTGCCTTGCTGCGCCAGCGTTCGCGGCCCTATTTATTTTCCAATACCTTGGCGCCGGTGATTGCCGGTGCCTCGATTGCCGTCCTGGATTTGCTCGAAGCCAGCACCGCATTGCGCGACACCTTGGCCGACAACACGCGCTTTTTCCGTAGCGCATTGCGCGATGCCGGTTTCGCGCTACCGCCAGGCGAGCACCCCATCATCCCGGTGATGGTGGACGATGCAGTGCTAGCCCAGCGCATGGCGGCGCGCTTGTTGGAACTGGGCGTGTACGTGGTGGGCTTTTTCTTTCCTGTGGTACCGCGTGGCAAGGCGCGCATCCGGGTGCAGATCAGCGCGGTGCATAGCCGCGTTGATTTAGCGTTTGCCGCCGCCGCTTTTGCGCAAGCGGGCCGCGAACTGGGCATTGTGGGCGAAGGAGCTGCAGCATGAACCCGCGCATTCTTATCATCGGCGCTAATGGCCAAATTGGCTCAGATTTAGGCCACGCATTGGCCGCTCGCCATGGCGCAGGCGCCATCGTGCTGAGCGACATTGCCGCGCCAGCTGCTGGCGTGCCTGCGGGCATGACGCACCACATCCTGGACGCCACTGATGCGGATGCTTTGCGGCACCTAGTGGTGCAGCAAGGCGTCACGCAAATTTACCTCTTGGCCGCCGCTTTGTCCGCGCGCGGAGAGCAGCACCCGGCCTGGGCCTGGGACCTGAATATGCGCAGCTTGCTCAATGTCTTGGAGCTGGCGCGCCAGTACCACTTGCGGGTTTTCTGGCCCAGCTCGATTGCAGCCTTCGGGCCGGGCAGCCCCAAGCTGCATACGCCGCAGCATTGCGTTATGGACCCGGGTACGGTCTATGGCATCTCCAAGCTCGCCGGCGAGGGCTGGTGCGCCTGGTACCACCGGGTGCATGGCGTGGACGTGCGCAGCCTGCGCTACCCTGGCCTGATCAGCTGGAAAACCGCGCCCGGTGGCGGCACCACGGATTACGCCATCGAGATATTCCACGCCGCTTTGCGCCAGGGCCACTACACCAGCTTTTTGGCGCCGCATACCGCGCTGCCCATGATGTACATGCCCGACGCCATTCGCGCAACGCTGGAGCTGATGGACGCGCCCGCGCACTGCGTCCAGGAGCGACGCAGCTACAACCTGGCTGCGCTGAGCTTTACGCCGGCGCAACTGGCCGCTGCGATTGCGCGCCAAGTACCCGGTTTTGGTGTGGACTACGCGCCGGACTACCGCCAGGCGATTGCCGACAGCTGGCCGCAGTCCATAGACGACAGCGTGGCCCGGGCCGATTGGGGCTGGGCGCCCCAATTTGACCTGGATGCCATGGTGGCCGATATGTTGGCGCAACTGCGCCCGCAGGTGCAAGCGGCGCAGGAGGCGCTGGCCGCCTGAGGCGCGATAAAAAGTGTGAAGCCCACCGATAAGCCGGATTCTGTGCACGCCGGGTTGCCCCGGTGTGTGACCACCATTACTCTGGGCCTTTGATCACTCAAAAGCTCGGTGCTACCTACCCGCCAACTCCGGGGGCCCCGTCAACGTTGGCCTACTT
>CAMBFO010000086.1 GCA_945865675.1 Comamonas sp. lk
CTTCTTTAAATAGGCCGTCACGCCAGGCATTTTTTCAAAAGGGTCGGTAGGGTTGCGGCCGGCTAACTGGTCAGCTGCCCGAACACTGACATTGTGCATGTCCTGTGGGTGCGTGAAAACATAGAAGCGGCTTTCCATCACCGCTGCCATTGTCTGTTGCGCCACATCCGCCGCCGATACACGCGAAAGTGCCATGCCTTGATCAGTCATCATACGGGCAAGCTGTTGCGAGGCCGTGGGGGCCAAAGTAGTGACGGGGGCATGGCGTTCGCTACGCGAGATGCCCGTTGGCACCATGCCCGGGCAGACTACCGAAACGTTCACACGATCGGTCAGCAATGCCAGGTCGTGATAGAGCGTCTCAGTGAATCCCAATACTGCAAACTTGGACGCGTTGTAAAGAGACATGAGTGGCGCGCACTGTAGCCCTGCCATAGACGCTACGTTGACAATGTGCGCTTCAAAATCATCGGACTGCTTAGCCGCCTCCAGCATATGGGGAACAAAGGAGCGCACGCCATTGACCACGCCATGTAGGTTGACCCCCATGACATGGTGCCACTCGTTTGGTGTGTTCTCCCAGGCCAAACCGCCAGCTGCAATACCGGCGTTGTTTATGAGCAGTTCTGGCACCCCGAACCGAGAGAAAGTAGCCTCTGCAAGGGCCTGTACCTCCTCGGCACGCGAAACGTCTATGCGCATAGCGAGCGTAGTTGCACCGATGGTTTGAATTTCGGCTTCGGCACGAGCCAAAGGTTCTGCCTCTATGTCCGAAAGAACAACGGACATTCCGGCTCGTGCAGCCAGTCGAGCCAGTTCCAGCCCAAACCCTGATGCTGCGCCAGTAATTACGGCGGTGCGATCTTGCAATTGCTTCACTGTGACGCCGCCATTGTCTTGATCTGTTCTACCGTGATATAGCCACGTTTTTGTGTATCAATGCGATCAAAGTTGGCTGCCACCTTTGGCATGCCTGCCTTTGCTTCTTCAAGAGTGAGCTTACCGTCGCCTTTCTTATTGGCCACCTTGAAACGCTTTTCAATCATGACATCGAGCGCGGTGCCTTTGCTTTGTGCTGAGGAATGCAAGGGGGTGAAAAATACGACAGAAGCTGTCACTGTCAATTGCAAGAGGGTTAAAATTTTCATAGTCTTTTTGCGTTGAGTTGAAAGCCAGGGCTCAGAGCAGCAGCATGTGCCCGCTGCGGGCGTCAGCTGTGCCAGAAAGCACAAGTTGATAGGCAGCCTGCACAGCGTCAGCTCCTTCATGTTGTTGAACGATCAGCCAAGGGTCAATCGGGTCCAGTGCCCGGTTAACAAAGGTGCGCCAGTCAACACCCATGCGTTCCATCAGGCCACTCATACCCCATTCGCCCACACGCTTGAAAGCTTGCGTTGGAATAAACAAGAACACTGGTTTGGGGCCCGGCAACCCTGAGGACGAAACCATCGCTTCAGCGTGCGACCCACCAATTAAACTGCTATGGAGCAGCTTGTTTAGTTGCTGGTGTACGCGTCGGCGAATTTCCGATGAGCCGGCATAGTCTAGGTACACGCTAGTTGCTTGGGCGTCAAGTTGTTCGATTTCTTCGTAAGGCAGTACACGGTGGTAGCAGCCCAAAGCTTCTACGAATGGCTTATTGTGCGCAGCGGTCAAACCGACGACTTGTACCCCGCCGCGCTTATAGAGTTGGTAGGCGGTACCGTAAGCCGTCTTACTTGAGGCGCTGGAGATCACCATTGTCTCAGCCCCAAAATAGCCATTGTCAAATAGGAAGTCTTCGACTAGCCAGGAGGTGCTGAACATCGGACGAAGGATGGCCTCGGCATCTTCCTGACCGTCTTGATGCATTGGATCAGCCACGCACCGTTGGTACTCGTTGTAAATGTAAGGAAGTTTGCGCCGGTGGGCGATACCATCAGTGAACCCGATAGTTGTCAGTTTGACCGGTTCAACGACCACTTCTGATGCCATGGGCCAAAAACCCCAGATCCGCTCGCCAACGGCCAGGCCCGCTGTCTGCGACTCAGATACTGTGGCAAATCCCCAAGCCGGAACACAAACCCAAGGGTCAGAGGAAGGAAAAAATTGCCAGTACTGCATCTTGTCGCCGGTTAAAGCGTAGCTGATGTTATTGGCGGTCAGGCCTACGCGCTCAATCCGCATACGGCACTGGCCAGCGGTCAGCTCCAAGGGCGGCGAGGCCTCAATTCGAGTCTCTGATATTGCAAATTTATTGACGAGTAAGCGTGTGACGATGTTCATAAAGTTCTTGATATTGGTTGAATGGAAAGCTTCTCTACCGCGTAAAGCCCTGGGGCGAGGCATCAGCATCCGGACCCCACACTTCAAAATGCCCTTGACGCAGCACCCGCCGACGGCACTTCAGCGTGAGTACATCGGACAATCCGGTGCGTGAAAAGAGATCACGCAGTTGTCTGTCCTGTTCTGTATTTAGTCGCTGAGCCGCATCTTGTACGCGCTGGAGCATAAAAATTCGGTAAGGCATGACCAATACATCCATAGTGTGGCCACGCCATTGAACTTGCGTTATGCCAATAGCCCGCTCGCCTGGCTTGGGGTGCCCATTGGTACCGGCGGCTAGGTCGGGCCGCTTGGCGAGCCAGCTGTTCGCAAATTCAACGTGCGCAACAATTTCGGGCAAGTAGTCTTCTGCTACAAATTGCAGCATGGCTTCTAGTGTCTGCGCGTTGTCCATGGGATTGAGCCAATCCCTTGCTTTACCTAGGTATTCACCCGTATCGGCATCAGGTGCATTCATGCGCTCCACCCAGCGCCAGACACGCGGGGAGGTTTTTTTCATAAGCGATGAGGGCAGTGGGTCGCGCCCAAGGTGCGCAAACAAAGGTGCGATAAGACCGTAGTCTGCGTAGGTCGGTGTGCTGCCTAGTAAGTAAGGCGTATTTGCCAGGTGGCGGTCAAACCGTTGCAGGAATTCAATGGTGCTGGCTTGTACTTCAGATATGGTGGTGGAATTGACGCCAAAGGCCACGGTCGCGTCTCGCATACGCTTGCTGGCGAATTGAAACACTTCGTTTTGTTGCGCTATTGACGCGCCTGGGGCCAAGGTGCTCCCGAAATCGGCGCGCAGAAAATCGAGGTTTTCTGCATCAAAGTTCCAGCGATAGTGCATGGCCGAGCGCAGTAGTCCTTCGCCGCCAAAGAGCTCAAACAAATGGGCAAGAACGGCCAGCAGTGGATTTTCAGGCAAGGCCCGCGGTCCATGCCCCATCTCCTGGGCTTCGAAATGATCAATGATGACAGCACCGTCTTGCAGCAGCGTGCCATCGGGGAGCTGGACCACAGGGATGATCCAGCGCCCGATTTGCGGCAGTATTTCTGTCATAAAGCGCGGATCACCCGCGGGCCGCTCTTCAAACGCGATACCTTGCTTTTTCAGGTAGGAGCGCACCTTGGCGGTGTAAAGCGAGGCAGGCATGCCGTAGAGAATAGGTAGGATTTGCATGATTAGTTTGCGTAGACGATGTTGTTGGCGCTCAGACCCACAGGCTCAATACGAAGTCGGCATTGTTCAGCGCTGAGCGCTCTCTGAGTCGTAGTTTCGATCCGGGTTTTGGTAAAGGCTAATCTGTTGACGAGTTGGCGGGTGACTACGTTCATAAGTTCCTAGCTGTAGATGGAATAAAAAGCTTGCGAAACAGAAAGGCGCTATTGCGCTAAATCAGCATCTGGGCCCCATACTTCGAAATGCCCCTGGCGTAGAACACGTCGACGGCAATGAAGATCAAGTACGTCCGAGAATCCGGTGCGTGAAAAGAGATCGCGCAGTTGTTTGTCCTGCTCTGTATTTAGTCGCTGAGCCGCATCTTTCACGCGCTGTAGCATAAAAATTCGGTAGGGCATGACAATTACTTCCATGCTGTGGCCACGCCATTTAACTTGGGTGATGCCAATGGGCTGCTCACCCGGCTTGGGGTGTCCATTGGTGCCGGCGGCCAGGTCGGGCCGCTTGGCGAGCCAGCTGTTCGCAAATTCAACGTGCGCAACAATTTCGGGCAAGTAGTCTTCTGCTACAAATTCCAGCATAGTTTCTAGTGTCTGCGCGTTGTCTATGGGGTTGAGCCAATCCCTTGCTTTTCCTAGGTATTCACCCGTATCGGCGTCGGGTGTATTCATGCGCTCCACCCAGCGCCAGACACGCGGGGCAACCTTTTTCATCAGCGATGATGGCAATGGGTCGCGACCAAGTAGCGCAAAAAAAGGCGCGATAAGACCGTAGTCTGCGTAGGTCGGTGTGCTGCCTAGCAAGTAAGGCGTATTTGCCAGGTGGCGGTCAAACCGTTGCAGGAATTCAATGGTGCTCGCTTCAATTGTCGAAATGGTTTTTGAATTGACGCCAACGGCCACGGCCGCTACTCGCATACGCTTACTGGCCGATTCAAACACTTCGTTTTGTTGCGCTAGTGGCGCGCCTGGGGCCAAAGTGCTCCCGAAATCGGCGCGTAGAAAATCGAGGTTTTCTGTATCAAAGTTCCAGCGATAGTGCATGGCCGAGCGCAGTAGTCCTTCGCCGCCAAAGAGCTCAAACAAATGGGAGAGTACGGCGAGCAGTGGATCTTCAGGTAAGGCGCGCGGTCCATGCCCCATGCCTTTCGACTCAAAATAGTCGATGATGACGGTGCTATCCTGCAGTAAGGTGCCGTCAGGGAGTTGCACTACCGGGATAATCCAACGTCCGATTTGCGGGAGTATCTCGCTGCGAAAGCGCGGATCACCGACTGCGCGCTCCTCGAATGTGATGCGTTGTTTGCGCAGGTAAGCCCGCACCTTGGCGGTGTAAAGCGAGGCAGGCATGCCGTAAAGGACGGGCAGTGTTTGCATAATCAATTGGCGTAGTAGATGTAATCTTCGTTAGGCACAGGCTTTGTTTTGAGTGTGCGATCGATGGCGATGGCACCTTCGCCAAGCGAAGGCCAAAGAGGCTTAACCTGTTGCTTGTCCCATGCTGCCAACTTTGCTTTCATAGACGCCAGTTGATGAGGTTCCTTCTGGGCGAGGTTATTGCGCTCGGTCGGATCAACCGTCAGGTGATAGAGCCACTCCTTTTTCGGTCTTTCTGTGACTTGCAGTTTCCACTCATTGGTGCGCATGGCGCGGTAAGAGTCCGTGCGCCAAAAAAGCGATTCATGCGCATTGCCAGTAGACTTACCTTTGGCAAAAGGCAGCAGATTGACGCCATCTATGGGGCGGTCCTTGGGAACTTCCAATCCTGCCGCTGCCGCTGCTGTGGCAAAAATGTCAAAGTGATTGACCGCAGAATTCACCTTCATGCCTTTGGGGATTGCACTAGGCCAACGCATGAAGAATGGCACACGAATGCCGCCTTCAAAAAAAGTTGCCTTCCAACCGCGGTACGGCGCGTTGATCCCGTCAACGCCAATGTAATGGGCGCCACCATTGTCACTGGTAAATATCACTAGTGTGTTGTCGTCGACACCCTGGTCTTTGAGCGCCTGCAGCACGCGTCCGATGTTGCGGTCCAGGTTGCGAATCATTGCGGCATACACGCGAGTGGCATGGTCAGGTATGAAGCTCAGTGCATCGAAGTCTTCTCGCGTAGCCTGCAAAGGGGTGTGGGGCGCGTTGTACGCGAGGTACATGAAGAAGGGCCGGTTTTTGTTGGTTTCCACGACCTTGACCGCTTCATCGGTGAGGTAGTCGGTAAGGTATTTGGGCGGCTGAAACGGTTCGCGGTCATTGAAGCGTATTCCCCATGGCTCTGCCGCCCATATAAATTTGTCGATAGGGTCAAAGTCCTGTTTGGAGTTGACGACATGAGGGTCTTTAGTCGGCAGGTACATAGATCCGCCATGAAGAAGCGATAGCGACTCGTCAAATCCATGGTTGTAGGGTCGGAATTGCGGGCTGTCGCCCAAATGCCATTTACCCAAGTGCACCGAATGGTACCCACCCCCTTGAAGCAACTTGGCCAGGGTAATTTCCTTGGTCGGCAAGCCCATGTTTTCATAGGAAATCAGCTCGTTCTCTCTCTCGGCGTGGTAAATGGCAGGATGTGGCTGTTGAGGATCAGGTATACCTGCGACCAGTTTCATGAACTGCTTTGGGGTCGGAGTGAACTCAAAGCCAAAGCGTGTCGCATATCGACCGGTCATTAAGGAGGCTCGCGAAGGCGCACAGGTGGCATTCGCGGAATAGCCATTGGTAAAGTCCACACCTTGGGACGCGATACTGTCAATGTTCGGGGTGGGAACCTTGCCGCCTGCGATGCCTGCGCCGTGGTGTGTGATGTCGTTAAAGCCCAAATCGTCTGCCACGATCAAAATCACATTAGGTGGGCGTGGTAACGAAGTACCTGTTGATGAGGCTTGGTTCGCATTTGACAAATCTGATTGCCAAGTAATCGACTGCGGCGGCCCGTATTGTTTTCGAAGTATGTACTTGACCGTCAAAAGCACGACACCTGCTTGGCCGCCTGCGGCAAAAAACCCAGCGGTTCCCAATAGGAGAATGAGTAGTAGTCCCCATGAAATTTTCTTAAGCATTTTCCGACTTCTCCTATTTTTCGCTGCAGGCAAATTGCGTTTAAAGCCTTTTCCCCATTTCTACGGCCGTGCTCCCCGCAGGCAAGCTGAACCAGTCGCCATCTTCCCCTATGCGCAACGGACCGTCGTAGAGTTTTTTTGCCTTCTGCAAGAACACGGGATCAAGGCCCTGCAAGGGCAACGGTGGAACGATGTGGTTAAGAACTAGCGCTTTGACGCCGGCACTCTGGGCTATTTCGGCGGCTTCCTCGGGTGTTGTGTGGTAGCCCACAACGTCGTGCATGATGTGCGAAAGGTTTGCTCGCTTTGCGCGATCAAAGCCCTGTTGTAACAAGGCAAGCAACACAGGCGATAAGGCCTCATGGACTAACAAGTCAGCTCCAACGGCCTCTCGAGCAACTGAGGCAACCTTCTTGGTGTCCCCGCTGATAACAATGCTGCGATCCTTGTACCTGATCTTGTAGCCCACAGCGGGAGAGGCTGGTGAATGCTGCACTGCAAAGGCCGCGATCTCGAGGTCAGGTTCCGAGATTAATACTTTACGTGATCCTTCTACGGGCAGATCGAAAACCATGGGCCGACCTCCAAAGCCGTCTGGCGGCGCCACAGATTCGCCATGGTGAGCGATTCGATAGCCTTTATCCAAGGTGTACGCGTTGTTGAACCCGTTTATCACCGTCTCCAAACCAGGCGGGCCGTAAATCGGAACCGGAATGGAAGCCTCTCCCTGTATCCATCGTTGCAACATCAATTCACCTAGGCCATCAATGTGATCGGAGTGGTAATGGGTAAGGAAAAGTGCCTCGATTTGTCCAGAATTCAATCGCATGCGTGCAATATTGCGTGACGCGCCAGATCCACTGTCAAACACAAACATCCGCCGACCAGCCACCACCACCGTACAAGGTCCACTGCGCTTGGTGTCGGGAAATGGCGAACCGGCCCCACATAAGCCCACATGCAGACCATCGGCAAGCAAGGCCAAGGGGTTGGAGATAGCTGTCATGGAGTTGATCTGCTGGGTCATCACCCCAACAGTGATCGGACCTCGTTGCCACCATAGCATTGCGGCTGCCAGCACCGCGCCCCCACCTATCCAGGCAGATCTTTTCCAAATAGTCTTCATCAAGAGCCACCTCTGACCGTGCCTAGCATGGCTTTGGGATTCTCCGTTCTAGCCTCGTAGGGCACTAATGAAAACCAATGACCTGTTACTTTGCCATGGCTCACGCCCTGTCTATCACGCACTTGCATTGGCACATTACTTGGCTGAAAAGCTGACCCGTTAAGGTGGCAGTTTCTGGTGTGAACGGCCTGAGGGCATTGCAATAGAAAGGCCATAAAGTGCTCCTAATTCAAATGACTCACCACACAATCGCCCTCTTAGAAATAGCGGTCTAATCGGATAATATATTATGACATTAATAGTGTCAATTTAAATCTAAGCTTGCGAATGTTTGCCTGAAAGTCAACTCTAAGGCACTAGGGTTTACGCTAATTGAAAGATGAAAAAAATGTGACACGATTAGTGCCAAAAGATTTTCGAAACACACTTTTACTGAAATTGGAGCAAGACATGTCAGATTTGAATCAACAATTCCTCGATGCCGTAGCAGCTTCGAAATCCATCGCGAGTCGCCCAGACAATGAAACTATGCTGAAGTTGTATGCACTTTACAAACAAAGCACTCAAGGCGATGCGCCGACCGAGGCGCCAGGTGACATGATGGGTATGTTTAAGCATAAAGCTTGGGCTGAGATAGCAGGATTATCCAAAGACGCAGCTCAACAAAAGTACATCGAATTAGTGCGCTCGATTAGCTCGTAGATCGGTTGATTGGCCATGTTTTTGGAAAAATTGCTTCCAGGCAGCAGCCTGCAGTACACAGGATCGCGTTGGTCTTTTTGGTTTTTTGCGCTAGTTACGCTGACCAGTACAGCACGCAGCTTTGTGCACTTACTTGCACCTGATGGAGGCGCAGGCACCATTGCACACATCGCGCTCGATGTCGCGGGAGGCCCAAATATTATTGCGGTTTTTTCCCAATGGGGCGCCAGCCAACTCGTGTTGGCCTGTGTGCAGTGGGCGGTGTTACTTCGCTATCGCTTTTTAGTGCCGGCGATGCTTGCTTTGCTCGCGATTGAGCAATTATTGCGCTTTGCGGCGGGCCAGCTCAAGCCCTTGCAGGTGGAGTCTGCACCTCCAGGCGCCTACGGGACTTACGTCATTCTTGTCCTGTCGCTGATATTTTTGGTGTTGTCGTTGCGCCAAGAGAGTCGCTAGTTTTTTCCGCCGCAGTTAGCGAGTTGCCTTGTGCAACGTTCCAACAACCAGAGATAGGATGACATCACAATGGACAAGGTCTGGCTCAAAAACTACCCTCCCGGCGTTGCGCATGAAATTGATGCTGATGCGCTTGGCTCCATTGCCGATTACGTCGATGCTGCAGTGGCGAAATACGCGCAGCGTAAGGCCTTTATCAGTGGTTCGACGGGAGAGGCGCTGACCTACCAGCAACTAGACATCTTGAGCCGGCAGGTGGCGGCTTATTTCCAGTCTGATTTAAAGCTTCCCAAAGGTGCGCGGGTTGCGCTCATGATGCCCAACTTGTTGCAGTACCCGGTGTGTTTATTTGGACTACTCCGCGCCGGATACGTGGTGGTTAATGTCAACCCCATGTACACGCCACGCGAGTTGGAGCATCAGCTTAAAGACTCGGGAGCCGAGGCGATGGTCGTGGTTGAGGTGTTTGCGCACACCCTGGCCAAAGTGATCGCCTCTACATCGGTCAAACACGTGGTCGTTACAGCGCTGACCGACATGATGCCGTGGGCAAAGCGGGTGATTGGAAATTTTTTGATTCGCCAAGTCAAAAGAGCAGTGCCATCTTATAGCTTGCCGGGCAGCACAGGTCTGCGCGATGTGTTGGCGCTGGGTTCGCAGGCAGTCTTTCGTCCTGTGGCTTGTAAGTCCGACGATTTGGCCTTCCTTCAATACACCGGCGGAACTACGGGTGTCTCCAAAGGTGCCATGTTGACGCACCGCAACGTGCTCTCCAACGTAGAGCAGGGAAGAGTTTGGTTCGACCCCATCATTGACAAGACCGAAGCCATGATAGGCATCACGGCGATTCCGCTCTATCACATCTACGCGCTAGGCACTTGTCTGAGCGGTCTCAACGCGGGGGGTACGAACGTGCTGGTATCCGACCCACGCAACATCCCCGCTTTTGTCAAGGTGTTGTCACAGTACAAATTCGCCAGTCTGCCTGCGGTCAACACACTCTTTATC
The DNA here is from genome assembly GCA_945865675.1 of Comamonas sp. lk. GTDB lineage: Bacteria > Pseudomonadota > Gammaproteobacteria > Burkholderiales > Burkholderiaceae_C > Allorhodoferax. The sequence goes on from CAMBFO010000086.1 coordinate 9,838, forward strand.
GGCTTATTAAACAACCCCAACTTTGCCAAGCTCGACTTTAGCAAGCTGATTTTTGGTGTCGGCGGCGGTGCCGCCACGCAGCGTACCGTGGCCGAGCAGTGGCAGCAGGTTACGGGTAAGCCCTTGCTGGAAGGATTTGGCCTGACGGAATGTTCCCCCACCGTCAGTGTCAACCCCTACAACACCAATGAGTTTCGCGGTGGCATTGGGTTTCCGCTACCGTCCACCGAAGTTTCCATCCGCAATGAAGAGGGGGTAGAACTGCCGATCGGCCAAGCTGGCGAACTTTGCGTGCGCGGCCCCCAGGTCATGAAGGGATACTGGCAGCGCCCCCAGGAAACGGCTGCAGTCATGACGGCTGATGGCTTCTTGCGCACCGGCGATATCGCCGTCATGGAGATCGATGGTTACATGAAAATCGTGGACCGGATCAAGGACATGATTCTTGTCTCGGGCTTCAACGTTTATCCCAACGAAGTGGAAGAAGTGGTCATGTCGCACCCTGGCGTGCTCGAAGTCGCTGCGGTGGGAAATAAGAGCGATGGCACTGGGGAGAAAATCAAACTCTTTGTGGTCAAAAAATCGCCTGTACTGACCCAGGAGATGGTCATAGCGCATTGCCGCGAAAACCTCACCGCATACAAAGTTCCGCGCGAAGTAGAGTTTTTGGACGAACTACCCAAGAGCCCGGTGGGCAAGGTATTGCGTCGCGAGTTGCGTGAACGCGGCTAGCCCAATTTGTCTTGACACCCTCTGCTACGCCAGCGGCAACGTCTTGGCATATCTATTCTTAGAGAACATGCGCGATGAACCAAACGATAGAAATCTCTGAATTCCGCAACAACACCCGTGCCTGGTTGGAGGCCAATTGTCCTAAGCAAATGCGTACAGCGATGTCAAGCGACGACGACACCTGTTGGGGTGGGCGTAAATGGAAGTTTGCCTCGGACGCGCAAAAGTTGTGGCTTGAGCGGATGGCCGAGCGCGGCTGGACGGTGCCGACTTGGCCGAAAGAATACGGAGGTGGCGGTCTTAC
>CAMBFO010000087.1 GCA_945865675.1 Comamonas sp. lk
GCCCAGGGAAGCGATGCGGGCCAGGCGCGAAGTTGATCCAAGGTTTCCACCACGGCTTCATAAACCCGTTCACCGTCACCTTCTCTGGGGGCGCGCAAATGCAGACGATCGGTTTTTAGCTCAGATGCTATGGGGCGGAGAATCGGGGGAGTAGTCACCATGGTTGAAGCCCAAAAGAAAGCAAAGTGTTCAAGCAAATTTTGTGCGCGACTACGCGCTTTGTCTATCTTGGTCGTTGTTGATTTGAAAATCAACAATACGGGCGTAGGAAGGCAATATGCCTCTAACGCAACATCGGTCAAGGACCCTGACGGATGCGATTGGCACCGCAGGTGCCAGACTCCTTAGATATTGGAGTCCGGAAACGAAGCCTTGCGCCGGTTGACGTAATCCAGGACGGCCTCGTCGGCGGCCTGGTCCAAGGCCGGGGCTTCGTACTCCGCCAGGTTTTTCTTCCACAGGGAATTGGCGCGCACCGACAAGTCCACGCCGCCTTCGGCTTCCCATTGCTCAAAACTGTTGTTGTCGGTAATCGGCGAGCGGTAAAACGCAGTTTCGAAGTTGGCCTGGGTGTGGGCGCAGCCTAAAAAGTGTTTGCCGGGGCCTACTTCGCGGATAGCGTCCATGGCCTGTCCGTTTTCGCTCATGTCCACACCGGCCATCAAGGTGTGCATCATGCCGGCTTGGTCGCAGTCCATGATGAATTTTTCATAGCCCATGGACAAACCGCCTTCGAGCCAACCGGCGGTATGCAGCACAAAGTTGACGCCTGCCAGGCAGGTTGGGATCATGGTGTTGGCTGATTCGGAGGCCGCTTGCGCATCCGCAATCTTGGAGCCGCACAGGCCGCCGCCGGAGCGAAAAGGCACCCCCAGACGGCGCGCCAGCGCGGCCATCACATACAGCACCAGCGCCGGTTCCGGCGTGCCAAAAGTGGGTGCGCCCGACTGCATAGACACCGAAGAGGCAAAACTGCCCAGCACCACCGGCGCGCCGGGGTTGACCAGTTGTACAAACGCCATACCCGCCAGGGCTTCGGCCAGGGTCTGGGCGCAGGTACCGGCCACGGTAACAGGCGACATGGCGCCAGCCAGAATAAAAGGCGTGATGATGGTGGCCTGGTTAGCCCGCGCATAGACCTTGGCCGCGCCCAGCATGGTCTCGTCAAAAGTCATGGGCGAGTTGGCATTGATCAGGCTGATGCAGACGGTGCGGTTTTTGCCGGTGGCCGGGTCGATAAAGTTGTCGCCAAAAAGGCGCGCCGCCATTTCCACCGTGTCTTGCGCACGCTCAGGCTTGGTGACCGAGCCCATGAAGGGCTTGTCGCTGTACTTCATGTGCGCATAGACCATGTCGAAATGGCGCTTGTTCACCGGCAGGTCCACCGGCTCGCAAATCGTGCCGCCGCTGTGGTGGATGGCGTTGGCCATATAGGCCAACTTCACAAAGTTTTCAAAGTCATGCAAGGTGGCGTAGCGCCTGCCTTTGTCCAGATCGCGCACAAAGGGCGAGCCGTAAGATGGCGCAAACACGGTGTTATTGCCGCCGATGACCACGTTATGTGCCGGATTGCGCGCGTATTGGGTAAATTGGCGCGGCGCGCTGGCTTGCACAATGGCGCGGCACATGCCGCCAGGAAAGCGCACGCGCTCGCCCGTCACTTCAGCGCCGGCTTTGCGCCAGATGTCTAAGGCTTCGGCGTCGTCGCGGAAATCGATGCCGACTTCTTCCAAAATAGTGTTGGCATTGCGCTCGATGATGGCCAGGCCTTCTTCATCTAGCACTTCGTAATAAGGGATATTGCGCGTAATAAAAGGCGCGGCCTGGACGCTACGGGCCGAGCGCAAAGCGCGCTTGACCTCGCGGCCTCCGGCACTGCGGCGAGTCCGCGGCGCGCTCTCGGCGGCGCTTTGGGTGACACTATCGTCCATGGCAAATCTCCAGTCGGTACAAGGCTAGGGAAGCTCTGCATAAGTCCAAACCCGTCATTGCGAGCGCTGCGAAGCAATCCATATTTGCTTGCGAAACAAACACTTATAGATCGCCGCGTTGCTGCGCTCCTCACGATGACGGACCCATGCAAACCTTCCCTAGGGGCATCGAGGAGTATCTCCAGTGCCCAAGCCTAGCCCAAGTCATACTGCGACACCTACTTGCATCTAAACGCCAGAGGTCCTGTCGCACTGGCGTCGTGGCGCGTCGTATGGCGAACAATAGGCAGGTGCGCGCCCACTTCACAATCCTTGTTTGCGGCTTTATAGGGTTTCATCCATGTCTTTGAGCGTTTTTGACCTTTTCAAGATCGGAATCGGCCCCTCGTCTTCGCATACCGTAGGGCCGATGAAGGCCGCCGCCATGTTCGCCAAAGCGCTGGCGCAGGACGGCATGCTGGCGGCCACCGCGCGGGTGGAAGTGCGTTTGTACGGCTCTTTGGGCGCAACCGGCAAAGGCCACGGCACCGATACCGCCGTGATGCTGGGCCTAGAAGGCCTGATGCCCGACAGCATAGACCCGGACAGCATCGATGCGCGGCTGAAAAAAATCCGCAAAGAAAAAGTCCTCCAACTGCAGGGCAGCCACCCGATTGCCTTCGCTGAAAAAAGCGATGTACTTTTTTTGCGGCGCGAAACGCTGTCCTTCCACCCCAATGGCGTGAAGTTCATGGCTTTGGACGCAGCAGGAGCCCTGCTGCAGGAGCGGCGCTATTTTTCGGTCGGCGGCGGTTTTGTGGTGTCGCAGGAAGACGCCGATGCCGAACACGCCGCCACCCACGAAGCGCCGCGCATCGTGGCCGACCGCACGGTGCTGGCCTATCCATTTTTGAGTGGCGACGCCTTGCTGGCCATCACCGCTAGCACCGGCATGTCGATAGCCCAAGTCATGCGCGCCAATGAGCACGCCTGGCGCAGCGATGAAGAGGTCGATGCCGGCTTGGACGCGATTTGGGACGCCATGAAGGCCTGCGTGGCACGCGGCATACGCACCGATGGCCATCTGCCGGGCAACCTGATGGTCAAGCGCCGAGCTGCCGAATTGCACCGCAGCCTGAGCAGCCGCCCCGAAGAGGGGTTGCGCGACCAATTAACGATTTTGGACTTTGTCAACGTCTATGCCATGGCGGTGAATGAGGAAAACGCCGCCGGGGGCCGCGTAGTGACAGCGCCCACCAATGGTGCAGCAGGCATCATGCCGGCAGTCATGCACTACTACGAGCGCTTTATTTCTGGCGCCAATCAGCAAGGCGTACGCGACTTTTTGCTCACCGCTGGGGCGATTGGCATTTTGTACAAAGAAAACGCCTCCATCAGCGGCGCCGAAGTGGGTTGCCAGGGCGAAGTGGGCGTAGCCTGCTCGATGGCGGCTGCGGGGCTGGCGGCCGTGATGGGCGGCAGCCCGGCCCAAGTGGAGAACGCCGCCGAGATCGGCATGGAGCACAACCTGGGGCTGACCTGCGACCCGGTGGGCGGACGGGTGCAGATTCCCTGCATCGAACGCAACGCCATGGGCTCGGTCAAAGCCCTGAATGCGGCGCGCATGGCCATGCGCGGCGACGGCACCCACTTTGTGTCACTGGACCAGGTGATTAAAACCATGCGCGATACCGGGCGCGACATGATGACAAAATACAAAGAGACCAGCCGGGGCGGGCTGGCCGTCAATGTGATTGAGTGCTGACCATCCCTATGCTTTCGCTGAAAATTTTGAGACCTTGGCTGCTGCTCAGCCTGTGCGCACTCACCGCTGCGTCTGCTGCCCTAGGCCAAGAGGGAGAGGCCTGCAGTAGCCTATGCCGCTCCGAAAAAGCGCAATGCAGTAAAAACAAGGCGCCTAAGGCCTGGCTTGGCGCAGCAACCTTGTTTTTGCACGACGCCCTGAGCGCGTGGCGCACACGCAGCGGCACCTTGACCGACTCCTCGCAATGGCTGCAGCAGCGCAGCGACAACGATAGCGACCGCAAAAGCGCCACCCAAGAGCTGCAACAGCAGTGCGAGAACCAATTTATGCAATGCGCGCAGGCCTGCACGGCCAGCACTGTGCCCGCCGCGCCGTCTTCATCACCTCAGCCGCAATGAAAGTATTCCTGTGAGCCATTTTTCTATTTTCGCGCTGGCGCGCAACGCCATGTCTTACCACGAGAACTGGCAAAAACAATGGCGCAGCCCCGAGCCCAAATCCAGTTATGACGCCATCATCGTCGGTGGCGGCGGCCACGGCTTAGCCACCGCTTATTACCTGGCCAAAGAACATGGCATGCGCAACATCGCAGTCGTCGAGCGCGGCTGGCTGGGCGGCGGTAACACCGCGCGCAATACCACCATCGTGCGCTCCAACTACTTGTGGGACGACGCCACGCATCTGTATGAAAAAGCCTTGCAACTGTGGGAAGGCTTGTCGCAAGACCTGAACTACAACACCATGTTCAGCCAGCGCGGCGTGATGAATGTGGGCCACTCGCTGCAAGACATGCGCGACATCCAACGCCGCGTCAATGCCAACCGCTTGAACGGCGTCGATGGCGTGGTGCTGACACCCGCACAAATCAAGGCCATGGTGCCCATCATGAACACCAGCGACAGCCTGCGCTACCCCGTTATGGGTGCGTCCTTCCAGCCGCGCGGCGGCGTGGCCCGCCACGATGCGATTGCCTGGGGCTTTGCGCGCGCAGCCGACCGCCTGGGCGTGGACATCATCCAAAACTGCGAAGTCATTGGCGTGCAGCGCGAGGGCGATCAGGTGGTGGGTATTGAGACCACACGCGGGGTGATCAAGAGCAAAAAAATCGGCGTGGTGGCAGCCGGGCATAGCAGCGTGATTGCCAGCATGGCCGGCATCCGCCTTCCGCTGGAAAGCCACCCGCTGCAAGCATTGGTCTCCGAACCCATGAAACCGATATTGCATACGGTCGTGATGTCCAACGCCATTCACGCCTATGCCAGCCAGTCCGACAAAGGCGACTTGGTAATCGGCGCAGGTATCGACTCGTATGTGGGCTACGGCCAGCGCGGCAGCTTCCCCATCATCGAGCACACGCTGCAAGCGATTTGCGAACTCTTCCCCATCTTTCGGCGCGTGCGCATGAACCGCCAGTGGGGCGGCATTGTGGACGTGGCACCGGATGCCTGCCCGATTATTTCAAAGACCCATATCCAAGGCCTGTACTTCAACTGTGGCTGGGGCACTGGCGGCTTCAAAGCCACCCCCGGCTCGGGCTGGGTGATGGCACACACCATGGCGCAAGACCGGCCACATGCACTCAATGCCGCTTTTGAACTCAATCGCTTTAACACCGGGCACCTGATTGATGAGCACGGCGCGGCGGGTGTGGCGCATTAAGGCGGAATTTAAGTATGGGTTTTTATCGTGTTTCTGATGTGAAGACTGGGGGGAATTTCCTCCGTCCTGCTTTGGAAGTTAAAGAAGATTTTCCCTGTGGGACTTTGGTTTGCCCCCCGCTTCCTCCCCGCCCCTTCACCCCCGCTGGGGTGAAGAAAAGCTTTTATTTTTCCCCCCGCTGTCTTGCCCCCCGCTTCCCCCCCGCCCCTTCACCCCCTCGGGGGGTGAAGGGGAGCTTGAATACCCAATTTGGTTTTTTTGGGCCGGATAGGGGTTTTGATTCGGGGCGTTGCGGTGCGGGTTTGTTTGCGCAGATTGGTAAAAGTCGCAGTCGTAGTCAAGGGCTAAATGCTTGGCGCGGATGCGCCCGCGCGCGTAGCGCTCAAAGGCGTGTGCAAGGTGAGCGCAGCGAACGAGCACACGCGGTATTCGGGACCCTCGCCGCCATAGGCCGTGCTGAGCAACGCAGCGGCGGCCGGATCAGGGCGGGCGCTTGTTTGAGCGTAGCGAGTTTGCGCCCGACCCCGGGCGACGCGAGTAGCGCAAGGCACCCCGAAGGGGCACGGCCTTTGGCTCGCCTTTTCTTTGCTTACTTTCTTTTGGCGAAGCAAAAGAAAGTAACTCGGCCTGCAAGGCCGAAACCTGTATAAAAAAACATAGAGAAAACCCAAGATGCTAAAAATTACCTGCCCCTGGTGCGGCCCCCGCGCCGAAAGTGAATTTAGCTGCGGCGGCGAAGCGCATATTGCGCGTCCCCTCGATACCGATGCGCTCACGGATGAGCAATGGGGCGACTATTTGTTCATGCGCAAAAACCCCAAAGGGCTGCACCGCGAACAATGGCTGCACTCCGCCGGTTGCCGCCGCTGGTTCAATGCCGAGCGCAATACCGTGAGCTACCAGTTCAGCAAGTTTTACAAACCGGGCGAAAACCCAGATGGCGCGCCCGGCGCAGGAGCAGCAGCATGAGCGGGCAACGTGTACCGAACCTGGGCAGCCGCATCGACCGTAAAGCCCCGGTCCGCTTCACCTTCAATGGCCGCAGCTTTAGCGGCTATGCCGGCGACACCCTGGCTTCGGCCCTGCTCGCAGCGGGCGAGAGCTTGTTTTCGCGGTCCTGGAAATACCACCGTCCGCGCGGCATCGTGACCTCCGGTATTGAAGAACCGTCTGCACTGGTGCAGGTCGAGCGCGGTTCGCACACCATCCCCAATGCCAAGATGCCCGAGGTCGAGTTGTACGAGGGCTTGTATGCCGAGAGCGTCAACGGCTGGCCGGGTTTGCTCTCGCGCCTGCTCAGTCCCAACCGCTGGGGCACGCCCCTGTTTCCCGCCGGTTTTTACTACAAAACGTTTATGTGGCCGGCCAAGGCCTGGATGTTTTACGAGCGCTTTATCCGCAAGGCCGGTGGCCTGGGTGCTGCACCCGAAGTGGAAGATACGGCGCGCTACGTGCATCAAAACGCCCATTGCGATGTGTTTGTCGCCGGCGGCGGTATCGCCGGTCTGGCCGCAGCGCTGGCTGCAGGACGTAGCGGCGCGCGGGTGATCGTTGCGGAACTGCAAGCTGAGCTCGGTGGCGCAGCACACCGCTGCACCGGCACTATAGACGGCCAATCGGCCAGCGACTGGGTACGCGCTGCGGTGGCCGAACTGCAGGCCATGCCCGATGTGCGCATCATCCGCAGGGGCGTGGTGTTTGGTTACCACGATTACAACTTCTTAACGGTGCGCGAAGCGCTGAGCGACCACCTGCCTTTGGCGCAGCGCCAGGGCGTTCGCGAGCGCCTATGGCGCGTGCGCGCAAGCCAAGTAGTGCTGGCCACTGGCGCGCATGAGCGGCCCATGGTGTTTGGCAACAACGACTTGCCCGGTGTGATGCTGTCCTCGGCGCTGGCCGATTACGCCACGCTGTACGGCGTACTCGCGGGTAAAAACATCGTGCTGCTGACGAATAACGACAGCGCGTACGCCGACGCACTGGTGCTGCGCCACGCCGGCGCGCAAGTGAGCGTGGTCGATACCCGCGCGGGCAGCACACCTGCCGGTGGTTTGGCCGAACAAGCGCAAAACGCCGGCGTCACCGTGCTACGCAACCATGTGCCGGTGCAAGCCCATGGCAGCGTGCGCGTGAGCAGCATAGAACTGGCTGCAATGAACGGCGGCAAGGCCAGCGGCGCGCGGCGCGTGCTGGCCTGCGACACGCTGGGCATGGCCGGTGGCTGGAACCCGGCGATCCACTTGTATTCCCACTCCGGCGGCAAAGCCGTGTGGAACGAGACCTTGTGCTGCTTTACGCCCGGCGCCGCAATCGCTGACCAACAGATTGTGGGCGCCGGCGCCGCCCAGTTCGGTTTGGCGCAAACGTTAGCAGCGGCCAGCCAGGCCGGTGCACAAGCCGCGCACAGCGCTGGCTTTGCAGCGCAGGCCAGCAGCTACCAAGTCAGCGAAGCAGCGGCCCAGGCGATAGCGCCCTTTTGGATTGCCGAGACCGGCGAGCCCGTGTCCCGCCGCCGCAAAGCTTTTGTCGATTACCAAAACGACGTAGGCGCTGCGGACATTGAACTGGCCGTGCGCGAAGGCTTTGAGTCGATTGAACATATCAAACGCTACACCGCCATGGGCTTTGGCACCGACCAGGGTAAGTTAGGCAATATCAATGGCATGGCGCTGGCTGCGCGCGCTTTGGGCAAGCCCATCGGCCAAGTCGGCACCACCACTTTCCGGCCCAATTACGTCCCCATTAGTTTCGGAACCTTGGCCGGTGTGGACCGGGGCGATTTGTTCGACCCGGCGCGCCACACCAGCCCGCACCAGTTGCATATTGCCGCCGGTGCTTTGTTTGAAGACGTGGGCCAGTGGAAGCGCCCCTGGTACTTCCCCAAGGGCTCTGAAGACATGCACCAGGCGGTGCACCGCGAAGTGATGGCGGTGCGCGAAGGCGTGGGCATCATGGACGCATCGACGCTGGGTAAGATTGACATCCAAGGCCCGGACGCCGCCAAGCTGCTCAACTGGATGTACACCAACCCCTGGCTTAAGCTAGAAGTTGGCAAAGCGCGTTACGGCCTGATGCTGGATGAAAACGGCATGGTCTATGACGACGGCGTGACCGTGCGCCTGGCAGAAAACCATTTTGTAATGACCACCACCACGGGCGGCGCGGCGCGCGTGCTGGGTTGGATGGAGCGCTGGGTACAAACTGAATGGCCCGACATGCAGGTCTATATGACCAGCGTCACCGACCACTGGAGCACCTTCGGCCTGGTCGGCCCCAAGGCCCGTGCGGTGCTGGAAAAAGTCTGCAAAGACGTGGACTTGTCGCTGGCCGCCTTCCCCTTTATGAGCTACCGCGAGGGCACGGTCGCGAGCGTGGCGGCGCGCATTATGCGCATCAGCTTTTCGGGTGAGTTGTCCTTTGAGGTGAACGTGCCTTCGCACTACGGCGTCTCGGTGTGGGCCGCGCTCATGGCAGCGGGCGCGGAGTTCAACATCACGCCTTACGGCACCGAAACCATGCACGTGCTGCGCGGCGAAAAAGGCTACATCATTGTGGGCCAGGACACCGATGGCTCGGTGACGCCACACGACCTGGGCATGGGCGGCATGGTGTCCAAAACCAAAGACTTTTTAGGTCGCCGTTCGCTGTCGCGCAGCCACACCGCAGGCCCCAACCGCAAAGAGCTGGTGGGCTTGCTTACTGAAGACCCCGCTACCGTTTTGCCAGAAGGCGCGCAAATTACCGAAGTGGGTGCAAGCGCAGTAACGCCAGTGCCTATGCTGGGCCACGTAACGTCCAGCTACTACAGCCCCACGCTCAAGCGCTCGATTGCCATGGCCTTGGTGCGTAACGGCCACCAGCGCCATGGTCAGCAAGTGCAAATACCGCTGGCCGATGGCAGCACCATACGCGCCACCGTGGGCAGCACCGTGTTTTACGATCCTGAAGGAAAACGCCACCATGTCTGAAGCTGTTTTGCAAAGCCCTTTGGCGCCCTTGTTAGGCGCGGGCGACAAGTCTTTGGTGGTCGATGGCCAAGCCGTCGCGCTGGGCGAAGCGCCCTTAAGGGACATGCTCAATTTGCGCGGCAATCCGGCAGATGCCGCGTTTGACAGCGCGGTGCAATCGGTCACCGGTTTAGCACTGCCTTTGGTAGCCAATACCGCGCGTATGGGCGCAGATCGCCAACTACTCTGGCTTGGGCCGGATGAATGGTTGTTGCAATGCCCTATCGGGCAGGGCGCGGCGCTGGAAGTCGCGCTACGCCAAGCACTCGCGGAGCAGCATTTTGCGGTCGTGAGCGTGGGCCACGGCAATACCGTGTTGCGCGTGCAAGGGCCGGGCGCTGCGGACTTGCTCTCGCGCGGCTGTCCCTTGGATTTGCACGCCAGCGTTTTTGCGGCCGGCCAGGTGGCGCAAAGCCATATCTCGCGTGCCAATGCCACCATTCTTTGCAAGCAAGCGGGCAGCCACTACGAAGTCACCGTGCGCCGCAGCTTTGCCGACTACTTGTTTCGCTGGCTTTGCGCCGCAGCGGGTGCATGAGCTTTGCGCTAGGGATAGATACCGGCGGCACCTTTACCGACGCGGTACTACTTAATGCGGCGCGCGAGGTGGTGGCGGCCTCCAAAAGCCTGACCACCCGCTTTGACTTGGCGCAGGGTATTGCCGCGTCTTTGGATGGTCTGCCGCAAGAATTATTAGCGCAGGTGGATTTGGTCTCGCTGTCCACCACGCTGACCACCAACTCGGTGGTCGAAGGCAAAGGCGCGCCGGTCTGCGCGCTGCTGGTGGGCTATGACGCGCAGCAAATCAAAACCAGCGGGCTAGGCGATTTGCTGGGCCTGGACGCAATTGAAAGCCTGGCCGGCGGGCATGATGCCGCGGGCCTACCTCTGTGCGCGCTGGACGAGGCGGCCTGCCGCGCCGCCATTGCCAGGCATACAGGGCGGGTATCGGCGTTTGCGATTTCGGCCACCTTTGCGGTGCGCAACCCGGCGCATGAAAACCAGTTGCGCGCCTGGGTGCAGGAACACTGCGACACGCCGGTCACCTGCGGGCATGAGCTGGCCTCCAGCCTGGGCGCGCCGCGCCGGGCGCTGACGGCCGCCCTCAATGCCCGCATGATTTCGCACGTCAAAACCCTGATTGATTCGGTACAGCGCACATTGGCCGCGCGCCAGATCGACGCACCGCTAATGCTGGTCAAGGGCGATGGTTCGCTCATCAATGTGCATAGCGCTTTGCAAAGGCCGGTAAGCACCGTCTTGTCCGGCCCCGCCGCCAGTGTGCTGGGCGCTTGCGCTTTGAGCGGACTGGACAATGCCATCGTTGCCGATATGGGTGGCACCACCAC
>CAMBFO010000088.1 GCA_945865675.1 Comamonas sp. lk
GATCGTCATTTCAACCACCCCGCCGTCCGGCAAAACCGCTTTATCGTAGAAAAGTCGCTTGGCCTTCATATGGTCAATCTAACCATAATTTTAGTTTACGTCAATAGCTATGGCCATGGTTTGAGCGGGCTGTAATAGACACATTCAAACTTGGTGGCTATTTTCGGTAGCCACCAAATAAGGAGCGCACCAAGGAAGCATTCCCCTTGCCAGGCCCCAAGCTTTGCGACCCGCATCCCTACTGAAACGCCACCTCGGCAAAGCTGCGCAGCTTGCGGCTGTGCAGTTGGTCAAGACCGCGTTCGCGCATGAGTTCGATGGCGCGTATCCCGATGCGCAGGTGTTGGTCCACGCGTTCGCGGTAGAAGTGGTTGGCCATGCCGGGGAGTTTGATTTCGCCGTGCAGTGGTTTGTCGCTGACGCACAGCAAGGTACCGTAGGGCACCCGAAAGCGAAAGCCGTTGGCGGCGATGGTGGCGCTTTCCATGTCCAAAGCCACGGCGCGGCTTTGGCTAAAGCGGCGTTGGGGCTGGTTGTCGGGCAGCAGTTCCCAGTTGCGGTTGTCCGTGCTGGCCACGGTGCCGGTGCGCAAAATGCTTTTGAGTGCGCTTCCTTTGAGTCCGGTCACATCCCCCACGGCTTGCTCCAGCGCCACTTGGATCTCGGCCAGCGCGGGGATGGGTACCCACAGCGGCAACTCTTCGTCCAGCACATGGTCTTCGCGCACATAGCCATGGGCCAGCACGTAGTCGCCCAGTTGCTGGGTGTTGCGCAGGCCGGCGCAGTGCCCCAGCATGATCCAGGCGTGCGGGCGCAGCACGGCGATATGGTCGGTGATGTTTTTGGCATTGGCCGGGCCCACGCCGATGTTGACCATGGTAATACCGCTGCCGTCTTCGCGCACCAGGTGGTAGCCCGGCATTTGCGGCAGGCGCGGCGGGCTGTGGCCTTGGGCCTGGGTTGCAGCCCCGACGCTGGCAACCCGGCGTGTCGTCAGGTTGCCCGGCTCCACAAAGGCGCTGTACGGGCTGTTCGGGTCGGCCATGGCCGCCCGGCCCAAGGCGATAAATTCGTCGATATAAAACTGGTAGTTGGTAAACAACACAAAGTTTTGAAAATGTTCGGGCAAGGTGCCGGTGTAGTGGCGCAGGCGGTGCAGCGAATAGTCCACCCGCGGTGCGGTAAACAGCGACAGCGGCTGCGGCTCCCCGGGGCCGGGCGCATAGGTGCCGTTGGCAATGCCGTCGTCCATGGCGGCCAGGTCCGGCAGGTCAAACACATCGCGCATACGGGCGCGGCGTTCGGCGCTCATCTCGCCTTCCAAGTGGTCGTTATCGGCAAAAGAAAAATGCACCGGTATGGGTTGCGTGCTGGTGCAAATTTCTAGTTCCACCGCATGGTTATTGAGCAGCAATTGGAACTGCCCCAGGTAATAGCGTTCGTACAAATCAGGCCGTGTGAGCGTGGTTTCAAAACGCCCTGGCCCGGCCACAAAGCCGTAGCTCAGACCTGCGCCCTCGGCCTTGCCGGTGCGCGAGACGGTGTCGGTATGCAGGCGCACCAGCGGATAGAAAGCGCGTACGTGGCCCAGGCGGTCATCCCCGGCTACGAAAGCCTGCATGCAGGCGCGTAAGTGGGCGATGCTTTGGGCGTAAATATTTCGCACTTGCGCCAAGGCCGCGGCGGCGGAGGTGAATTTTTGTGGGGCGATAAACGGAGGCTGATTGTTCATGCAGCCATTGTGCCTTGGGTAGCTTTCCACCGCCCAGTTGAAGCACTAATTCAGGGCGGGTGTTTGCCTCAACCGGGCCCTGCCCGACGTTTAGACCCGCTCTACCACCAGTGCAATGCCCTGGCCCACGCCGATGCACATGGTGCATAAGCCATAGCGCCCGCCGCTGCGTTCCAATTGATTGAGCGCGGTAGTAACCAGCCGCGCGCCACTGGCCCCCAGAGGGTGGCCCAGGGCGATGGCGCCGCCGTTGGGATTGACGCGGGCGTCGTCGTCGGCCAGGCCCAGATCGCGCAAAACCGCCAGACCCTGGGCGGCAAAAGCTTCATTGAGTTCGATCACGTCCATTTGCGCCAGCGTTAGCCCGGCTTGGCTCAGCACTTTACGCACTGCGGGCGCAGGGCCAAAGCCCATGATGCGCGGCGCCAGGCCGGCAGTGGCCATACCCAGCACACGGGCGCGGGGCTTGAGCTTGTGTTGCTTTACCGCGCTGGCGCTGGCCAGCAAAAGCGCGCATGCGCCATCGTTCACGCCCGAAGCATTGCCCGCGGTCACTGAGCCTTGGGGGTGGACGATGGGTTTGAGCTTGCCCAGCGCTTCTAAAGACGTGCTGCGCGGATGTTCGTCCCGCGCCACCAGCAGGGCATCGCCTTTTTTCTGGGGGATGCTGACCGGCGTGATCTCGGCATCAAAGAAGCCTTCGCCTTGGGCGCGCACCGCGTTTTCTTGCGAGCGCAAGGCCATGCGGTCCTGGGCTTGCCGCTCGATGCCAAATTGCTGCGCTACGTTCTCAGCGGTCTCGGGCATGGAGTCCACGCCATACAGCTGCTTCATGAGTGGGTTGATAAAGCGCCAGCCGATGGTGGTGTCATACACCGCGTTGTTGCGGCCAAAGGCGCTGTCCATCTTGGGCATGACAAAAGGCGCGCGGCTCATGCTTTCGACGCCACCGGCAATCATCAATTGCGCTTCGCCGCTCTTGATGGCGCGCGCCGCGCTACCCACCGCATCCAGACTGGAGCCGCACAAGCGGTTGATGGTGGCGCCGGGCACGTCCACCGGCAAACCGGCCAGCAAAGCGGCCATGCGCGCGACATTACGGTTGTCTTCGCCGGCCTGGTTGGCACAGCCGTAGAACACATCATCCAGCGCCGCCCAGTCCACGCTAGGGTTGCGCTGCATCAGCGCACGGATGGGCACGGCCGCCAGGTCGTCGGTGCGCACCGAGGACAGCGCGCCGCCGTAGCGGCCAAAAGGGGTGCGGATAGCGTCACAAATAAAGGCGTCTTGCATGGTGTGTCTCGCAGTGAAAACGGGGAAATCGCGCGATGGCTCAAGCCGCGTGTTGCGCTTGCCACAGCGCGTGGCGTAGCCAGGGGCTGACGCGGTAGCGCTCGCCCCGGTAATGGGTATCGAGCGCTTCGAGCACCTGCACCACCGCTGGTGCGCCCCAGCGCGCCAGCCAATCAAACGGGCCTGCGGGGTAGTTCACGCCCAGCTGCATCGCAGCATCTGCGCCTGCCGGGTCGCACACGCCTTGCTGCACCGCGTCGGCCGCTTCGTTCACCAGCATGGCCAACGTGCGCGCCGCCACCAGCCCGGGCTGATCGGCTACGCGTTGCGGCGCAAAACCCAGCGCGCCCAGCAGCGCTTGTGCCAGCGCGATGTTGTCAACGGACGCGCCGCTGGAGGCCGCAAAAGCCAGCACCGGCGCGCTGCCCTGGGGCAGATGCCAGTCGTACACCACCACCTGCGGGCCCAAAGCGGAAGCAGGGCGGCCATCGGTCCTGCGCATCTGCAGGTCTCCGGTTTGTAGGCCGGTCCAATTGCTAGTTGTCACTAAATCCGTGGCAATGCCTGCTGCTTGCAGGCGCACTTGCCAGTCGACCATGGTCTGTGCGTCTTGCGTGCGGCTGTGCAGTTGCAGGTGCGCAATAGCCGGCAGGGGCAGCGGCTGTGTGTCCACCGTTGGCGGCTTGCTGCCTGCGCTGTAGTCGTAAATACCGCGCCCGCTTTTGCGGCCCAGCATGCCGCCATCGACCAGCGCACTTTGGAACAACGAGGGCGTGTAGCGCTTGTCAAAAAAGTTGGCTGCATAGACCGCTTGCGTCACCGCAAAATTGGTGTCGTGGCCGATCAAGTCCATCAGCTCGCAGGGCCCCATGCGAAAGCCGATGGCGCGCATGCAGGCATCGATCACCTGCGGGCTGGTGCTTTGTTCGTGCAAGAGCGCCAGCGCTTCGGCATAAAAAGGCCGAGCGATGCGGTTGACGATAAAGCCCGGCGTAGAGCGCGCCTGCACCGGCACTTTGCCCCAAGCTGTGGACAGATCAAAAATCGCTTGCGCCACGCCCGGCGCGGTTTGCAAGCCCGAGACCACTTCCACCAGTTTCATCAAAGGCACCGGGTTGAAAAAATGCATACCCACCACCCGACCCGGATTTCGCAGCCCTTTGGCGATAGCGGTAATCGATAAAGATGAAGTGTTGCTGGCCAGCACACAGTCCCCACCTAGCAGAAATTCCAGCTCACCAAACAAGGCGCGCTTGGCATCGAGGTTTTCTACGATGGCTTCAATCACTAAACCGGCATCCGCTGCATCGGCCAAGGTATCGACCGGTGCGATACGCATGCGTATGTCGTCCACTTGTGCCTGCGTGAATTTGCCTTTGGCAAGCAGCGCATGGAGGCTCTCGCTTAACTTGGCATGGGCTTGGCGCGCAGCACCTTCGCGCGCGTCCATCAGGTACACCTTGTGCCCGGCCTGCGCCGCCACTTGCGCGATGCCCGCGCCCATGATGCCAGCGCCTACGACCAGGATTTTTGCGGAGGACAGGGGAGCGTTCATAGGGATAGCGATTACCTTTGCTGTATAAAAATGGTGACTTATCCTTTCAGGATGAGGGCTAATAAGTCTCCAACTGCAAGCGGCCTTGCTGCTTCAAGTCCTGGGAAATAGCCGTCCAGTCCAGGCCAGCGCCCAGCGCAATGTCGCGCAGCGCTTGCAACACGCCTTGTTCCATGCTTTTGAGGCCGCAGACATAAAAATGGCTTTGGGCGTCTTGCAATAAGGTGGCCAGTTGCGGCGCGGCTTCGCGCATTGCGTCTTGAACATAGCGCTTGGGCTGGCCGGGCGTGCGTGAAAACGCAAAGTGGATATCGATGAAATCCTGGGGCAGCTTTTGCAGCGGGCCGAAGTAAGGCAATTCCTGCTGCGTCCGTGCGCCGAAAAACAAGACCAGCTTGCCGCCTTCAAACTTGCCACTGGCCCGCAAGCGGCGGCGCCATTCGGTCATTGCGCGCATGGGCGCGCTGCCGGTGCCAGTGCAAATCATCACGATATGGCTGCCGGGGTGATTGGGCATCAAAAAGCTGCTGCCAAACGGGCCGATGACTTGCACGCTGTCGCCGGTTTTAAGGTCGCACAAATAATTAGACGCTACGCCTTGCACCGCTTGGCCCTGGTGGTCCTGCACCACGCGCTTGACGGTGATCGACACATTGTTATAGCCAGGCCGCTCGCCGTTGCGCGGGCTGGCGATGGAATACTGGCGCGCATGGTGCGGCCTGCCGCTGGCATCCGCACCGGGTGGCACGATCCCTATCGATTGCCCTTCGAGCACCGGAAACGGCATGCTGCCAAAGTCCAGCACGATATGGTGCGTTTCGTTGTCGGTGCCCGCTTCATTGACCTGCATATTGCCAACTACCGTGGCCGTGGTCGGCGACTTGGGGCCATGCAAATTGGTATACGGATGTGCTGCGGACCAAGGCGGCACGGTGGCACCCATGGCGCTCCAATTGTCTGCGCTACGTACCGTTGCTTGGGTACTGGCACCGGCTTGCACCGAGCTGCTGGCGGTCTCAAATGCCGTGCTGCCGGAGAGCTGCGTAATGGTGGAAGGGTCTTGCGCCGCATCATGGGTTTGCGGGGCTGGCAATTCGTCCCAGGACAACTGCTCTTGCAATGTGTAGGCCTTGCTGCGTAGCACTGGCAGCCAATGGTCTATCGAGCCGGTTGGGCAGGGTGGTACACAGGCCATGCAGTGGTTGCATTTATCTGCATCGACCACATAGTTGCGGCTGTCATGCGTCACCGCGCCCACCGGGCAGGTGGCTTCGCAGGTGTTGCAGCGTATGCAGACCTCGGGGTCAATCACATGTTGCTGTAACAGTTCGGCGGTGTCTGTGCTCATGGCATTGTTTCTTGGTCTCGTTGCTGCAATTGTGTCTTTAATTTCTATCATGCTGTTTTGCTGAGCCCGAGGCCACGCAGGCCGGGGCCGGGCTCCTTACAACGCAGGCTAATCGTTCGTCGCCCGGCCCCGGCCTGCGTGCCCTCTGCGAAAAGGCTGGTGTGGGCGCGGTACACAAAGATCACGAAAAATACGGCTGTTACGGTGAAAGCTCCAACAGTTAGCCCCTTTTTTGACTGCAATCGCAATCCGAATTCGCGAGCGAACCGACAAGCTCGTTCGCAGCGTGGCGGCAGCGGCAGGCGGGGTGACGAACGTTAAGCCCGCGTGTGAGGAACCCCGCCTGCCGTTGCCGCCAAGCGGGTCCAGCACTTAAGTAAACCCTTGCACTCCAATCAACTGCAATCCCCTGCCGCCCCACGGGTTCAGCAAAAACACCGTAAATCAGTTAAACCGAACATACTCAAAATCTACCGGCTGGCGGTTGATGCCGATGGCCGGCGGGGCGATCCAGTTGGCAAATTTGCCGGGCTCGACCACCCGGCCCATCAGGCTTTGCACAAAGGCGCGGTCCTCGAAGGTGGGCAACCATTCGCCGACCTTGGCGCTCCACTCCTGCTCTGACAGCACGCGCCCATCCGGCGACACCTTGGCGCCGGATAAGGCGCCGATGTTGCGGTGAAACGCTTTGTGCGGCACGCTCAGGCGGTGCGGCAAACCGGCTTTCTCGATGACGCGATTCCAGCGCTCTACGCCGCCGACCGAGTCTTTAATGAAATCGTCGCGCAGCACTTCGTTCAGTGCGTTGAGCATGGGCACTTCTTTTTCCTGTAACTGGCCGTTGACCACATTCAGTACTTTGTAGGTCTGGCCGCGCAAGACATGGTCGTCGTCGCGCTTGGTCTCTTCATAGCGGCCTTTGATGCCGGTGGAATAAAACGTCGCCGCGTTGCTCGATTCGTCGGCGCCGAATAAATCGATGGTGACGCTGAAATGGAAATTCAAATAGCGCTGCAAAGTGGGCAAGTCGATCACGCCTGCCGCGCGCAGTAGTCCCACGTCATCAGATTTGAGTTCGTTCATCTTGGCGCAAGTGCGCTGAATAATGCGGCTGATGCCAGACTCGCCGACAAACATGTGGTGAGCCTCTTCGGTCAGCATGAACTTGGTGGTGCGCGCCAGCGGATCGAAACTGCTTTCAGCCAGTGCACACAACTGGAACTTGCCGTCCCGGTCGGTGAAGTAGGTGAACATAAAAAAGCTCAACCAGTCAGGCGTCTCTTCATTGAAAGCTTGCAAAATGCGCGGGTTGTCTTCCTGGCCGCTGCGCCGCTCAAGCAGCGCCTCGGCTTCTTCGCGGCCATCGCGACCGAAATGTTTGTGCAGCAAATACACCATGGCCCACAGGTGGCGGCCTTCTTCCACGTTGATCTGAAACAAATTGCGCAAGTCGTACATACTGGGCGCGGTCTTGCCGAGGTGGCGTTGCTGCTCAACAGAAGCCGGCTCGGTATCGCCTTGGGTGACGATGATGCGGCGCAAATTGGCGCGGTGTTCGCCAGGCACGTCCTGCCAGGCTTTCTCGCCTTTGTGGTCGCCGAAATGGATATTGCGATCGGCCTGGCCGTGGTTCAAGAAAATACCCCAACGGTAGTCGCGCATCTTGACGTGGCCGAACTGTGCCCAGCCTTGCGGGTCCACACTGACGGCGGTGCGCAAATACACCTCGTTGTCCGTCGTACCTTCGGGGCCCATGTCGTCCCACCAGTTGATGAAGTTGGGCTGCCACTGTTCCAGGGCGCGCTGCAAGGTGCGGTCACCGCCCAGGTCCACGTTGTTAGGGATTTTTTCGCTGTAGTTGATGGCTGACATGAAGGACTCCGGTTGATATATGAAGTTGGGTGGGGGCTGCGCCCGTGTTTAAACGCGGTTCCAGTCAAAGGCAGCGCGTTCGCCTTTGCCATAGACCTTGAGCGCGCCTTTGTCGCCCACCGCGTTGGGACGCTGAAAAATCCAGTTTTGCCAGGCGCTTAAGCGGCCAAAGACGCGCGTGTGCATCGTCTCTTTGCCGTTGAAACGCAAATTGGCTTCCAGGCCGGTCATGGCATCGGGCGACATGGACACACGCTCTTCAATCGCAATGCGCACTTCGTCAGCCCAGTCGATGTCATCGGGCGCGGCAGTTACCAGGCCCAGCGCGAAAGCGGCATCGGCATCCAGCGCTTGACCGACTGCGGCGCGTACGGCTTCCAGCGGGCCCAATTCCTCGTAAAAACGGCGCTGCAATCGGCTTTGGCCAGTGGCCATGGGGTAGACGCCAAAGTTGCGTTCGCCCACGCTAATGTGGGGTGTGCGCGCTGCATCGTCGGGCAGCATCAGTTGGTAGCTGCGGTCGCAGGCCAGTGCAAATTCGAGGTAGCTACCCGCAAAGCAAGAGCCTGGCTCGATCAACGCAAACAGGCTGCGCGAGGACAGGTCCAGGCGGCTGAAGCTGCGGCGCAGCAGGCCGGTGGTTTCGCGCACCAGCCAGTGCCCGGCCTGCGCTTGCAGCGTCGCATCCATGGCCAGCACGGCAGCGGCATCGCCCTCGGTTTTGATCAGCCAGATGCCGATGTCCAGCGCGTTGGTGCGCATATGCAAGATCGCGTCTTCCAACTCACGCGCCATGCGCAAGGGGAACCATTGCGCGCCTTGGGCCTCAATCTCGGCAACGGTGGCAGGCTGCGCGCCTTGGGGGGCCTCAATAGTCCAAACCGCGCTGCGCTTGGCGCGGTCTATGTCCACCTTGAGCGTGCTGTAGCGCAGCGCGTCGGCGCTACGGGTGCATTGCAAAGGCGTGAGCACGACGCCTTGCGCACCTTCGGGCCGGTCGCTTTGCGCGGCCAATGCAAGCGCGCGTTCGCGCACGCGAGCGGCGAACTCGGCCGGCTTGGCGAGGCTATCGACCAAGCGCCAGTCTTTTGCTTTTTGGCCGCGCACACCTTCGGCACTGGTGCAAAACACATCGGCCAGGTCGTGGCGGACGCGGCGCTTGTCGGTCACGCGGGTCAGGCCGCCGGTGCCAGGCAGCACCCCCAGCAAAGGCACTTCGGGCAGGCTGACCGCTGAGGACCGGTCATCGACCAGCAGGATTTCGTCGCAGGCCAGCGCCAGTTCGTAGCCGCCACCGGCGCAGGCGCCATTGACCGCCGCCAAAAATTTGAGGCCGCTATGGGCCGAGGAGTCTTCCAGGCCGTTGCGCGTTTCGTTGGTGAATTTGCAGAAATTCACTTTCCAGGCATGGCTGCTCAGGCCGAGCATGAAGATATTGGCACCCGAGCAAAACACCTTTTCCTTGGCGCTGGTGATGACCACGCTGCGCACTTCAGGGTGTTCAAAGCGGATGCGGTTGATGGCATCGTGCAACTCGATATCCACGCCAAGGTCGTAGCTGTTGAGCTTAAGTTTGTAGCCGGGCTGCAGGCCACCGTTTTCGTCGAAATCGGCTTTGAGCGTGGCCACCGGGCCCTCAAAGCCCAGCGTCCAATGGCGGTACTGGCTGGGTTCGGTCTGGTAACTGACAAAGGATTCAGGGTTCATGGCGGACTCACTTCGGAACACGCATAAAAATGCACAATACACACATTAATGCATCATAGTGCACATAATAAAAGCCCGTCAAGCATTTTTTTGCAGCTCAGGGCGCGATCTGCA
The DNA here is from genome assembly GCA_945865675.1 of Comamonas sp. lk. Classification (GTDB taxonomy): domain Bacteria; phylum Pseudomonadota; class Gammaproteobacteria; order Burkholderiales; family Burkholderiaceae_C; genus Allorhodoferax. Next base: position 9,622 of record CAMBFO010000088.1, read on the forward strand.
AATAGCCGCGCACCGTGGCGCGCAGCAGCTCGAAAGTGGCGTCCAAGTCCTGGGCGCTGGTATGGATGGCAAATTGGGCTTTGGAATAAAAGGACTGGCGGCCATCCAAAATATTTTTCAGGTCTTGCAGGGCTTCTTTGCTGGCGGCCATGGGCCGCAAGTCGCCTTGGGCGGTGACGCGGCGCAAGTGGTCGGCCGGATCGGCTTGCAGCCACAGCGTGGTGCAGTGCGCCAGTAGCAGGGTAAAGCTGGCCGGGTCGGATACCAGACCGCCGGGCGTGGCGATCACTGCCTCGGGGTAGATTTGAATGCTTTCCTCCAAGGCCCGGCGCTCGTAGCGGCGGTAGGCGTTGGCGCCGTACAAAGCCTGAATTTCGGCCACGCTGCAACCGGCAAATTTCTCAATTTCGCGGCTCAGTTCCACAAAGGGGTAGCCCAGGTCCTGGGCCAGCATTTGTCCCAGCGTGGACTTGCCTGCGCCGCGCAGTCCCACCAGGGCGATGCGGGTGCTGCGCTCCTGGGCCGCGCCGCCGGTGCCCAGCAGCTCGCCGATGGCGATACGCACCCGGTGCAGCGTGGGCGCGTCGCATTGCTCCAGCATCTCGCGAATCATCAGCCAGTCCGGCGAGGAAGTGCTGACATCGCCGAGTAATTCGGCCAAGGTGCACTGCAAGGCCTTGGCCACTTGCAAGAGCACCAGCACCGAGGCATTGCCCAGGCCGTATTCCATGTTCGCCAGATGCCGCTCGGACACCTGCGCCGCCGCCGCCAGGGCTTTACGCGTCATGCCCCGGCGCGCACGCAGGGCACCCACACGCTGGCCCAGTCCGACCAGATAAGGGTGCTTTTCCTCGCTGGGCACAGCGCCATCCGGAGAAACTTCTGTGCTTGTATGCAATATAGTGCTTGACATGATGTGAAAATGAATTTAAGGTTCGCATACGCACAATAATGCATTTTTTGGTAAGCCGCAAGCGGGGTAGCGCAA
>CAMBFO010000089.1 GCA_945865675.1 Comamonas sp. lk
CCAAACCCTGCGCTGCTGCAGGTGCAAAATTTGCAGGTGCAGTTTGCCACCAACGATGGCCCGGTATATGCCGTCAATGGGCTTAGCTTTGCGCTCCAGCAGGGAGAGACTTTGGGCATTGTGGGTGAATCAGGTTCAGGCAAGTCGCAGACAGCGCTGGCCATCATGGGCTTGCTGGCGCGCAATGGTCGTGCTACAGGAAGCGTGGACTACCAGGGCCGCAATTTGTTGGCGCTGACCGAGCAAGAACTCAACAAGGTGCGTGGCAGCCAGATTGCCATGGCTTTTCAGGACCCGATGACTGCGCTCAACCCCTACCTGACGGTGGAGCGCCAGATGACCGAAACCCTGCAATTGCACAAAGGCATGGACCGCAAGGCGGCGCGGGCCAGTGCCGTGCGCATGCTCGACGCGGTAAAAATTCCTGCTGCGGTATCGCGCATCGATATGTACCCCCATGAGTTTTCGGGCGGTATGCGCCAACGCGTGATGCTGGCCATGGCGCTGCTCTGCGAACCTGCCATCTTGCTCGCCGATGAGCCCACCACCGCACTAGACGTTACGGTGCAAGCCCAGGTCTTGGCATTGCTGCGCGAGTTGCAAAAAGACATGGGCGTTGCGATCTTGCTGATTACGCATGACTTGGGTGTGATTGCCGGCCTGTGTGATCAGGTCTTGGTGATGTACGGCGGGCGTGTCATGGAGCAAGGCAGTGTGGGTCACATTTTTCACCGGGCTTCGCATCCCTATACCCGCGGGCTGCTGGGTGCAATTGCGCGCATCGATGGCCAGGGCGGGCCCTTGGTGCCTATTGCAGGCAGCCCGCCGCAGATGGGGAAGCTGGCAGCCGGTTGTCCTTTTGCGCCGCGATGCGCTTGGGCTGATGGCATGTGCGAAAAACAAGTGCCTGGCTTGCAGGATATGGATGCGCACCCTGCGGACCAGAGCCTGCGGTATCCGGCCAGGCGTGCTTGCCATCGCTCGGCAGCGGTAGTGAAGTTCGGCCTCAGCGAAGGCGCTAAGCATGGCTGAGCACAAGCCGCCCTTGTTACAGGTGCGGGATTTGCAAGTGCATTTTCCGGTGCGCCTGCCCGGCGCATGGCCGTGGGCGCCCTGGGGAAAGGTCAAAGCGGTGGACGGCGTGTCCTTTGACTTGCACGCAGGCCAAACCTTGGGCGTGGTGGGCGAGTCGGGATGCGGCAAGTCCACGCTGGCGCGCGCTTTGCTCAATCTGCATCCTGCTACTGCGGGCAGCATAGTGTGGAATGGCCAACAAATGGTCGGCGCCTCCAAGGCCGACTGGATGGCGGTGCGCAAAGACATACAAATGGTGTTTCAGGACCCGCTGGCAAGCCTGAACCCGCGTATGACAGCGGGACAGATTATTGGTGAGCCGCTGCGCATCCACCGCCCCGAAGTATCGGCTGGCGATAGAGCGCAAAAAGTTCGCATGCTCATGGACAGGGTGGGCCTGACCGCGCAGCAAGTCAACCGCTACCCGCATGAGTTTTCCGGGGGCCAATGCCAGCGCATCGGTATTGCGCGGGCCCTGATTTTGGAGCCCCAACTGGTGGTGTGCGACGAGCCGGTTTCCGCCTTGGATGTATCGATTCAGGCGCAAATTGTGAACCTTTTGGCCGAGCTGCAAAAAGACCTAGGCCTGGCGCTCTTGTTTATCGCGCATGATTTGGCGGTGGTGCGCCATATCAGCCAGCGGGTGATGGTGATGTATTTGGGCCGCACCATGGAAATCGCCAGTCGGGATGCGCTGTACAGCGCGGCGCGCCACCCTTACTCGCGCGCGCTGCTTTCGGCCATTCCCATTTTGGACCCCGAAATCGAGCGCAACCGTTCTCGGCAATTATTGGCGGGGGAGCTGCCGTCGCCCTTGAACCCGCCTTCAGCTTGTGTTTTTCGCACGCGCTGCCCGATTGCGCAAGCGCAGTGCAGCGTGGTGATGCCGGATTCGCCATCGGATGGGCAAGGTAATCTGGTCGCTTGCCACTTCCCGCAAGCTGGCCCCTAGCGGTGGCTGAAAGCGCAGTACGCGGCTAGCTATGTGCTTTGACTGTGGCGGGCGTCGCGCAATAATTGGCGCAGCGGGTCGGTGGGCAAGTAGTCACAAATCAAATGGGTTCGGGCCTGCGTCGGATGTGCATTGACTACGCCATGTACCGCACTGTTGTTCAGCGCCCAGGCTTCTCCCGCTTGCATGTGAAAGGACTGCGTATCAGCCGACATGATGGCCTGCGGGTTGGTCACCACGGGAAAGTGGATACGGATGGTGCGTTCGAAATACGCGCCCTGATCGATATGCGGCCTGATCTCGCCCCGGGCCCGCAATTTTGCGAATAGACAGCGCTGCGGCGTCGCCTGGAAGGTCTCGTAAATCAAGGCGCGGGTAAACGGTAGCGATGTCAAGACCTCACGGTCTTCAATCGGCAAATCACCCTCTGCGGGTGCAAAGCCCCGCAAGAAAACCGCTTCCGTTTGCACATGCACGCCCACCCGTCCGCCCCGGGTTCCCCACCGTGCCGCCTCAATGGTGTGAAATTCGCTTAAGAGTTTGGCAAAGTCGAAACGGACCGGTAGCTGGAGGCAGCTGCCAATGAGTGCCCGCTTATCCGGCTTTGTTTCTGCCAAGTGCTGCGACATGCCAGATGTCCTGTTCAAGTGCGGATTCAGGTTTCGGTAGGCTTAAAGCACGCTGCTCTAAAGAAAGGATGGCGGACGACAACGATACATTGCCGCCCGCCAAGTCCCATTCGCTTAGAAGGAGAAAGTTCCGCGCAGGTAGAACGTCCGACCAATCGGGTCTGAGAAGCGCGGGTCATACCCTGCTTGGAAGGTTGCTAATTGGTAGCTGGTAGGCGGCTCAACATCGGTCAAGTTGCGTACGCCAAAGGTAATGGCGGCGGCTTTGGATGGGCTCCAAGTGGCATAGGCATCGTATGTCACGTACTCACCCACTGGAGCGCCGGTGTAGCCCTGCAACTTCTTGTTGGCAGAGGTGGCTTGATCTGCATAGCCAGATTTGTAGTTTCCGGCTAAACCAGTCGAAAACTCACCATTGGACCAAACAACGCTCGCCTTATGCTTCCATTTGAATACTGGGCCACTACCTTCATAAACTCCGATGTTTTGTATCCAAGGCCCGCCTTCATAATCTTGGTATTCGTATTTGTCTACGTAGGTGCTCGCCGCGCTAAAGCTAACAGTTCCGGAACCTGCGATATTGAATCTGTAATTGGCATTCAGATCCAAACCAGAGGTATTGATCCCACCGAGGTTTTGGCTACGCAGGTCCACATAACCGCAGCTTGGCCCAGGACAGGCATTGCCGCCTTGCGATAGGCCGCCATTGGCGTTGCGTTTAAACAAGTAATTGAACTGATCCGAACCGAAGACGGTGGTGTCAGGCAGAGAGCCAATGGTGTGCTCCACTTGGATCACCCAAATATCGGCGCTTAAAGTCAACCCTTTTTGCGGCTCCGCAACCGCTCCTAGGCTGATGGTTTTGGAAGTCTCAGGCTTGAGATCGGGGTTGCCACCGTATTGCGCAGTGAACTGGCTGGTTTTCCCGGTAACGCGGTCCGTAACACTGGCCGTGTTGGTAAAGACATTCGCAGCAAAGGCGTCGTACAAAGAGGGTGCCCTAAACCCTGTCGATGCAGACCCGCGGATCAGCAACTCCTTCATCGGCTGGTACCTGACACCAACTTTCGGATTGAAGGAACTGCCCATGCCGCTATAGGAATCCGCGCGGCCTGCGGCGGTTACTTCCAACTCTTTGGATAAGGGGATATTGAATTCGCCAAACAATGCGCTTACAGAGCGGGCTCCCTTGTTATTGGTCATGGGATCGAAGCCGGTGCTGCCTTTCAGCGCTATGTTTAGGGCCATATCATCTCCGACTTGCTGCATTTTGTCGTCGGAGTAACTGCCTCCCACGGCGACTGATACCGGTCGGCCTGTACCCAACAAATCGCCTAGGGCGCGGCTCGCATGGAAATCGATGCCCGTGGACTTGGCCGTCGCAATTTGCTGTGATCCTGAGTAGCCCGCAGCCTTGATATACGCTAGACCTGCCGCACTTTGATCGCCGAAGGGGTTGATAATGCCTGAAGCAATTCCATCGGCGATCAGCGCACCGTTGGTGTAGCCACTGAGTGATACCTGGACCTTGTTTTCGTTGTAAGTGGCCGCGGCCTGGTAGTCCCAAGCGCCCCAGGTTCCATCTATCGACGCAACGATACGCTGCTGTGTATTGGTGTTTTTATCCATGCGCTCTCCAGAGGTGAGATCGCGCCAGTTGATATAGACGAATCCAGGATTAATCAAGACATTCTTGCCGTAACCTGTTGTACCCACTTCACCGTAGAGCCCCATGAAGCCCGGGTCATAGGCATTGTTGACACTGTTGTACGCAATCGCGCCGGCGTTGCCCGGGAAGTACGGGTTGGGCGTCGTGCCATTAGGCAAGAAGCGGTTCATCGGTTGGCCGAAATACGGTACTGGCGCAATTTTGCTTTGGACAACGGACTGGCTATAAAAGTACTCCAGGCCTAACTGGGTGTTGGCGTCCAGTTTTTTGGTGCCCTTTAAGAAGCCTGAGGTACGCTCTGATTTCGGGACGTAATCCACAAAACCAGAGGTCGACTCTTTACATGCAGTGGGAAAGCTGGTGTCGACGGTAATGTTGGGGTTGGCGGTACAGCTTGGTGCTGCCGGATTCATCCAACTACCGTCCAGGAATTCTGTTTGTCCGTAGTTGGCCGGGAAGGGGTTGACGGACAGGCCGCCAGGGTAGCGCTGGTTGATCGCGCGTTGCAATCCACCAAGATTGGTCTGGCTCTGCATATCGACAAAGCCAAAAATGTTGTAGCCGTCTTTTTCCAAGTCACCCACTCCAAGTCCGAGGTTGACGCCATTGGCCTCGCCGCCCGCTTTGCTGGGCTGGTCTATGCTGATCGTGAACGAGCCCCCGGTGAAGTCGTCTCGGGTGATGAAGTTAATGACCCCACCGATAGCATCAGAACCATAGAGGGACGATGCACCGTCACGCAACACCTCGATGCGGTTGATGGCCGCAAACGGGATCATGTTCAGGTCAGGCGCTTCACCGCTAATGGAGTTGCTGGCGATCCGCCGACCGTTTAGCAGAATTAAGGTCTTGTTGGCGCCTAGGCCGCGCAAGTCTGCATAGGAAGCCCCCCCCGTGCCTGCACCGACGACCTGGCTGGTTCCCGTCGAAGATTGCATAGCGGTGATAGCGGCCATGGCCTGTTCGGTCGTGGTCACACCGGATTTCTTCAAGTCATCCATCTTCAAAACGGTGACAGGCACTGCAGTCTCTGCATCAATACGTTTGATGGCCGAGCCGGTGATCTCGACACGCTGTAGATTGCTAGCTGCATCCTGCGCGAAGACCGCTTGCATGGTCGCCATCGACATGGTCGCACCGCAGGCAATGCACGCGGATCGGGTAAGTAGGTTGAGCTTGAACTTTGGGGCGTTTCGATTCATGACGTTTCCAACGAAGAGGGTTAAAAAAAACAAACTAAAGACCCGCCTGGGCCGTCAGGCCGGGCGCTTTGTGGTCTACAGTTCAGCTATCGTTAAAAACCTTTTTTACGATGTTGGTATTTTTACACCAATTTTCACAAAAAAGTAACAATTTCTTCGGTTTTTTCCTATGAGAATTGGCTGTGTTTGTAAAGATGGTTGGGTGCGGGCCGAAGTCGTCGTGGGAATATGCGCCAATGAGCCTGCAGGGGCGGTGGGCGCGTGCAAGGCTTGAGCCCAGACCTTGGTGCCCAGTAGGGGGGGCATGTAAGGCCTTGGCGGCCCAACAATTTTCTAAAATGAAAATTAAATCTGGGAAGTAAGCGGTATATGTCGACCAAAAAATACTTTTTCATGGCGGGCCTGCCAAGGTCAGGCAGCACCTTGTTGTCGGCGCTTTTGGGGCAGAACCCGCAGATGTATGCGGGTCCATCGAGCCCTGTGTTTTCAACCATGTATTTGCTTGAAAATCATTTCAGGGTAGATCCGTTTTTCACTGGTTTTCCCAAAATTCCCCAGGGTAATTCCATCATCGGAAACATCATCCACCAGTATTACAGCGATGTCGATAAACCGGTGGTTATCGATAAAAATCGGGCCTGGGCCGGCAATATCAGGTATATCGAAGGCTATATCAAACAAGATGCAAAGCTCATCTGTCCGGTGCGTGATATCGACGAGATACTTGCATCATTTATAGCGATGATCCGCCGCAATCCCTATCGGGAGGGTAATGAGCGCCTAAATATTATCGATGAGCAACTGGTCCGTAACGGTATAGCAATTAATGATAACAATCGGTGCGACTATATTGCCGGACCCCAGGGGATTCTTGGCCAATCGATGCAAGCCATGCAAGATGGGATTGACCAGGGATTTATCGACCGAATGTTTTTTGTGGAATACAAACGCCTGGTTGCGAATCCGGAAAAGGTATTAGCTGAAATATATGAATTTTTGGGCAGGCCGTTTTTTGCGCATAATTTTAGTAACATAGAAAATACCGAAAGAGAAAATGATATTGCGACCTATGGCATGGCCGATATGCATGATGTCCGCAAACAAATATCGCGAGCTGACATCAATCCCAAAAATGTGCTATCCCAATATGTGTTAGATCGATGCGGAAAATTGGATTTTTGGAGAAATTGATTTTGCCCCTTAATAAGTGCGTTCAGTTTATTATTTATGAAACTTGCTAGCCCTTTTATTCAGTTGCCGGTTCGCTTTGACGCCGAAAGGTTGGCGCATGAACTCGGGCAATTTACAGAGAGCGAGTGGAATGCCCATCCCTTGAACTACACGGGGAACTCGGCGCTGCGATTGATCACGGTAAACGGCGGGCCCAATGATGCAGTAAGTGGCGAAATGATGCCCACGCCTTTTCTGCAGCGTTGCGAGTATGTGCAGCAGGTATTGGGCGCATTTGACAGTGTTTGGAGCCGGTCGCGCTTTATGCGCCTGCAACCCGGTGCGGTCGTACCACCCCATTGCGATATTAATTACCATTGGATCTACCGGACCCGCGTTCATATTCCGGTTATTACGCATCCCGACGTCCATTTTATTTGCGACGGACAGCAGGTGCATATGGCAGCGGGTGAGGCATGGATATTTGATAACTGGCGCCAGCACACCGTTCAAAATAACTCCAGCATTACCCGCATCCATTTAGTTGCGGATACTGCTGGCTCACCTTATTTTTGGGATATGGTGTCGCATGGTGATCCGGCAGGCGGTCTCAAGGGTGGCCAGGCGGCGCAAATTTTGCAGCACCAACCGGGTTATCGTCCGCCCTTATTGACAGAAAGATTTACGTCGCACGCCTTAATGCCTGTCAGCGAGGTAAAAACGCTGTGCCAGACTATTCTTCAAGATTTGCCGGATGAGGATACGGATACCCAGGCCGCTCTTAAATCTACCTTGACCAAGGTACTGAGCACTTTCATGCAAGTTTGGGAATCGCTCTGGTATTTATATGGCGATAGTCCGGGAAACCTGCATCATTTCCGTAGCTATGTGCACCAAATTAAGTCGGGTTTATTGGCTATGCCCGATGCCATCCGGCTGCGCTCCAATGGGCAAAGCGCTATTCGAATTATTCAGCTGCACTTGCTTGATCCGGCAGTGCAGGCGAAATATATCGTTAACAGCCGAACCCCTATGATTCAAATTCAGGGGAAAACCAGAGATTTTTTCGACCGCCCGGTATTTGTCATGGCAGCCCCCCGGTCCGGCAGTACGCTGCTTTTCGAGACCCTTGCCTGTGCCGGCGATTTATGCTCTATCGGCGGAGAAAGCCACTCCCTGTTTGAGTCAATCCCGGCACTGAACCCGGTACACCCAGAGGGTTGCGACAGCAACCGGCTTTTGGCTGACGATGCCACCCCGGCTATTGCAGATGCTGTGCGGCGGGGCTTTGCCTCTTTACTTCGTGACCATGAAGGCAACGCGCTTGAAATAGGGGACGTTACCCGGGTTAGGCTGCTGGACAAACTTCCGAAAAATGCACTGCGGATTCCGTTTATACAAAAGATATTTCCAGACGCGCTGTATATCTATTTATACCGCGACCCCTGGCAAAGCATCGGCAGCATGATGGATGCCTGGGAGTCTGGCAATTGGGTGACATACCCCCACATCATTGCGGCAGGAAAACCCTGGTCATTATTACTCCCGCCGAATTGGCGAGAGTTGCAAACCCTGTCCTTGGAAACTATTTGCGCCAGCCAATGGATTCAAGCCAATCAACATATTATTTCCGATTTGCAGCAAATAGGCAGCAATCGTTATATCTGTATCAACTATGACGCGTTAATCAAAGATCCGCAAGCATCGATAGAAGTTATTTGTGACTTTGTCAATATTCAATTTGATCGAAGCTTGCGTGAGCGTGTGGCTGCGCAGTTGCCATTATCCCGCTACACCCAATCGGCACCGGACCCAAAGAAGTGGGAGCGACATTACACCGCTATAAAAAGTGTAGAGCCCCTTTTTGCCCCAGTTGTGGAGCAATTTCAGCAATTTAGCAAGTTGTTATAAGCGGGCCTATCGATGGTCGAATTTTCTGCCTATGCCATCATCTCGCGCTGCTGAATTGGTAGCCGTGTTGCGCAATCAGCTCGCGGTCTAGGTGGCTCACACGATCACGGATTTCCTGGCTGTAGTAGTCTGCGTAATGGCTATGCTCAGAGGTGTTTGCATTGCCTTTCCCCTTTAAATATTGAAGCATGTCATCGCTCAGGGATACGCCCATGTTTGATAAGGCTTGCTTTATTCCCAGTTCCAGTTCTTCGGTCTTGACTAAATACGGTGTACTCGGTGCATCCCGATACATCCACTGGTAAAGAAAACTGTATAAGCCTAGATTGCTCCCGTACAGGTTTGCCATGGCACTGCGCGGAATATTCATGCCAGAGGCCACAAAGTGATCGGGTAGTTTTTCTAAAATTTGATTCAACAAGGGCTTGTTGTCCGTCAAGGAAAATAATCTCTCCATGGTCCGGTTGAAGTCTAAGGTTTTGCCCTCGCTGACTGCCATAAACAGCGCATTCGATTGTTTTTTTTGGTATTGAAAAAAATACCAAGAAATATAAAAATCCCAGGGGTTTCTGACGCATCCGACAATCGGTAAGTGGCGGTGTGTTTCGGGGATATACCTGGCTGGCAGGTGGTAACCAATTACTTTTCCGGTGGGAAAGTATTGCTGAATGAAGTTGTTGACAAAAGTCCCAGCCGATTTATGCAGATGAATGTAGGTAAATTGACCGGTGACTATCATCTTTTTGCCCTATTGCACCGTCACCTTGGGCCCTCCCGCTTGGGCCTGGACAATCGTCCCGATGGCATACACCGCTTCGCCTGCATCGCGCAGGGTTTGGGCGCAGGCGGCGGCGTGCGCAGCCGCTATCACCACCACCATGCCGATGCCGTTGTTAAAGGTGCGGTTCATCTCCGCATCGTCAATGCCTGCGGTGGCTTGCAACCAGGCAAACAACTCGGTTTGCGGCCAGCTGCCTTTTACCAACTGGGCCGCGCAGTCCTCAGGCAGCACGCGCGGAATGTTTTCCAGCAAGCCGCCGCCGGTAATGTGCGCCAGCGCCTTGATCGGGTGCGCCGCCAGCGCGGCTAAAACATTTTTCACATAGAGCCGGGTCGGCTCCATCAAGGCTTGTTTGAACGGCTTGCCATCGAGCGTGGCCGGCAATTGACCGGCCGCCCGCTCAATGCATTTGCGTACCAAGCTAAAGCCATTGGAATGCACACCGCTGGAGGCCAGGCCCAGCACGATGTCGCCGGGCTTGACATCTGCACCGCTCAGGATTTTGGATTTTTCTACCGCACCCACCGCAAAACCTGCCAGGTCGTATTCGCCCGCGGGGTACATGCCCGGCATTTCGGCGGTTTCGCCACCGATCAGGGCGCAACCCGATAGCTCGCAGCCCTTGGCAATGCCGCCAATCACGGCTGCTGCCGTGTCCACATCCAACTTGCCGCAGGCAAAATAGTCCAGAAAAAACAGGGGCTCGGCGCCTTGCACCAGCACATCGTTCACGCTCATGGCCACCAGGTCGATGCCCACGGTGTCGTGCATATTCCATTCAAAAGCCAGTTTCAGCTTGGTGCCTACGCCGTCGGTGCCGCTGACCAGCACCGGTTCTTTATAGCGTTTGGGCACCTCAAACAAGGCGCCAAAGCCGCCGATGCCCGCTAGCACGCCCTCGCGCATGGTTTTGCGCGCCAGCGGTTTGATGCGCTCGATCAGGGCATCGCCGGCGTCGATGTCCACACCGGCCGATTTATAGGACAAAGGGCTGACGGCGGGCGGGGGCGAATGGGTCATGGAAGGTGCGCGGCTGGGGCAGGCATGCCTGCGAGAGTGGGATCGGGGCCTGCCCGATAGAATCAGTCTTCGATTTTACGGGCTTAGCCCAGCCCCCTTTTGGAGATGCATTGACGGACTCCCAAAAAAGCGCCGCCGCCTGGGCTGCCATTGT
>CAMBFO010000090.1 GCA_945865675.1 Comamonas sp. lk
AAAGTGGCCCGCCTGCACCTGAAGAAAGTCGGCGCCATGCTCACTGAGCTGACCAAAGAGCAGGCCGATTACATCGGCGTGAGCAAGGCCGGCCCCTACAAAGCGGACAGCTACCGGTATTGATGCGCCACTGAATGCGCATTGACCAATTGCTGGTGCACCGCCAGCATGCCAGCACCCGTTCGCAGGCGCAGCGCCTGATTGCCGATGGGGTTCTGTGGCAGCAAGGGGACACGTGGAAACGCGTCCTCAAAAATGGCGACGAGGTCCCCCAGGACGCGCCGCTCAAGCTGCTCAATACCGCAGAGGCGCGCTATGTGTCGCGCGGTGGTCTCAAGCTCGAGGCCGCCTTGGCGCAAGTGCAATTGGACGTGAGCGGCATGGCATGCCTGGATGTGGGCCAGTCCACCGGAGGCTTTACCGACTGCTTATTGCAGCACGGGGCAGCATCTGTTGTGGGCGTGGACGTGGGTAGCGCGCAATTGCATCCGCAGTTGCGCACCGACCCGCGCGTGCTCTGTGTGGAAAAAGTCAATGCGCGTGCTTTGACAGCCGATGATTTGCTGCAAGCCTACGAAGACAGCATCGGGGAGCAAGGTGTGTTTGATAGTGGCGAGGAGCCAGACGATGACCAAGCAGTGGTGCAGACCTTTGCGCCGTCTTTTGATTTGATCGTGGCCGATTTGTCCTTTATCTCGCAAACCCTGGTCTTGCCTGCTGTGCTCGCCCTGCTCAAGCCGGGCGGTCGCTTGCTCACCCTGGTCAAGCCGCAGTTTGAACTGCAGCCCGGCCAGGTCGGCAAAGGCGGCATTGTCAAAGACGCATCTTGGTACCCCTTCGTAGAGCAGCGCCTGCGTGATGCATGCGCCGCCCTTGGCCTGGTGGTCACTGCGTGGTTCGAATCGCCGATTGCTGGGGGCGATGGCAACCGCGAATTTTTTATCTTCGCCCGGTACCCGGGCCTTGACATTTTTTGCGAATGAGAACGCCATGTTTTCTACCCCACGGGTTCCAGTCAGTCTGGAATTCTTTCCTCCCAAGACAGTGGAAGGCGCTGACAAACTGCGCGTAGTGCGCCAGCAACTTTCGGTTTTACAGGCCCGCTTTTGCTCCGTCACCTACGGTGCCGGTGGCTCCACCCAAGAGGGCAGCCTGCGCACCGTGGCCGAGCTTGCTAGCGAAGGCGAACGCGCGGCGGCGCACTTCACCTGCATCCATGCCACGCACGACTTGGTGCGCGCCCATTTGCAAACCCTGCAAGCCATGGGGGTACGCCATTTGGTGGCTTTGCGCGGCGATTTGCCGCCTGACTATGTGCCCGGCGACTTTCCCTATGCCAGCGATTTGGTGGCCTTTGTGCGCCGCGAGACCGGTAAAGACTTTCACATCGAAGTGGCCTGCTATCCCGAAACCCATCCGCAGGCCGCGTCTCCGCAGGATGACGTGAAAGCCTACGCCGCCAAGGTGCGCGCCGGGGCCGATTCGGCTATCACCCAGTACTTTTACAACGCCGATGCCTACTTCCGCTTTATCGAGGAAACCTCGGCTTTGGGGCTGGATATTGATGTCGTACCTGGCATCTTGCCGATTGCCAATACCAGCCAGTTACTGCGCTTTTCGGCGGCCTGCGGCGCGGAAATCCCACGCTGGATACACCAGCGCTTAGAAAGCTTTGGGGAGGACATGGCCTCGGTGCAAGCCTTCGGGCTGGAGGTGGTGAGCCGCTTGTGCGAGCGATTGCTGGCCGGTGGCGCGCCGGGCTTGCACTTCTACACGCTTAACCAGAGCGCCCCAACGCTGGCGATTTGCAATGAACTAGGGATGCTTCATTGCGCGCCGCAGCGCTAAGCGGGGGCCTGTAAGCTCAAACCGTCACCGGTTTGGTTTTCCATATCTCGCGGGCGTACTGCTCAATCGTGCGATCCGCTGAAAACGGGCCCATGGCTGCGATGTTATGCAGGGTCTTGAGCGCCCAGGCATCAGTGTCGCGGTAGGCGGCATCAGCGGCGTCTTGGGCGGCGACATAGCTGGGGTAATCGGCCAGCAAAAGGTAGTGGTCGCCCCAGTTCACCAGCGCGTCATAAATGTTTTGGTAGCGCTGGGGTTCGGCGGGGCTGAAGGCACCGTCGCGGATCGCCAGCAGCACCTGCTCCAGTTCCGGACAGGCATCCAAAGCCTGGCGCGGCTGGTACCCCGCAGCGCGGGCGGCCGCGACTTCGGGCGTCGTCAGACCGAAGATGAAAATATTGTCTTCACCTACGCCATCGAGAATTTCTACATTCGCTCCGTCCAGCGTACCGATGGTCAAGGCACCATTAAGCGCGAGCTTCATATTGCCGGTGCCGGATGCCTCCGTCCCCGCTGTAGAAATCTGCTCAGACAAGTCCGCAGCCGGGATGATGCGTTCGGCCAGGCTGACGCTGTAATTGGGGATGAAGACAATTTTTAGCTTGTCGCCTACGCGCGGGTCATTATTAATTGTGGTGGCCAGGTCGTTGATGAGTTGGATGATGAGTTTGGCCATGTGGTAAGCCGACGCCGCTTTACCGGCAAACACGACCACACGCGGCAGCACATGGGCCTGCGGATCGCGCAGGATGCGCTGGTAGCGCGCAATCACATGCAGCACATTGAGAAGCTGACGCTTGTATTCGTGGATGCGCTTGACCTGCACATCAAACATGGCGTGTACCGGCAACTGCAGCCCCAGGTTGGTCTGCACCCAGTCTGCCAGCCGCTGCTTGTTGGCGCGTTTGACATCTTGCAGCGCTTTGATCAAAGCCGGCTCATGCGCCAGCGGTGCCAAGCCACCGAGTTGGGTCAGGTCACGCCGCCAGCCGGTGCCAATATATTTGTCAAGCACCCCCGCCAGTGCCGGATTGGCCTGTGCCAACCAGCGGCGCGGCGTGATGCCGTTGGTTTTATTGTTGAAGCGCGCAGGCCACAGCTGCGCAAATTCGGAAAATATCGATTGCTGCATCAGCGCCGAATGCAGGGCCGAAACCCCGTTGATAGAGTGGCTCGCCACCACCGCCAAATAGGCCATACGCACCCTGCGCTCGCCCTGTTCGTCCACCAAAGAGACGCGTTGCAACAATTCAGGCCCAGCCCCTTGCGCAGTCAGATCGTCCAGAAAGCGCGCATTGATATCAAAAATGATTTGCAAATGGCGCGGCAGGATACGCCCAAACATGTCCACCGGCCAGGTCTCCAGGGCCTCGTGCATGAGTGTGTGATTGGTATAAGAGAAAACCCCTTGGCACAGCGTCCAGGCTTGGTCCCACGGCAGCCCATGCTCATCGAGCAGCAAGCGCATGAGCTCGGGAATAGCCAGCACCGGGTGGGTGTCGTTGAGGTGAATACTGACCTTGGCGGGCAGTTGATTGAAGTCGGTATGGGTCTGGAGGTAGCGACGCAGCAAGTCCTGCACGCTGGCGCTTACAAAGAAATATTCCTGGTGCAAACGCAACTCCCGCCCGGCGGGCGTGGAGTCATCTGGATAGAGCACACGGCTGACGTTTTCGGAGTGGTTTTTGCTCTCTACTGCAGCGAAATAATTGCCCCGGTTGAAAGCGCCAAGGTCGATTTCATGGGTGGCTTTTGCCGACCAAAGGCGCAGCGTGTTGGTGGCCTGCGTGTCGTAGCCGGGGATGATGGTGTCATAGGCCATGGCTTGCACCTCATGCGCGCTCACCCATTGGCGCCTCCCATTTTCTTCCAGCACCTGGCCACCGAACTGCACCCGGTACACCACCTCGGGCCGGGCAAATTCCCAGGGGTTGCCCTGGGTCAGCCAATAGTCGGGCACTTCCACCTGGCGACCGTCCACAATGGTCTGGCGGAACATGCCGTAGTCATACCTTATGCCGTAGCCATAACCGGCGATGTTGAGGGTGGCCATCGCATCCAGAAAGCAGGCGGCTAAACGACCCAATCCGCCATTGCCCAAAGCCGCATCGGGCTCGAGCTCACTGATAGCGGCCATGTCCACGCCAAAATCCAGCAAGGCTTGCTGCATCCTGGCGCGCAAGCCCAGCGCCAAGAGCGCGTTACCAAAGGTCCGCCCCACCAAAAACTCCATGGACAGGTAGTACACCCGCTTGGAATCCTGGGTGTACTGGGCCCGGGTGGTTTTCATCCAGCGCTCGATCAACTGGTCACGCACCGCATAGGCTGCAGCGTTAAGCCAATCCTGCGCGCTCGCCGCCTGTGGGTCTTTCCCTACGCTGAACATCAGTTTGTTGGCAATCGCACGTTTGAGCGACTCCAGATCCCGCTTGGGGCTGTCGAAGGGAAAAGTGGCTTGGGAGGAGGTCAAATTAGGAAAATTCATGGGCAATAGGCGCTTGAAATTAGGGCGTTGAAATAAGTGATGCGTACAGATCGCGGTATTGCCGAGCGCTGTCCTCCCAGCTCGACGCAATTCGCATGCCGTTGTGGCGGACGCGGTTCCAGTCCGCCCGTCGCCGGTACAGCGCAAAGGCGCGGCGCACGGCGCTGCGGTAGGGTGTGCTGTCAAAAGCGTCAAATACAAAACCGGTGGCACTGCTGTCGTCCAGGGTTTCCAGGTCGGTGTCCACCACGGTATCGGCCAGGCCGCCGACGCGGCGCACCAGCGGCAGGCTGCCGTATTTCATGCCATAGAGTTGGGTCAGCCCGCAGGGCTCAAAGCGCGAGGGCACCAGCGTCACGTCACTGCCGCCAAAAACGCGGTGCGCCAGTGCTTCGTCATAGTCCAGCCGTACCGCCACGCGTCCGGGGTAGGCATGCGCTTGCGCTGCCAGCGCATGTTCGAGCGCGGCGTCACCACTGCCCAGCACCAGCAACTGGCCACCGCTGCTGACAATTTCTTCTATCCCGCCCAGCACCAGCGGAAGCCCTTTTTGCTCGGTCAGGCGGCCCACCAGGGTGAACAAAGGCGCATCGGGCAGCGCTTGCAAACCGGTCTCGGCTTGCAAGTGCGCTTTATTGAGGGTTTTGCCGTTCAGTTTGCGCATATCAAAGGGGTGGGGCAACAGGGCATCGTGCTTGGGATCCCAGACGCTGCCGTCCACACCGTTCAAGATGCCGCTGAGTTGCGCAGCCCGGCTGCGCAGCAATCCGTCTAAGCCAAAGCCTTGCTCTGCGGTCTGAATTTCGCGGGCATACGTAGGGCTCACGGTGCTGATGTGGTTTGCGTACACCAGGCCAGCTTTCATAAATGAAACCTGCCCATAAAACTCCAGCCCGTTGACGCTAAAGGCACTGGCGGCCAAGCCCAGTTCGGGAAAACAGCCTGCGTCAAAGCAGCCCTGGTAGGCCAGGTTGTGAATAGTAAACAAAGAAGGAACGCGGTGCGGGCTGTCCCACAAGGCCATGCAAGCAGGCGCCAGCCCGGCATGCCAGTCATGGCAATGCACCAATTGGGGACTCCAAGCGCTGTCTAAACCGTAGGCCAGGTGCGCAGCGCCCCATCCCAGTGCAGCAAAACGCCGGTGGTTGTCGGCGTAGGCGTGTTGCTGCGCGTCATGGTAGGGGTTGCCAGGCCGGTCATACAGGCCTGGCGCCATCAGCACATAAGCCTTGAGCGCCTGCCCCGCAGCACCCAATCCGGGCAAGTGCCCCAAAACCACCTCGATGCGCTCGCCCCAGGGGGTGGTGAAATTGCCGATGGTCTGCGCGTCATGCAAGGCATCACAAACCGCAGGGAAGCCCGGCAACAAGGGCCGAACATCGCAACCCTGTGCGCCCAGCGCTGCGGGCAGGGCGCCTGCCACATCGGCCAAGCCGCCGGTTTTGAGCAAGGGAAAAAGTTCGGAGCTAACTTGAAGAATACGCATGCACACAAGCCGGGGCGGGACGCTTAGGATGAAGTTAATGCGTCGAGCATAGCGCTGGTAATCAGGACCACGCCGTTCTCGGTGCGCTCAAATCGCGCGGCGTCCAGCGCGGCGTCTTCGCCGACGACCAGGCCTTCGGGCAGCTCGCAGCCCCGGTCCACCACAATTTTGCGCAATCGGCAGCCCCGGCCCACCGTCACGTCGGGCAAAAAAACCGCTTGGTCAATCTCGCAAAAAGAATGCACCCGCACGCCAGAAAACAAGACGGAATTGCTCACAACCGAGCCCGAAACAATGCAACCGCCCGAGACCATGGTGTTGATCGCCTGTCCGTGCTTGCCTTGGGCATCCTGCACAAACTTGGCCGGCGGGAGCTGGCGCTGGCTTGTCCAAATAGGCCAATTGGTGTCATAAATATCTAGCGCTGGCGTCACCGATGCGAGGTCGAGGTTAGCCTCCCAAAACGCGTCTATCGTGCCCACGTCACGCCAATAGGGCTCAGACTCCTGCGTGGACGACACACAGGACATGGAGAAGGGATGGGCAATTGCACGCCCTTCCTGCACCACGCGCGGAATTACATCTTTTCCAAAGTCATGGCTGGACGATGTGTTGGCCAGGTCTTCGTCCAGTACCCGGTAGAGGTAGGCGGCGTTGAAGATGTAAATCCCCATGCTGGCCAGCGCTACATCGGGCTTACCCGGCATGGGCTGGGGTTGTTCGGGCTTTTCATCAAAGCGGACGATATTGCGTGCCGCTTCTATGGCCATGACTCCGAATGCACTGGCTTCTCGCAGCGGCACTTCGATGCAGCCCACCGTGCAATCCATGCCACTGTCCACATGGTCTTTGAGCATCAGCGAGTAATCCATTTTGTACACATGGTCACCGGCCAGGATGACCACGTAATCTGGGTTGCTGCTTTGGATGATGTCCAAATTTTGGTAAATCGCATCGGCGGTACCACGGTACCAGTGCTCGTCATTGAGCCGTTGCTGGGCTGGTAACAGGTCTACCATCTCGTTGAGCTCGGCGCGCAAAAAACTCCAGCCACGCTGAATATGGCGCAATAGCGAATGCGATTTGTATTGGGTGATGACGCCAATGCGCCGGATGCCGGAGTTGACACAGTTGGACAGTGCGAAGTCAACAATGCGGAACTTTCCACCGAAATACACCGCAGGCTTGGCGCGCTTATCGGTCAGTTGCTTCAAGCGGGAACCACGTCCACCGGCCAGCACCAAGGCGATGGTACGGCGCACGAGCATGTGGGGCTGCGTGGAGGGCTTGTACGGGGCATCTTTAGTGGCCATGGGGTCGCTCCTAAGGTAGTTCTTGTTACGCTGATTTTGGTGCTGCGCTGGCAAGCCACAAACTCCCCGGCGGCAGCATTTCAACGTTTTCCAAGCGTCTATTTGGGCTGTCGCCGCCCGCCGTGTCAATCAGAAGAAACCACACCCCCTGCGGTAGCACACAAGGCAGCGGATCGGACGCGCCATTGCACAGCAGCAGGCAACTGGCATGCAGCGCATCGCTTTGGTGCGCGCTGCCCATTGCGGCGCCCCAGTCGAGCTGCACGGCCACCGTTTGGCGCGCCGTATCGTTCCAATCCTCGGGACGCGGGGCGCTTGCATCTGCCAAAAACCACCGCGCCACCACGCCCTGGTCTGCACCCTTTGCTTGCCACCAGCCGCTACTGCGCAGCACGGCCCGACTTTGGCGTGCTGCTTGCACCGAGGCGATGAAATCGGCAAAGCTCGTATCGGCAGCTTGCCAGTCCAACCAACTGGTGGCGTTGTCCTGGCAGTAGGCGTTGTTATTGCCGCCCTGGCTGTGGCCGATGCTATCGCCGGCCTGCACCATCGGGGTACCCAGCGACAGCAGGGTGATCGCCAGCAGCACGCGCTGCCATTGGCTGCGCTGGGCGCGGATCTGTGGATCTGCGGTATCGCCTTCGATACCGCAGTTGATGCTCAGGTTGTGGCCATGCCCGTCGCGGTTGTCTTCGCCATTGGCCTGGTTGCGCCTTTGGCTGTAGCGCAGCAGATCGGCCAAAGTAAAACCGTCATGCGCGGTGACAAAATTTACGCTGCTGTGGGCCGCCCGTGTGCGGGGTTCAAATGTGTCGCTGGAGCCAGCCAGCCGCATAGCCCATTCGCCCAGGCCCACTTTGCGGTGCAACCAAAAACTGCGCTGGGTGTCGCGAAAGCGGTCGTTCCACTCTAGCCAAGCGGCCGGAAATTGCCCGAGCTGGTAACCGCCTTCGCCGATGTCCCAGGGCTCGGCCACCAGCGTGCAGGTCGACAAGAGCGGATCGTCCGCCAGGGCCTGCAACAGGGGCGCTCGGGCCGAAAACGCGTAGTCCTGCGCTGCCGGGCCGCGCCCCAGCGCCGGGGCCAGGTCAAAGCGAAAGCCGTCTATTCCATAGTCCAGCACCCAGCTGCGCAGGCTTTGCAACACCATGCGGATCAGCAGCGGATGGTCTAGCCGCAAACAGTTGCCACAGCCGGTCCAGTTGCGGTAGCGCGCCAGATCGTCCGGGTCCAGGTGGTAATAGGTGGCGTTGTCAATGCCGCGTAGACCCAGTGTCGGGCCGTGCTCGTCGGTCTCGCCGCTGTGGTTGTAAACCACATCAAGCAGCACTTCCAATCCTGCATCGTGCAAGGCACTAACCATGGCGCGCAACTCGCTGCGCGCAGTAGTGCCGGGCTGGCCACTCCAGTAGCGCGCGGTTGGTGCGCTCCAGGCAATAGGGCTGTAGCCCCAGTAATTGCGCAGGTTCAGCTTGAGCAAGCGCAGTTCATCGGCGCAAGTAGCCAGAGGCATCAGGCTGACGGTGGTCACCCCCATTCTTTTCAGATGCGCAATGGCTGCCGGGTGGGCCAGCCCGGCATAGCTGCCGCGCAGTGCCGGGGGAATATCGGGGTGCAGGGCGCTAAAGCCTTTGAGGTGCAATTCGCAAATCAATCGTTGCGCCGGATCCATCGCTGGGCCCCGCGCTGCGGGCGCGAAGGGTTCTACTACGACGGCCTTCATGGCCTGGCGCGCGTTGTCGCGCGTATCTTGCAGCGTGGGCGCGTCCGCGCGGTGGCCTAGGTGAATTTCCTGTCCGTCGTACTCACCCAGAACCGACGATGCGCTAGGGTCCAGCAAGAGCTTATGAGGATTGAAACGCTGGCCCTGCGCCGGATCCCAGGGGCCGTGCACGCGCCAGCCGTAGACCAGCCCGGCCGATGCGCCGGGCAGCAGCGCTTGCCAGACACCGTCCACGGCCGCTGGCATGGGCAGGCGCTGCGTTTCGGTTTGACCGGTGGGCTCAAACAGGCACAAGTCCACTGCTTGCGCATGGGGTGCTGCGAGGGCGAATTGCACGCCGCCGCTCACCACGGTTGCGCCTAGGGGTGGTGCGCCAGACAGGCGCTGCAAGGTGGCGTACTTCACGCCAACCTCATGCGGGCTCCAGCACCAGGCAGGACAGCGGTGGCAGATGCACAAGCAGCGATTGTTCGTGCCCATGCGCCCACTGTGCCTCGGCATGCAAGCTGCTGTTGCCGATACCGCTACCGCCGTAAACGGTCGCATCGGTGTTGACCACTTCACGCCATGCGCCACCCTGTGGCACGCCTAGCCGGTAGGCGGCACGCGGCAAAGGCGTGAAATTGCAGACCACCACCGCGCACTGGCCGCTGCGCGACCATCGGGTAAAGGCCAAGACCGATTGGGCATGGTCTTCGTGCGCGATCCAGCTGAACCCCCCGGAATCTACATCCTGCTCGTGCAAGGCGGGCAAGTCGCGGTAGGTGCGGTTGAGATCACGCACCAGTCGCTGCACACCGGCGTGGCCGGGCTGGTCCTGCACATGCCAGGGCAGGCTTTGGCCATCAGCCCATTCTGTGGGCTGGGCGAACTCTCCCCCCATGAACAGTAGCTTTTTACCCGGATAGGCCCACATCAGGCCGTACAGAGCGCGCAAATTGGCCAATTGTTGCCACGGGTCGCCCGCCATCTTGCCCAGCAGTGAACGCTTGCCGTGCACGACTTCGTCGTGCGAGAGCGGCAGCACAAAGTTTTCGCTAAACGCGTACATCAGCCCAAAAGTCAGCAAATTCTGGTGGTGGTGGCGGTAGACGGGGTCGAACTGAAAGTAGTCGAGCGCATCGTGCATCCAGCCCATATTCCACTTGAAGTGAAAGCCCAG
>CAMBFO010000091.1 GCA_945865675.1 Comamonas sp. lk
GATTGAAAAACACTACAGTCACTTGGATGCTGTTAAAGCCGTGAATCAATTGCGTGGAGAGCAGAGCAGACAACTCATTGAGGCACAAGGTGCGATTGACGATAGATATCAATGGGACGAAGAGAAATCAAAAACGCCCATCAAGAAGATAGCAAAAAAGAGAGGAAATTAATTTATGTCTATCATGAATGACTTGTACAAGGATGAAGAATTAGAAATTGGAAAAATTTTATTTCTTTCCGATGGACATGGATTGGTAATCCCCCCGTTTTCCACCAGCCTAAAAAGTAGAGCGCTTATGCAGCCTTGGCCAAATGCTGCTTCGGTCTGGGTCTGTAAGCGCTCCAGCGCATTTGCGGGCGTTCATGTCCTTGTTTCCACACCCGTTGGGTCTCGGAGTCTTTTTCTTCCCATCCCAGGCCACAGGCAGTTGGGCAAGGTCTGACGCGGCACTAATCCTCAGCTAAATGGAAAACCGACCCCCAAATTGCGCCAACATTAAACTCTAGTCACTATCCGTTACTGTCATTCGCCAAAAATAGGGTATCCCATGCATGTGCGTCTCAATCACTCAACCGCCAAACTTGCCCAAACCGCCCTCAGGACGAGCCTTGCCGCCGGCTGTCTGACGCTACTGCTGGCCGGTGGGGCCATTGCGCTACCTGCGTCCGATGTGGCCTCAGGCCAGCAGACCAAGGAGGCTGTGCCTGTTGGGCCCGCCGCTGCCCCACGTCCGGTTGCGGCGAGTTCAGCGCCGGCGGTGGCGGTCATGCCTCCGCGTGCTGCCGGTTCGCCTGCGCCTTTCGCTGAAATTACGCGCGAAGCCAAGCGCCTTGACGGCTACCTGCCGGTGTGGACGCGCGACGACAAGACCTGGATCGAAATACCGGCGACCCTCGTGGACCAACCCATGTTCTTCGCGTCCTCCCTTGTCGGTGGCATTGGCATCGGGGGCCTTTGGCCTGGCATGATGGGTCGCGAGTACATCGTCAGTCTGCGCCGGGTCGGCAACAATGTGCTCTTGCTGGCGCGCAACCACTATGCACGTGCACCTATCGGTACCACGCTAGCGCTTGCGGTACGCGAAAGCTATTCCGACAGCCTGCTAGGCCTTGCACCCTTGGCGGCTGCACCGCAAATCGGAACCGGTGCATTGCTAGTTGACGCAGCGGTGCTGCTCGGTGGCGACATTAATGGCTCGCAGACCACCCTGGAGACGCTGTTTCGCCTGCCTTACGCTTTGGACCGAAACGGCTCAGGGGTAGAACGCGTGCGCGCGCAGGCCCAGGGTCTGTACCTAACGATGCGCAACCATTACGCCATTGCGAAGATGCCGGCACCGCCCGCCGCAGCGCCCGGTGGCGCGCCTCCCAACCCAGGCGCCCAGCCCAGCCCCCCTGCAAGTGTCCCGGACGCACGCAGTTTGTTCTTAGCCTACGCCTATACGCTGGCTCCGCTGCCTGCTCAGCCAATGAAGCCGCGTATGGCCGATTCGCGCGTGGGCTACTTCAATTCATCGTTCAAGAACTTCGGCGACGACACGCAAGAGGGCAAGCGCACGCACTTCATTAATCGCTGGCGCCTGGAGAAGAAAGACCCGGCAGCGGCGGTTTCCGAGCCCAAGGAGCCGATTCGCGTGGTGTTGGACCGAAACATCCCCGAGCCCTGGCGCGCGCCCCTGCGCGAAGCTGCCCAGGAGTGGGCCAAGGCGTTCGAGAAAGCCGGTTTTAGCAATGCACTGTCCATCGAGCAGCAGCAGGCCGATGCGGATTGGACCACTACCGAGGGCGTCCGTATGCTTGCCATTCGTTGGTTTGCACAGGAGGGCCCGGGCTCCACCGCGGTCGGGCCGAGTCAGAAAGACCCGCGCACCGGCGAAATCCTGCGTGGCGCCGTAATCATTGACGAGAACCGGGTGCGTGTATTCCGTGCTCGCGCTGGCGAAGCCGTGCCGCGCTGGGCCGAGCAACTGCCGCCCAATGCAACCGCGGCACAGGGGCATGACCATGCCCTGTGCAATTACGCCGATGTCGCTTTCGACGAAGCAAGCTTTGGCTTTGACCTGCTGGTCGAACGCGGCCTGCTGGATCCGAACAGCCCAGAAGCCGATCGCTACATCGCCGACGCACTGAAAAACGTCACCATGCACGAGATAGGCCACGCCCTGGGTCTGCGCCACAACTTTCGCGCATCGACCGCGATAACACCTGCGCAGCTACGCGACCCGGCTTACACCCGGGCTAACGGTTTGTCGGCCTCAGTCATGGAGTACAACGCGCAGAATCTGCCACTCAAAGGCGAGCCGGTGGCCGACTACAACATGCTGACGCTTGGCGCTTATGACTACTGGGCCCTAGAGTACGGTTACCGGGAGTACGCCAGCCCTGACGAAGAGAAGTTGGCGCTCAAGGCCCTGGCCGCGCGCTCGGAACGCGAGCCGGCGCTGGCCTATGCCACTGATCAAGACCTGGGCAATAACGATCCGATGATCAATCAGCGCGACATGGGCAGCGACCCGCTGGACTTCGCGCAGCGTCAGATCAAGCTCGCGCGTGAATTGTTGGAACGCATTACCACGCGGCCACTGGCGGTTGACGAAGACTTCACCGTTTACCGGCGCGCCCTCAGTCGCGTATTGAGCAGCATGGGCGCGTCCTTGCCCTTTGCGGCCAAGTACGTGGGCGGCGTGTACACCACGCGGGCTGCGGCTGGCGCAAATAAGCCTTTGCTGGTACCCGTGCCAGCGGACCAACAACGTGCTGCGCTCAACGTGCTTATCAACGAGATATTTAGCAGCGCCAGCTTCAAGTTCGATCCCAAGGTATTAAGCCGCCTTGGGGTGGACCATAACGAGCCACGCGCTAACGCGCAGCAGGGCGTCGACTTCAGTCTACCCACTGCGGTGCTGACCTTGCAACGCGGCGCCTTAGACACGCTGATGGCAGACAGCTTGGCCGGACGCCTGGCCGATGCTGAAACTAAGGTGGCCGACTCGCGCCAGCTGCTGACCTATTCCGAAGTGCAAACACGCTTGTCCAAGGCAGTATGGTCCGAGCTCGCGGTGGGCAAAAAAGGCACAGGCGACATCGACAGCCTGCGCCGCAACCTGCAGCGCGAACATGTGCGCCGACTGGCCACTGGTTTGGTGCGTGCTAGCACTTCAACCGCTGCGGATGTGCGCGCGGTTCACCGGCAGGTGGCGCTGAAGTTGCAATCACAGCTGAAGCTGGCGGTAACGGGTAAAAGGCGTAGCAGCCCCGTACAAGCCCACCTAGAAGACAGCCTGGAAACGCTGGCCGAAGCACTGAAGGCGCCCCTGGTCAAGCAAGGCGTATGAGTGTTCTGCTGCACCTTGCAAGCTCTAACGGCGGGGTGCCGCTGTACTCTGGCATTCCCCTAAAGCGCTAGTCACCACCCCGTTGCATTGGGGCGCTTTGTATTTGTGCGTCAGGCCGTCTGCAATTTAACGTGCTGGCGCAGTACGCTGGCCGCAGCTGCAATCTGGTCAAGTTTTGAAGCGTGCAGACCTTTGAACGCTGATGATTTCATCAACTTCAACTCATTCTGCTGTATTCTTTGCGCAACCGCATAAATGGCATATTCAATGTGCAATTCAAAAACCACTTTTATGGATCTTTAATTTATGACCGATTTAGAAGTCTTGAAGCATTTTGATCTGCGCCTTGAAAACATAGATAAAAACATTCTGTCGAGCGCTCAGTTTCAGCGATCTATTGTGACTTTGATGGGCCAGCTCAAAGACATGGAGCTTGACTTTCAAACCAAGCAACTGCGCGCCACCCACATTAACCCACTTAATCGATTTGGAAATAAATGCTTTTCCCAGACTGATGAAGATGGTATTACTTTGGAAATTGTCCGAAGATTGGGCTTGTCCGATGGCGTGTATGCTGAATTCGGCGTCGGCAATGGCCTTGAAAATAATACCCTGATACTGGCGGCCTGCGGTTGGCGTGGGTTTTGGGTGGGTGGCGAGGACTTGGTTTTTGACTACAGCAAAGCGACCCGTTTTCATAATATTCAAGCCTGGATAACGATCGACAATATATTGGGTCATGCCCATGCAGGTATGAATGCATTAGGGGTCAGTGGGATAGATGTCTTGTCCCTTGATCTGGACGGGAATGACATTTATTTTCTAGAAAAATTATTGACTGGCGGGATCCGTCCAAAGCTATTTATAGTCGAATATAACGGCAAATTTATTCCACCCGCAAAATTTCAAATTGCCTATGACCCAGAGCATCAATGGATTGGCGACGACTATTTTGGCGCTGCCTTAATGAACATGGCTGAAATGTTTGAAATATATGGATATAGGTTGATTTGTTGCAATGCGCACAATGGCGCGAATGCTTTCTTTATCAATCAAGAGCATGATGAATTATTCATTGATGTTCCAAAGAGCATCAATGATATATATGTCGCTCCACGGTATCATTTATTTAATTCTTACGGGCATAAAAAGTCGCCTAGGGTAGTTGAAAGCATTATCAATAAGTGATTCATATCTACATAATCCATACGTAATTCCACGGTGCCAAGCACGAGGCAGAGCCATGCGGTCAGACCATAAATTGCGCGGCTGGTCCAGAATCTGGCCGGCGTTTAAAAACACTTTGGCCGGTATCCAAGCCGGCTGGGCTGAACCGGCTTTTCACATGGAGGCGCAGCTTGCGGCTTTTATGTGTCCGTTTGCCTTTGTGCTGGGTAAAACTTGGCTGGAAACCGGTTTTTTATTGGCCACCTTGGTGTTGGTCCTGATTGTGGAGTTGCTCAACACCGGTATCGAGTCGGCGATTGACCGCGTCGGCTACGAGTGGAACACTCTGTCCAAGCGCGCCAAGGATTTGGGAAGTGCTGCAGTTTTTTTGAGCCTCCTATTGTGCGCTGGGGTGTGGTTGTCTGCAGGCATTGCCTACTGGCAGGCATAGCCTGGATGATTTTTGGGCTGGGTACAAATGCCGTATAAACGGAGCTAGGGCATTTGCGCTCCGCCCGGGTAGGCGCCGCTGGTGGCCCATCTGGCCTATTTATTTGTTGGTAACTACATGAAAAATATCGGATTCATTGCTCGGCGCCTCGTCGCAGCCTGTTGTCTGCTGGCTGCCGTGGGTAGCGCCCTGGCCCAGGACTCCAAAGCGGCCACCAAAAAGCCATTTCGCATTATTGATGCCGTCTGCGACTTTGATTCGAAAGACATCGCACCTGAAAAAGGCCAATTTATTTGCCTCTACATCTGCCGCGACCCCGACCACTCCAAGATGTTCCAGGTTTATAGCAACTCGGCAATCGGCAAGTGCCCTACACCGATTAAGAGCAAGATCAAACAGACCATCAAGGAAGAAAAAAAGGCCGCACCCCCGCCAGCCCACTAGCCATGGTCTGAAGACTTACTCAACTTTGCCGCCCCAGCAGCAAATACTCCATCAGCGCTTTTTGCGCATGCATGCGGTTTTCCGCTTCGTCCCACACCACGCTTTGCGGGCCGTCGATGACTTCGGCTTCCACCTCTTCGCCCCGGTGCGCCGGCAGGCAGTGCATAAACAGTGCGTCTGGTGCGGCGGCAGCCATCATGGCGCGGTTGACACACCAAGAGGCAAACGCGGCGCGTCGCGCCTCGTTTTCCGCTTCGTAGCCCATACTGGTCCAGACATCGGTGGTCACCAGGTGTGCACCCTGGCAGGCTTGCAGCGGGTCGTCGAACACGCGGTAACTGTTCGCTGAGCGCAAGCCGGCTACCGACTGCTTGACCTCATAGCCAGAAGGCGTGCTCACATGCACGGTAAAGCCCAATAAATCGGCCGCCTGCAACCAGGTATTGGCCATGTTGTTGCCATCGCCCACCCAAGCCACGGTTTTGCCGGCGATGGAGCCACGGTGTTCGATATAGGTAAAGATGTCGGCCAGCACCTGGCAGGGGTGGAACTCATTGGTCAGCCCATTAATCACAGGCACGCGTGAGTTGGCTGCAAATCGTTCGATCTTGGTTTGCTCATAGGTGCGGATCATCACCAGATCGGTCATGCGGCTGATGACTTTTGCGCTGTCCTCAATCGGCTCGGCCCGCCCAAGCTGACTGTCGCCGGTGGTCAGGTGCACCACGCTGCCGCCCAGTTGGTACATACCGGCTTCAAAGCTCACGCGCGTGCGGGTAGAGGCTTTCTCAAAAATCATGGCCAGCGTGCGGTCCACCAGGGTGTGGTGTTTTTCATAGGCCTTGAATTTCTTCTTGATCAGCGCTGCACGCGCAAACAAATAGGCGTATTCATCAGCGCTGAAGTCTTTAAATTGCAGGTAATGTTGCATCGATGGGTACCAAAAAGTAGGCTGGGCGCAAAAAGTGGGCGTTCAGGCTGCCAAAAACGCAGTGATCAGCGGGCACAAAATAGCGGCAATTTGCTCGGCCTCGGCGGCCGTCAATACCAGCGAAGGTACCAGGCGTACCACGCTGTCGGCCGTCACGCTGATGAGCAGGCCTTGGTCCGCGGCTTGTTGCATCAGCGCACCGCAAGGTTTGGACAGCTCAATGCCCAGCATCAAGCCCTGGCCGCGAATGTCTTTGACCGTGCCGGCTGCCAACTCCTTTGCCAGGCCACCGGTCAGCGCCGCTTTGAGCTGGGCCCCCACGCGCTCGGCATTGGCCAGCAGGCCGTCGCGCTCCATCACGCGTATGGTTTCCAGCCCAGCGCGCATGGCCAGCGGGTTACCACCAAAAGTGCTGCCGTGGTTACCAATGCCCAACACTTTGGCTGCGCGCGGCCCCGCCACAATCGCGCCTACTGGTACGCCCGAACCCAAGCCTTTGGCCAGCGGCATCACATCGGGCACGATACCGGCCCATTGGTGCGCAAACCACTTGCCGGTGCGCCCCATGCCGCACTGCACTTCATCAATCATCAGCAACCAGTCGCGCGCATCACACAGGGCGCGCAAATCGCGCAAACAGTCCATGTGCAGGGGCTTGACCCCTCCTTCGCCCTGAATCGCCTCCACAAATACCGCCACCACGTCGCTATTGTCTTGGGTCGCCGCTTTCAAGGCTTCGATATGGTTTAAGGGCACCCGAATAAATCCCTCCACCAGTGGGCCAAAGCCGGCTTGTACTTTGGGATTACCGGTGGCGCTCAGGGTCGCAATGCTGCGGCCATGAAAGGCTTTGTCAAAGACTACGATTTGCGGGTTGTGGATGCCCTTGTCATGGCCGAATTTGCGCGCCAGTTTCAGCGCTGCCTCATTGGCCTCCAGGCCGCTGGAGCAGAAAAAAACGTTTTCCATACCGGACAGTTCCACCAGCTTGGCCGCCAGCGCTTCCTGCAAAGGCACGTGGTAGTAATTGGAGGTATGAATCAGCTTGGTCACCTGGTCTTGCAAGGCAGCCACCAAGTCCGGATGGTTATGGCCCAAGGTGTTGACAGCAATACCGCCCAGCGCGTCCAGGTACTCCCTGCCTTCGGTATCCCAGACTTTGCAGCCTTGGCCATGCGACAGGGCCAAGGGCAGGCGGCCATAGGTCGTCATCACATGCGGGGATGCGGCAGCGTGGTCGGGCGCGGGGGCGGTCATGGGCTCACTCCGTGGGAAAAAATGCAAAAGTGCGGTTCTACAAAGCAGTCAGCCCAACGCGAGTTGGGCCGTCGAACGTGGATTTTAGAGTCTGCGCCATTTGGTGGCGAAGGCCTGCAATTGTTCATATTGTGTAATTTGATCCACATGGGCAACAGGTAAACTGCAGCGCGCGGTGCAACAAGCCCGCGATCGGCAGCAATGCAAAATTGCCGCATGTCACCCTCCCAGCGGCCTTTCCCGAGCACATGGCTACCACCCTCGCCAAAGAAATTTACATCCTGGGCCTGACGCGCCAGGGCAGGGCGTTTCGCCCTAGCGACTGGGCCGAGCGGTTAGCAGGTGTGATGAGCCAGTTCCGGCCCGGCGGCCCGCAACCGGGCAGCCATTTGGGCTATTCGCCCTGGTGCATACCGACCAGCATCGGCGATACCAAATGCGTCATCATCCATGGTGATCTGCGCGAGTACGATGTCATGGCCTGGGACTTTTGCCTCAATTTTGCACGCGACAACGACTTGCAAACCAGCGAAGGCGCACCGCCAGAACTGACCAAATAGCCGCTGATGGGGCCTGTGCATGGCGCTACCATGGCGCGCATGACACATCCCATCCATTCCTACGAACCGCGCCTGGGCCATGGCCTGGCGCATGACCCGTTTAACGCCATCGTCGGCCCGCGTCCGATTGGCTGGATTTCTACGCGCAGCGATAACGGCGTTTTGAATCTGGCACCCTATAGCTTTTTTAACGCATTTAATTATGTGCCGCCCCTTATTGGCTTTAGCAGCCTGGGCTACAAAGACACGGTGCGTAACGCCATAGAAACCGGCGAATTCGTCTGGAACCTAGCCACCCAGGACCTGGCCGAGGCCATGAACCAGACTTGTGCCCATGTAGCCCCTGAGGTGGACGAGTTCGCTTTGGCGGGCTTGACCCCGCTCGCCTGCGACCTGGTCAAGGCGCCGCGCGTGGGCCAAAGCCCGGTCAGCTTCGAATGCAAAGTCAGCCAATCCATGCCCTTGCGCTCGGCGCTTGGTGAGGAACTCAACACCTGGATGGTGTTTGGCGAAGTGGTCAAAGTGCATATCGCCAGCGCCCACATCCGCGATGGCATCTATGACACGGCTTCTGCCCGCCCGATATTGCGCGGCGGTGGCCCGTCGGACTACTTCAGCATCGGTCCAGAGCAGCTTTTCCGCATGGTGCGGCCGCGCTGAGCAAGGCAGCGCTGCCGCTTAGCTCGGTTGCGCCCACAAAAAAGCCGTCTTGCGACGGCTTCTTGCTTTGCTGGCAGCGCACCCAATTCAAACGGCGAATCCTGAGAGAGGATTCGGGCGGTGCACCTGAATAATCAGGCGGCGAGGGCCAAGGTTTTCACCTTGGTAGCCAAACGGCTCTTATCGCGGGCGGCTTTGTTCTTGTGGAAAATGCCTTTGTCAGCGATGGTGTCCACCACCGCTTGCATCTTGCCAAACAACTCGGCTGCTTTGGTTTTGTCACCGGCGAGAACGGCTTTTTCAACGTTCTTCACCGCAGTGCGGTATTTGGAGCGCAGCGAGGTATTGGCTGCATTGATTTTGACGTCCTGGCGGACGCGCTTGCGGCCCGACGCTAAGCGCGGGTTCTTTTTCTTGGGTTTTCCGGATGCCATATGTGTGTGTCCTTGTGTCTGTGGATGTTGCCAGCAAAGCCCACCATTATAGCCTTGCGGGGGGTAGCGGCTAAACTCCCGCTGTGAGCCTCCTTAAGTCCGCCTCAACCGTGTCCCTGTGGACATTGGCCTCGCGCGTCACGGGCTTGCTGCGCGAAACCCTCATGGCCGCACTGTTTGGCGCCAGTGCCCAGACCGATGCGTTTAACGTCGCCTTTCGTATCCCCAATCTGTTTCGCCGCATGTTTGCCGAGGGCGCCTTTAGCCAGGCGTTTGTGCCGGTGCTGGCCGCCAGCAAAGCCCAAGATGGTGACGCCGCCACCAAAGTATTGATCGACCAGGTGGCCACCTTGTTAGCCTGGGCCATGG
The DNA here is from genome assembly GCA_945865675.1 of Comamonas sp. lk. Taxonomy (GTDB): domain Bacteria; phylum Pseudomonadota; class Gammaproteobacteria; order Burkholderiales; family Burkholderiaceae_C; genus Allorhodoferax. The sequence continues at coordinate 9,611 of CAMBFO010000091.1, forward strand.
TGCTGGTGTGTGTGGCAGGTGTCTTGCTCGCGCCCTGGATGGTCTGGGCCATGGCCAGCGGCCTGCCGCAAGCCGGTTTTGATGCAGCGGTCTGGATGACGCGTTTTATGTTCCCCTACATCGGCTGCATGTCGCTGGTGGCGCT
>CAMBFO010000092.1 GCA_945865675.1 Comamonas sp. lk
ACCCTGGAAAACCAAGGAGTCACTGGAGCTAGCCACGTTGGAATGGGTGTCTTGGTTTAACCACCACAGACTCTTGGAGCCAATTGGGTATATTCCCCCTGCCGAAGCTGAAGACAATTACTATCGGCAACTTAGCAGTCAAACCGCCACAGTGGAATGACTTAAACCAACGGGCCTCCTCGAAACCCGGGGCGATTCACCCCAGCTTAGCTTCGAAGTTTGGCCAGGACAACCGAAACTCAAATTAAGCGGTGGGCGCGCATTAATATGAAACAGGCCCGGTTAGCATTAGGCACCAGGCAAGCGATGCGCAAACGCCTGTGCCATAATCCGACGCTTCGCTGCACACTGCCCGGGTGGTGAAATTGGTAGACGCAGGGGACTCAAAATCCCCCGCCGCAAGGCGTGCCGGTTCGATTCCGGCCCCGGGCACCACAAGCTAAGTCTTGTTACCGAGCGCTCAGTCGCTTTGACTAGCGCCATCAGCCGTTCCCCGTTGGGAGAACGGCTTTTTTTCGCCCTATTCCAAGCTTGCGCGGTTGGCTACTGGCGGGGCCTTGCAAAATTTGTGGCCACTGGGCGAGCACCGCTCGCCAGGCAAATAATTTCAACCCTGCCAAGTCAGTTTTCACAGTGCAAGTTGGCGCTCGGCCTTACTATCGCAGCTTGCACTGCTTCAATGCGACCACACCATGCCTGTAATCACCAACATCGAAGACCTGCGCGTTCTGGCCCAAAAGCGGGTGCCGCGCATGTTTTATGACTATGCCGACTCCGGCAGCTGGACCGAGGGCACCTACCGCGCCAATAGCGAGGATTTTCAAAAAATCAAGCTTCGCCAGCGCGTGGCCGTGAACATGGAAAACCGTAGCACGGCCACCCGCATGGTGGGTGTGGATGTGAAGATGCCGGTAGCGATTGCGCCGGTGGGCCTGACCGGCATGCAATGTGCCGATGGCGAAATCAAAGCCGCGCGCGCAGCCGAAAAGTTCGGGATTCCCTTCATGCTGTCGACCATGAGCATTTGCTCCATCGAAGACGTCGCGGCCAACACTACCCGCCCTTTCTGGTTTCAGCTCTACATGATGCGCGACCGCCAGGCCATGGTGAATATGATCGAGCGCACCCGCAAAGCCGGTTGCGACGCGCTGGTGCTGACCCTGGATTTGCAAGTGATAGGCCAGCGCCACAAAGACTTGAAGAACGGCCTGACCGCGCCGCCCAAGCCGACGCTGTCCACCATCCTCAACCTGCTGACCAAACCGCGCTGGTGCCTAGGCATGGCCGGCACGCGCCGCCATAGCTTTGGCAACCTGGTGGGCCACGTCAAAGCGGTCAGCGATATGAAGTCGCTGGCAGCCTGGACCAATGAACAGTTTGACCCGCGCCTGTCCTGGGCCGATGTGGCCTGGGTGAAAGCGCAATGGGGCGGCAAACTCATCCTCAAAGGCATACAAGACGTAGAGGACGCCAAGCTGGCAGTCCTGAGCGGCGCCGACGCCATCGTGGTCAGCAACCACGGCGGGCGTCAGTTGGACGGCGCGCAGTCCAGCATTGAGGCGCTGCCGGCCATTGTCGAGGCGGTGGGCGACCAGATCGAAGTCTGGATGGACGGCGGCATCCGCAGCGGGCAAGACGTTCTCAAGGCCTGGGCCCTGGGTGCACGCGGCACCCTAATCGGCCGTGCGATGGTCTATGGCCTAGGTGCCATGGGCGAGGCCGGCGTGACCAAAGCCCTGCAAATCCTGCACAAAGAGCTGGACATCACCATGGCTTTTTGCGGCCACACCGATTTGCAAAACGTCGATAAATCAATTTTGCTGCCGGGTACTTTCCCTAGCGCGCAACCCTAAGGCCTAACTGATACGCCCGTCGCCGCACCTGTGACGCTGCGCCGCATTGCCCACCTGGACATGGACGCGTTTTATGCGTCGGTGGAGTTACTGCGCTACCCGCAGCTCAAGGGTTTGCCCGTGGTCATTGGTGGCGGGCGCCGCAAGATAGACGAAGACCTGATGCTGGGCGATACCAGCCGCGCTTTGCATGAAATCCCGGTCTCCGAGTTTCCGCTGCTGCGCGACTACACCGGCCGCGGCGTTATCACGACGGCTACCTATGCCGCCCGCCAGTTTGGCGTGGGCTCGGCCATGGGCTTGATGAAGGCGGCCAAGCTTTGCCCGCAGGCCGTGCTGCTGCCGGTGGACTTTACGCAATACCGGCATTATTCGCAGCGCTTTAAAACCATCATTACCGAGATTGCGCCGCTGATGGAAAACCGGGGGGTCGATGAGGTGTATATCGATTTCACGGGCGTACCCGGCGGCCAGCGCGAAGCCGGTCGCGTTCTGGCGCGCTTGATACAGAAGGCGATTTTTGAAGACACCGGCCTGACCTGCTCGGTCGGCGTCGCACCCAACAAGCTGCTGGCCAAGATGGCCAGCGAATTCAATAAACCCAATGGCATTTCCATCGTCATGGAAGAAGACTTGCAGCCCTTGGTCTGGCCGCTGGCCTGCCGCAAGATCAACGGGATTGGTCCCAAAGCCGATGCCAAACTCAAAAGCCACGGCATTGAAACGATTGGCCAGTTGGCGCAGCGGGACCCGGTATGGCTCGTACAAACCTTTGGCAATAAAACGGGTGCCTGGCTGCATGAGGCCGCCTGGGGCCGCGACAGCCGAGCGGTAGTCACTGAAAGCGAGCCGGTCAGCATGAGCCGCGAAACGACTTTCGACCGGGATTTGGATGCGGTGCACGACCGTGCCGAGTTAGGCGCGGTGTTCACCCGCTTGTGCGAACAAGTCGCCGCTGACTTGCAGCGAAAAGGCTATGTCGGCCGGACGATAGGTATCAAACTGCGCTACGCCGATTTCCAAATCGCCACGCGCGACCACAGCCTGCCTAACTACACCGCCGACCCCATAGAAATCCGCCGCGCAGCGGGGCTGTGCCTCAAGCGCGCGCCGCTGCAAAAGCGCTTGCGTCTCCTGGGTGTCAGGGTAGGCTCGCTGCTGCGCGCCGAGGACGCTAAGCTACTACCCACCGAAACGGAGACCCCCCATGAGCGCAATGCATTGCTTTTCCCTGACGACTGAAAACCACATCGCCCATTTGGTACTCAACCGCGCCGAGGCGCTCAACACCATGGGGCCACGCTTTTGGGGTGAGTTGGATACCGTGCTCACCGACTTGCACAAAAACAATGCCGCCCGCGCCCTGGTTATCAGCAGCACCGGTAAGCATTTCAGCGCCGGCATGGCCCTGGACGCTTTCGCAGGCTCTGTGCAGATGGACGACCAGTCGCCCGAAGGCCGGGCCGCGATTTTTGATAGTTTGAGCGCTATGCAGGCGACCTTCACCAAGCTGGAGACGCTGCGCATTCCGGTTATTGCCGCATTGCAGGGCGGCGTCATTGGTGGCGCGGTGGATATGGTGACCGCCTGCTGCATTCGCTATGGCAGCAAAGACGCGTTTTTCTGCATCCAGGAGATCAATATCGGCATGGTGGCCGATGTTGGCACCTTGCAGCGCCTGCCCAAACTAGTGCCTCTGGCCGTGGTCAAAGAACTGGCCTACACCGGCAGGCGCATGGGCGCTGACAAAGCGCTGGGCTATGGCCTGCTCAACGCGGTGTTTGACACCCACGAACAAACGGTGCAAGCGGCCTTGCAATGCGCCGGCGAGATTGCATCCAAACCACCCGTTGCCATCTGGGGCACCAAGCAAGCGGTGCACTATGCGCGCGACCACACCGTGGATGAAGCACTCAAGCAAATGGGCTGGCTGCAAGCGGCCATCTGGAGCAACCGCCATGTGGGTGAAGCCGTGACCGCGTTTCAAGGCAAACGCACCGGTAACTACCCGGACCTGGCAGAACTCAAGTCCTTCACCGATTTGGCCTGAGCCCGCTTACTGCCGCGCCGTGCGCGTATTGGCCGGGGGCTTTTGCGGATGGCTGGTGCGAAAGGGGTTGATGTCCAGGCCACCGCGTCGGGTGTAGCGGGCATAAACCGATAACTTGATCGGTTTGCAGCGCGTCCAAATGTCCATAAAGATGCGCTCCACGCACTGCTCATGAAACTCGTTGTGGTTGCGAAAGCTCACCAAGTATTGGAGCAAGCCTTCCTGGTCTATCGCGTCGCCGGTATAGCTGATTTGCACACTACCCCAATCGGGCTGGCCAGTGACTAGGCAATTGCTTTTCAGCAGATTGCTCACCAAGACTTCGCTGACCGGCGCCTCGCCGTGCGTTACGCGCAGCAAATCCGGCGCTGGGTTGTAGCGGCTGCATTCAATGTCCAGCCGGTCCAGGCTTAAGCCGTCTAATTCGTAAATCGGTTCGCGGTCAAACAGTTCGGGCGCTATCAGGCGCAGGCCCACCGTGCCCTGCACCGGCGCGCCACGCCACAAGGCCTCGGATACGTCTTTGCGCATGCAGGCCAGCACCGCCTCGCTGTCGGCAAACACGGTGTTGTTAAAGCTATTGAGGTAGAGCTTGAAGGACTTGCTCTCCACGATGTTGGGGCTCTCGCAAGGCACGGTGAAATGCGCTAGCGCCAGTTGGGGCTTGCCGCGCGGATTGAGCCAGCTCAGCTCAAACGCCGTCCACATATCAGCGCCAAAAAATGGAGGATCACCGGCGATACCCAATTCGCTACGCTTATCCGCACGCGGCAGCGGAAATAAAAGGCTGGCGTCGTACTGGTCTATATAGCTAGAGGCTTTGCCCAGTGGCGATTGCTCGGGCTTGGCCGGGGCGGATGTAGTGTTCATAGCGCTTTAGGCGCCTGCCAGTTTGCGGCGAAAAACTAGGCGTTCGCGCGTGGACACCTTAGCGGCCAGCTTGTAGCCATCGCCGGTGAAGTCCCGCAGTTGCTCAGCCCTATCCATGCGCTGCTCGATTGCAAAACGCATCATGGCGCCGCGCGCGCGTTTGGCGTTGAAACTGATAATTTTGTACACCCCGTTTTTATAGTCTTCAAACACACATTCAATCACCCGCGCTTTAAGCAACTTGGGCTTGACGGATTTGAAATACTCTTGCGAGGCCAGGTTCACCAGCACCGGCTCAGCATCATCTTGCAGGCGTTCATTGAGGTAATCCGTAATGCGGCGGCCCCAAAACTGGTACAGATCAGCCCCTTGCTCGGTGGGCAAGCGTGTTCCCATTTCAAGGCGGTAGGGCTGCATCAGGTCCAAAGGCCGCAGCACGCCGTACAAACCGCTGAGCACGCACACATGCGCTTGCGCCCAGGCCAGCGCCTCCTCATCCATGGCGCGAGCGTCCAGGCCGTCATAGACATCACCATTAAAGGCCAGCAGCGCTTGGCGGGCATTTTTTTCGGTCGCGCGCGGCGACCAAGCCTTGTAACGGGCCACGTTCAGTCCGGACAGCGCGTCGCTCAAATCCATTAACTCGGAAATTTGCGGTGGGGTGTATTGGCGCAAGACCTTGATCAGGGATTGCGACTGTTTCACAAACAAGGGCGCCGAATGCGTCTGCACCTTGAGCGGCGTTTCGTAATCCAGGGACTTGGCGGGCGAGAGAACAAACAGCATGGTCTTAGAGAGGTGCGAAAGGCAAAGCCTGATTGTCGCCGCAAGCGCGGCAGCGCTGCTTGTTTATGGGGGCATTTCAACCACGGCAGCGGTCAAGCGGCGCACTAGCGGCAACACCGCCAACAAGGTCGGGAAGGCGATCAACCAGGACAAGCCCCAGGAGCCTAGCCATAGGTGCAGCACGCCAGGCGCAAAGCCCACGCCGCGCAAGGTACTGATTCCTGAAATCAAGCAGGTCATGATGCAGGAAAGAAGCAAGGGTAAAACTATTACGGCATAGCGCGCGGGCAGTTTGCGAAAGGCGGACGGCTGTGTTGGCAGGTTTTCCATGGGCGCGATGGTAACTGCCAAGCGGCCAAGCCAGCACCCGCACCCGCAGCCGTATCTGGCCCCGACCGCCGTCGGCAGGCTCCTCTGTAAAATTGAAGCTCTTTCCCATGCAGCACCGCCCTGCGGCGGCTGCCACCCACACCAAAGCCCCATGTCCACACCATCTCCTGACCAGCCCGGATTGCAATCCCTGTCCAAGTCTTTTGAGCCTGCCGCCCTAGAGGCGCATTGGGGTCCCGAGTGGGAAAAACGCGGTTACGGCTTGGCGGGCGTCCGCGGCAGCGGCCAGGCAGACGCCAGCCAGCCGTCTTTTGCGATTCAGCTACCACCACCCAATGTGACCGGTACGCTGCACATGGGCCATGCGTTTAACCAAACCATCATGGACAGCCTGACGCGCTACCACCGTATGCGCGGCTGTAACACCGCCTGGGTGCCGGGTACCGACCATGCGGGTATCGCCACCCAAATCGTGGTGGAGCGCCAACTGCAAGACAAGGGCATCAGCCGCCATTCCATGGGCGCCACACCACCCGAGGCGCGCAAAAACTTTATCGCCAAGGTGTGGGAGTGGAAAGAAGAATCGGGCAACACCATAACCCGCCAGATGCGCCGCATGGGCGACAGCGTGGACTGGAGCCGCGAGTACTTCACCATGGACGCCAAGCTTTCGGGCGTGGTGACCGAAACCTTTGTGCGCCTGTACGAACAAGGCCTGATTTACCGGGGCAAGCGCTTGGTCAACTGGGACCCGGTGCTCGGGAGCGCAGTCTCTGACCTGGAAGTCGAAGCCACCGAGTCCGAAGGCAAGATGCACTACATCTGCTACCCCTTTGCCGACGGCCCGCAACTGATTGACGGCGTGCCGCAAAAAGGCATGACGATTGCCACCACCCGCCCCGAAACCATGATGGCCGATGGCGCGCTGGCAGTGCACCCCGAGGACGAGCGCTACCAACACCTGGTTGGCAAGCTGGTCGACCTGCCCTTGTGCAACCGGCAAATTCCCATCATCGCCGACGACTTTGTAGACCGCGCTTTTGGGTCGGGCTGCGTCAAGATCACCGGCGCGCACGACTTCAATGACTACGCCTGCGCGCAAAGGCACGATCTGCCGCTCATCACCATCTTTACCCTGGATGCCAAAGTCAACGAAAACGGTCCACCGGCCTACCAAGGCCTGGACCGCTTTGAGGCGCGCAAGGCAGTAAACCGCGATCTGGAAGCCCAAGGTTTGATGCTGGAAATCAAGCCGCACAAAATGATGCTTCCGATTTGCGCCCGTACCGGCCAAGTCGTCGAACCTATGCTGACCGACCAGTGGTTTGTGGCCATGAACAAGGTCAGCGACAAAGACCCCACCGGAAAAAGTATCGCGCAAAAAGCGATTGACGCTGTGCAGTCGGGCGAAGTGAAATTTGTGCCCGAAAACTGGGTCAATACCTATAACCAATGGATGAACAACATCCAAGACTGGTGTATTAGCCGCCAACTGTGGTGGGGTCACCAGATACCTGCCTGGTACACCGATGGCACCTTGGTCGATGGCGCAAATCTCATTGTGGCCACCACGCAGGAGGCGGCGCTTGCCAAAGCCCAAGCAGCCGGTTACCACGGCCCCCTGCGTCGCGACGAAGACGTCCTAGACACTTGGTACTCCAGCGCCCTCGTCCCCTTTAGCACCATGGGCTGGCCTGATAGCGCTCCAGTAGCTGGCGAGGGCGCCGGGGCCGGGCGCAGCGACATTTCGAGCAACGCGAGAAGGAGCAAGACCGGTCCCGGCGCCCTGGCCAGCGGCGACAGCGAAAACACCGCGAATGACTACGACCTCTACCTCCCCAGCAGCGTATTGGTCACCGGCTACGACATCATCTTCTTCTGGGTCGCCCGCATGATCATGATGACCACGCACTTCACCGGCCGCGTGCCCTTCAAAGACGTGTACATCCACGGCCTGGTGCGCGATGCCCAAGGCAAAAAAATGAGCAAATCCGAAGGCAATGTGCTCGACCCGGTGGACCTGATCGACGGCATCGCGTTGGCGCCTTTATTGGACAAACGCAGCCAGGGCTTGCGCAAACCCGAGACCGCGCCGCAAGTGCGCAAAAACACGGAAAAAGAATTCCCCGATGGCATCCCGCCCTACGGCGCAGACGCATTACGTTTTACCTTCGCCGCCTTGGCCAGCCTAGGCCGCAACATCAACTTTGACAGCAAACGCTGCGAAGGCTATCGCAACTTTTGCAACAAACTGTGGAACGCCACGCGCTTTGTGCTTATGAATTGCGAAGGCCAGGACTGCGGTTTGCAAGAACACACCAAAGAGCAATGCACGCCCCCGCGCGTGGGTGCAGATGGGCAAGATATTCCGGCCGGGCCTTTCTACCTGTACCTGAAATTCAGCCAGGCCGACCGCTGGATCAGCTCGGTGCTGCAGCAAACTGAAGACGAGGTGGCCAAAGGCTTTACCGAATACCGGCTGGACAATGTAGCCACTTCCATCTATGAATTCGTGTGGAACGAATACTGCGACTGGTACCTGGAAATTGCCAAAGTGCAAATACAAAATGGCGACGCAGCCCAGCAGCGCGCAACCCGGCGCACGCTGATTCGCACCCTGGAGGCCATCTTGCGCCTAGCGCATCCGGTCATTCCGTTTATCACCGAAGAACTCTGGCAAAAAGTCGCACCCGTGGCCGGTCTGGCCGGGCCTTCAGTCAGCATTGCGCGCTACCCCGAGGCGCAACTGAACAAGGTGGACCTGCAAGCCATTGCCAATGTCAACCAGCTCAAAGCCCTGGTTGATGCCTGCCGTAATTTGCGCGGCGAGATGAATGTGTCTCCGGCCACCAAAATGCCGCTGTTCGCGCTGGGCAATGCCGACTTTATGCGCGCCAATGCCAAAGGCTTGCAAGCGCTAGCCAAGCTCAGCGATGTGAAAGTGTTTGACGACGAAGCCGCCTGGCAAAGCGCAGCACAAGCCGCGCCCGTGGCCGTGGTGGGCGAAATACGCCTGTGCTTGTTTATCGAGGTGGACGTAGCCGCAGAAAAAGTGCGCCTGTCCAAAGAAATCGCCCGCCTGGAAGGCGAAATATCCAAGGCCCAGGGCAAACTGTCCAATGAAGCCTTCGTGGCGAAAGCACCGCCTGCGGTGATTACCCAAGAGCGGCAACGGATGGCGGATTTTGAAAGTACTTTGGACAAGGTGCGAGGGCAACTGGAGCGCCTGGCTTAAAGGTGCTGTGCCCCTGAAGTCCCCAATGATGGGCGGGGATCAAGCCGTAACCAGTACGCTAAGGCATTGATTTGATTGGTATTTTTTGACGTAAATGAATTTACTCAATACAATGAGATAAATTACTCAATGTACTGAGCAAATACACGATGTCCATCGAACGCGAAGCACTTTTCCCTCTGGTGGCTCGGCTCAAAGAGCCTCGACGGTTTTTACAAGTGGTGGCCGGTCCGCGCCAAGTGGGCAAAACCACGCTGGTGCGCCAGGCGCTGGAGCACTTGCAGCGCGATGCGCAGGCCGGGATCGCCACCGGCCCCACGACTGCCCCATTAGCTCAGCACAGCGCCAGCGCCGACGGCCCCGGCCTGCAAGGCCAAATCTGGCTAGGCACCCAATGGCGGGTGGCCCGTACCCTGGCCGCGCAGGCGGGCAGTTGCGTTCTGGTGCTGGACGAGATTCAAAAAGTGTCCCAATGGACCGAAGAAGTCAAACGCTTGTGGGACGAAGACACCGCCGCCGGGCGCGATGTGCGCGTGGTCATCCTCGGTTCGGCCCCGCTGCTGATTGCCCGTGGCCTGAGTGAGAGCATGGCCGGGCGCTTTGAAATCACCCGCCTGGGCCACTGGCG
>CAMBFO010000093.1 GCA_945865675.1 Comamonas sp. lk
CGCACCGCAAGCGGCAAAACCACTGCGGTGCGGTGGGCGCGTTCAAGCACCTGCCAAAAATAACGGTAGCTGGCACGGTCGTGTAACTGGCCCTGGACTGCGATCGGAGCCCAATCCTGCGCCGCGGCCGCAAGCACTATGGCAGCGGCTTGCTCCACCTCATCACCGGTGGGGGCAAAGCCGCGCAAGATGGGGCGTATCTGGTCCGGGTGGATGCTCCACATGCGCGTGAAACCAAACGCCTGCGCCGCCTGACGCGCCGCCGCTTCAATCGCCGCGGTATCGCGTAATTCTGTCACCACGCAATGCGAAGGCACTTTGCCATGCGCGTGGCAGGCACTGGCAATTTCCATTTTTGCGCGCAACACCAATGGGTGGTGAAACTGGTCTAAAGCAGCGCCCGACCCCCCCAGCGCCATGGCCGAGGCCGGTATGGCGCCGCCATGGGCGGACACAAAATCCATCAAACCAAAACTCATGGATTGCACACGCGGGTGCGCAGCGATGGAAAAAACCTGGTGCAACGCTGCGGGCGATTCGATCAGTACGTGGATGGGTAGGCAGATGTCCCCGGCCTGCGGGTCAATCCGGGAAATCGCTTGGTCTACTTGTGACCTGGACTCCACTTTGGGCAGCATGACAAAGGCGAGTTGCCCAGCAGCGCTACCCACGATGGTTTGCACATCCAATGCAAAAGCCGGGTGATCGACCGGGTGCAGCCGCACGCCGATGCGGACCTTGGCGCCTTGCGCCGGGCCCGGACTTTGAAATTCGTGCAATAAAGCGGTAACGCTACGGGCCTGCTCCAACTCAGCCCCGATAGCGGCGCCGTCTTCGCAGTCCAATGTCACATCAAAAATGGACACCCCCATTTCCTGTGCCAGCTGCGCTTGCAATTGCAAACTTTTGCGCATACGCGCCGGCACCCCACTGTAGTGGTCACACACCGGCAAAGCATGCACGCTAGCCTGCGGACCTAAGAGGATGTGACGGGGGTGGGACATAGTCCATTCAGGCGCCTGGGCGCACCACCATGGGCGCGCCAGCGCGCCGGTGGATTACAGCAAATGAGCCACGCCGGCTTGCTCGTCCTGCAATTCTTTGAGCGTTTTGTTGATGCATTCCTGGCTGAAGGCATCGACCGGCAGGTCTTGCACTACTTGGTAGTTGCCGCCATCACACGTCACGGCAAAACCAAACATGGTGTCTTTAGGAATTCCATATTGCCCGTCCGAGGCGATACCCATGGTGACCCATTTGCCCTGGGTGCCTAGCGCCCAGTCGCGCATGTGGTCGATGGCGGCATTGGCGGCTGAGGCGGCAGAAGACACACCGCGTGCGGCGATGATGGCTGCGCCGCGCTTGCCCACGGTGGGCAAAAAGGTGTTGGCGTTCCAGTCATGGTCATTGATCATGTCCTTGACGCTATGGCCGGCCACTTTGGCAAAGCGGTAGTCCGCATACATGGTGGGCGAGTGATTGCCCCAGACGACCATGTTTTCGATATCGGCCACCGCTTTACCGGTTTTGGCAGCCAACTGGCTGAGCGCCCGGTTGTGGTCCAAGCGCAGCATGGCGGTGAAGTTTTTGCGTGGCAGGTCGGGTGCGCTTTTCATCGCAATATAGGCATTGGTATTGGCGGGGTTGCCCACGACCAGGACGCGCACATCGCGGCTGGCCACGGCATTGAGCGCTTTGCCCTGCGCAGTAAAGATTTCGGCATTGACGGCCAGCAACTCCGCGCGCTCCATACCCGGGCCGCGCGGACGCGAACCGATCAAAAGTGCGTAATCCACATCTTTGAAGGCCGTCATCGGGTCGCTATGCGCCTGCATACCAACGAGTAGCGGGAAAGCGCAATCTTCCAATTCCATCATCACGCCCTGCAAGGCTTGCTGGGCTTTTTCCATGGGGACTTCCAGCAGACTCAGCAGCACCGGCTGGTCCTTGCCCAGCATTTCTCCCGAGGCGATACGGAACAAAATGGCGTATCCAATTTGGCCTGCGGCACCAGTGACAGCAACGCGGACGGGCTTCTTGCTCATAAAAACTCCAGGAAGTGTTAAAAAAGTGGGGGTAGCGCGTACTACTTTGCGCGCTTTCTGCGCGGCCAAACGCGTGCCGTTACGGATACGAGTTTACCCTGATTCGCCATTGGGATCAAGATGTCTTATGTCTTATATAAGATATGATCGCGGCCGGTAGCAGGCACTCTGCCTGCCCTCAGTTGAAGCACTCAATGCAAATGGCCCGCACTTCCAGCACCGATGCCCCCGCAGGGCAGACAGTCGCCGACGCCCTGCTCGGCACTGCTTTGTCGCCTGCGTCGGCCACGCCGGCTTTTAGCCCGCTGTACCAGCAGATCAAAGGCTTGCTGCTGCAAAGCCTGCAATCGGGCGAGTGGAAATCGGGCGCGGCCATTCCCAGTGAACTGGAGCTTGCCGCGCGCTACCGTGTTAGCCAGGGGACGGTGCGCAAGGCGATTGACGAACTGGCGGTGGAAAACCTGCTGGTGCGGCGCCAGGGCAAAGGCACTTTTGTCGCCACCCATTCCGAGCAGCATGTGCAGTACCGCTTTTTGAAACTGGTACCCGCCAGCGGTGACCGGGCCCGAGAGGGACCTGCGCAGCGCACCATCATTGACTGTAAGCGCCTGCGCGCCAGCGCCGACGTCGCTCGGGGCCTGTCTATCCGTTCTGGCGACGCGGTGCTGCAAGTGCGCCGGGTACTGGCCTTTGGCGGTGTAGCCACTATTTTGGAAGACCTGTGGTTGCCCGCCGGACCCTTTAAAGGCCTGACGGCTGAGCGTTTGCGCAGCTATGGCGGTCCGATGTACGCCTTGTTTGAGTCTGAGTTCGGGGTGCGTATGGTGCGTGCCGAAGAAAAAATCCGCGCTGTGCTCCCTGATGCGCAGCAGTGCAAATTGCTGACTGTCCCTGCCGGGACACCGCTACTCAGCGTCGAGCGCCTGGCATACACCTATAAAGACACGCCCATGGAGTTGCGCCAAGGCCTCTACCTCACGGACAAACACTTCTACCACAATGAATTGAACTGAAATAAATACACTGCAAACTCAAGCCTGCAAGCCGACTGTCAGATTGGTGCAGTGCAATAGAATTTACCAGCCAAGAAGTCCGCAACCCTAACTTCGCGCCCCGCTTCACCCCAGGAACCACCATCCATGTCTGCGCCAGTACCTTCTGCACCAGCCCCCCGGCCTGAATTTCGCAATATCCATGCTTTTAAGGATTTGCCCAGCTACCGACTGCCGCTGGCGGGTGTCGTCTCTATCCTGCACCGTATCAGCGGCGCATTGATGTTTTTGCTGATGCCCTTCATCATTTGGATGTTTGACACCTCGATTTCCTCAGAAATTTCATTTGCACGCTTCAAAAGTGTTTTTAACCAGGGAGCGGGCCTTCTGCCCGGTTGGTGCGTCAAGTTGGTGGCGCTGGCCTTGATTTGGGCGTTTTTGCACCACCTGATCGCCGGTCTGCGCCATTTGTGGATGGATATGCGCCATGCGGTAAGCAAAGAATTTGGTAAGTCTTCGGCGGCGGTGACGCTGACTCTGAGCGTGGCTTTGACGTTGGCGCTAGGCGCCAAGCTATTCGGTCTTTACTAAGCAGCAGTCAGACCTCATTAAGGAATCTCGATATGGCAGTTAATTTCGGATCCAGACGCATCGTTACCGGCGCGCATTACGGGCTGCGCGATTGGTTGGCCCAGCGCGTGACGGCTTTGTTAATGGCGCTCTTTACGCTGCTGATCGTGTTACGCCTGGTTTTTTCACGCGGCCCGGTAGGCTATGACCTGTGGGCGGGTATTTTTTCCGCCCAGTGGATGAAAACCCTCACCTTCACCGTCATCCTGGCCCTGCTGTACCACGTATGGGTCGGCATGCGCGATATCTGGATGGACTACATCAAACCGGTCGGCATTCGCTTGGCCTTGCAAGTTTTTTCTATCGTCTGGTTGGTCGGCTGTGCCGGTTGGGCCATCCAGGTGCTGTGGCGCGTCTGAAGTCCACTTAAAAAGAATCTAATTCATGTCCTATACAGTTTCCAAACGTAAATTTGATGTCGTCATCGTGGGCGCCGGCGGCTCAGGCATGCGCGCCTCCTTGCAACTGGCGCGCGCCGGATTAAATGTAGCCGTGCTCTCCAAAGTATTTCCTACCCGTTCGCATACGGTGGCAGCACAAGGGGGTATCGGCGCCTCCTTGGGCAATATGAACGAGGACAACTGGCACTACCATTTTTACGACACCGTCAAGGGTTCTGACTGGCTGGGCGACCAGGATGCGATTGAATTCATGTGCCGCGAAGCGCCTAAAGTCGTTTATGACCTGGAGCACATGGGTATGCCCTTTGACCGCAATGCGGACGGCACGATTTACCAGCGGCCTTTTGGCGGCCACACGGCCAACTATGGCGAGAAGGCAGTGGAGCGCGCCTGCGCCGCAGCGGACCGCACCGGTCATGCCATGCTGCACACGCTGTACCAGCAAAACCTCAAGGCCCGCACCAGCTTTTTTGTCGAATGGCTGGCCATGGATTTGGTGCGTGATGCCGAAGGCGCGGTAGTCGGAGTGACGGCGCTGGAGATGGAAACCGGCGATGTGCATCTATTGCAAACCAAAACCACGCTGTTGGCCACCGGCGGCGCGGGACGCATATTTGCCGCATCCACGAATGCCTTTATCAATACCGGCGACGGTCTGGGTATGGCCGCCCGCGCCGGTATTCCCTTGGAAGACATGGAGTTCTGGCAATTCCACCCCACCGGTGTCGCAGGTGCCGGTGTGCTGCTGACCGAGGGTTGCCGTGGTGAAGGCGCAATTTTGCGCAATGTGCATGGCGAGCGCTTTATGGAGCGCTATGCACCGCATTACAAAGACCTGGCCCCCCGCGACTATGTGTCGCGCTGCATGGACCAAGAGATCAAAGAAGGCCGTGGCTGCGGCCCGAACAAAGACTACATCAATCTGGACATGACGCATCTGGGCGCTGGGACCATCATGAAGCGCCTGCCCTCGGTGCTGGAGATCGGGCACAACTTTGCTAATGTGGACATCACGCGCGAGCCGATTCCGGTGGTCCCGACCATCCATTACCAAATGGGCGGCATTCCGACCAATATCCATGGCCAGGTGGTCGTTCAGGACGCCAACAACCACAGCCAGCCGGTGCCCGGCTTGTATGCCGTGGGCGAATGCTCGTGTGTGAGCGTGCACGGCGCCAACCGCTTGGGCACCAATTCACTGCTGGACTTGCTGGTCTTTGGCCGCGCGGCGGGCAACCATATCGTGGCCACCAATAAGGAAAGCGTGGAGCACAAGGCCCTGCCCGCAGATGCGGCCGATCTGACGCTCTCACGCCTAAACCGCCTGGACAGCGCCTCGGGCGGCGAGTACGCGCAAGACGTAGCTAACAGCATACGCACCACCATGCAACAGCATGCCGGCGTATTCCGCACCCAGGCCAGCATGGACGAAGGGGTTGCCAAAGTGGCGGAACTGCGCCAACGTACGCAAGACATGGGCCTTAAAGACAAGTCGCGCATTTTCAACACTGCACGCATCGAAGCACTGGAAGTCGAAAACCTGATCGAGGCGGCACAGGCCACCATGGTGTCGGCCGCCGCCCGCCATGAAAGCCGGGGCGCGCATACCGTGAACGATTATGGCGACACGCCCGAACACCCCAACGGTCGCAACGACACCGACTGGCACAAGCACTCGCTGTGGCACAGCGCCAACAACAGCCTCAGCTACAAGCCGGTGCAGATGAAGCCACTGACGGTTGAGAGCATCCCCTTGCGAACCCGCACGTTCTAAAAGCGATAAGGCCGCCTACCCATGTCAAAACACAAATTTTCCATTTACCGCTACGACCCGGACAAGGACGCTAAGCCTTATATGCAGGATATCGAGGTCGAACTCGATGGCACCGAACGCATGTTGCTCGATGCGCTGATGAAGCTCAAAGCGGTGGACCCCTCCATTTCTTTTCGCCGCTCCTGCCGCGAAGGCGTGTGCGGATCGGACGCGATGAACATCAACGGCAAGAACGGCCTAGCTTGTCTAACCAATATGCGCACCCTACCGGGTACGATTGTGCTCAAGCCACTGCCTGGCCTGCCGGTGATCCGTGACCTGATCGTGGACATGACGCAATTCTTCAAGCAATACAACTCGATCAAGCCCTACCTCATCAACGAGGACATGCCGCCTGAAAAAGAGCGCTTGCAAAGCCCGCAAGAGCGCGACGAACTTAACGGCTTGTACGAATGCATTTTGTGCGCCAGTTGCTCCACCAGTTGCCCGAGCTTCTGGTGGAACCCGGATAAATTTGTGGGTCCGGCCGGGCTCTTGCAGGCCTACCGATTTATCGCCGACAGCCGCGACCAAGGCACGGCCGAGCGGCTGGACAATTTGGAAGATCCTTACCGCTTGTTCCGCTGCCACACCATTATGAATTGTGTGGACGTGTGTCCCAAGGGCCTGAACCCGACCAAGGCGATTGGCAAGATTAAAGAGATGATGGTGATGCGGGCGGTATAAGAATGCAGCCTGCAGCGCTTGAGCTACCGATTGATGCGCGCGCGCTGAGCAAGCTGCGCTGGCGATGCAGACGCGGCCTATTGGAAAATGATTTGTTCATCGAGCGTTTTTTCGCGCGGTATGCCGATACGCTAAGCGCACGCCAAGCCGATGCCTTGGGCCATCTGATGGACCTGAGCGACAACGATTTACTGGATTTGCTGCTCGGTCGCAAATCGCAAGTAGCTGGCCATGCAATGGATTCGGATTGCAGAGAAGTTTTGGCTTTATTAAGAAATACGCATTGAAAGGTGTTGCGATGAAATTAGCAGACAACAAGGCGACCATGTCGTTTAGCAACGGCAGCCCCAGCGTGGAACTTCCGGTTTACAGCGGCAGTGTCGGGCCCGATGTCATCGACATCCGCAAGCTGTACGGACAAACCGGTATGTTTACCTACGACCCAGGTTTTTTATCCACCGCGGCTTGCCAGTCGGCCATCACCTATATCGACGGTGATAAGGGCGAGTTGCTCTACCGCGGCTACCCGATTGAGCAATTGGCCACCAACTGCGACTTCATGGAGACCTGTCACCTTCTGCTGTACGGCAACCTGCCCGATGCAGCCGGCAAAGCTGTATTTACCAAACGTGTCACCCAACACACCATGGTCAATGAGCAAATGCAGTTTTTCCTGCGCGGTTTCCGCCGCGACGCGCACCCCATGGCCATCATGACCGGGCTGGTCGGTGCGCTGTCAGCCTTCTACCATGACAGCACCGACATCAACAACCCGGGCCATCGCGATATTTCTGCTATTCGCCTGATTGCCAAACTACCCACTCTGGTGGCCATGGCCTACAAATACAGCATCGGCCAGCCGTTCATGTACCCCAAAAACGAGCTAAGCTATGCTGGCAACTTTTTGCACATGATGTTTGCGACACCCTGTGAACCCTATGTCGTCAACCCGGTCATCGAACGTGCTTTAGACCGCATCTTCATCTTGCACGCCGACCATGAACAAAACGCATCCACCTCGACAGTTCGTTTGTGCGGCTCGTCCGGCACCAACCCGTTTGCGGCCATTGCAGCCGGTGTAGCCTGCCTCTGGGGCCCCGCGCACGGTGGCGCCAACGAGGCCTGCTTGAATATGTTGGAGGAGATCCAGGCCTCAGGCGGCGTGTCCAAGGTTGGCGAGTTCATGGAAAAAGTCAAAGACAAAAACTCCGGCGTCAAGCTGATGGGCTTTGGTCACCGGGTCTATAAAAACTACGACCCGCGTGCCAAGCTGATGCAAGAGACCTGCAATGAAGTGCTCGCTGCGCTGGGATTGGAAAACGACCCCTTGTTCCAACTTGCCAAGGCATTGGAAAAAATTGCACTGGAAGACGAGTACTTTGTATCGCGCAAGCTCTACCCCAATGTAGATTTTTATTCTGGCATTGTGCAGCGTGCCATCGGCATACCGGTCAAGTTGTTCACCGGCATCTTTGCCCTGGCCCGCACGGTCGGATGGATTGCCCAGCTCAATGAAATGATCGGCGACCCGGAATACAAAATCGGTCGTCCGCGTCAATTGTTCACCGGCTCCTTACCCCGCGCGGTTCTGGACATTAGTAAACGCTAAGCGCCTGAATACCCCCGCTATTTGCCCCGCTTGTGCGGGGCAAATTTTTTGTGCTGCCATAAATCATCACACCGGCTTGGGTACAGGGCATGGCGGCATAAAATGCGCCACCGCCAACAAGGAACCAGCCCGATGGGACGCACCCTCTACGACAAAATATGGGATGAACACGTGGTTCATACCGAAGAAGACGGCACTGCCATCCTCTATATCGACCGCCATCTGGTACACGAAGTCACCAGCCCCCAGGCATTTGAAGGCCTGCGCCAAGCCGGCCGTAAAGTCTGGCGCGTCAGTTCCATTGTTGCTACGGCCGACCACAACACCCCCACCACTGGATGGGAACGGGGCTATGACGGCATCACCGATCCGATTAGCAGAGAGCAAATTACCACGCTCGATGCCAACATTAAAGAGTCAGGCGCGGCAGCATTCTTTCCCTTTTTGTCCAAGCGCCAAGGCATAGTGCATGTGATTGGCCCAGAGTCGGGCGCGACGCTACCGGGCATGACCGTGGTGTGCGGCGATAGCCACACCTCTACCCATGGCGCCTTCGGCGCGCTGGCCCACGGCATAGGCACCTCGGAAGTCGAGCATGTCATGGCCACACAAACCCTGTTGGCCAAAAAAGCGAAGAACATGCTCATCAAAGTAGAGGGCACGGTACCCAAGGGTGTGACCGGTAAGGACATTGTTCTGGCCATTATTGGACGCATAGGCACAGCGGGCGGTACCGGCTACACCATCGAGTTTGCAGGTAGCGCCATCCGCGCGCTGAGCATGGAGGGTCGTATGACCTTATGCAATATGGCGATCGAAGCCGGTGCGCGCGCCGGCTTGGTGGCGGTGGACGAAAAAACCATCGAGTACGTGAGGGGTCGCCCGCTGGCGCCTGGAACGGACCCGAAAACTGCCCAGTTTTTGGGTGGCGCGGAATGGGAACAGGCCGTGGCCTACTGGAAAACGCTGCAATCCGATGCAGACGCGCGCTTTGACGCCGTACTAGAACTGCTGGCCGCGGACATCCTGCCGCAAGTGACCTGGGGTACGTCGCCTGAAATGGTACTGGACATCAATGGCGCAGTGCCCGATCCTGACAAAGAAAAAGACCCCAGCAAGCGCGACGCCATTGAGCGAGCTTTGGTTTACATGGGGCTGCAGCCAGGAAAAGCCTTGAACGATTTATTTGTCGACAAGGTGTTTATCGGCTCCTGCACCAACAGCCGCATTGAAGACATGCGTGAAGCGGCAGCGGTGGTGAAACGCATAGGCCAAAAAGTGGCCAAAAATATCAAGCTGGCGATGGTGGTGCCTGGCTCGGGCTTGGTCAAAGTACAGGCCGAGCGCGAAGGCCTGCACGAGATTTTTAAGGCGGCAGGTTTTGAGTGGCGCGAGCCCGGCTGCTCCATGTGCCTGGCCATGAACGCCGACCGACTGGAGCCTGGCGAGCGCTGCGCCTCCACCAGCAACCGCAACTTCGAAGGCCGCCAGGGCGCCGGTGGTCGTACCCATCTGGTCAGCCCGGCGATGGCGGCGGCGGCGGCCATCCACGGCCACTTTGTGGACGTGCG
>CAMBFO010000094.1 GCA_945865675.1 Comamonas sp. lk
GCGCGCGTGCCGGCCATGGCTGCGCAGCAAGCGCTGCTTTTGCAGATGGTGGCGCTGGCGGACCTGACGCGCAAAGGCTTTGCCGCTGGCGACGTGTCGGCGCTGATGTCGCCGCGCACCGTCATTAGCTGGGCGGAAAACCTGCAAATTTTCGGCGACCTGGCGACGGCGCTGCGCTTGACTTATGTGAATAAATGCGACGAAGCCGAGCACACCTTGGTGGCTGAATACTTTCAGCGCTGCTTTGATCGCGATTTATTCCCCGTCGCCTAAAAAAGCCAGCATGGGCGCGGACCCGGTCCCAAGCGTTCAAGCGCAAGTGCGCAGGCAGCAAGGCCTGGACGCAGTGTGCGCCGCCACCTTGCGCGCCCTGAGCGCCCGGCGCGAGGTCCATACACGTGGGTCGCATTGGTACGCCGGGGATACCGCTTTGCCCAGCTTTGCGCCGCATTTGCATCCGCAGGCGCAATGCAATCCGCAGTCTGACGAACCAGCGCGGCCCGTGGCCCCGTCTGGAGCCGCACTTGCCCCACTTTCGGAATCGGCCAAGCTGCTGTCTTTTCGCGGCGCCGCCGACGGCATTGCCCTGCGGCTGCGCTTTAGCGATGCGCTGCTGCACCGCCCGCTGCGGCCCGAGCGGCCTATGGCACGGCGCGTGTTTGATGTGTTGGAGCAATACCGCGCCGAGTCACTTGTGCCCGCGCAGTGGCCAGGCGTGCGCAGCAATATGTCGGCGCGTTTTGCCGCTTGGTCGCATGCGTTCGTAAGCGCGCGTTTACACGAGTCAGCACAAGGCCTGCTGTTGCTGACCGTCACGCAAATTGGCCGCGCGCGCGTGACCGGTGAGCCGGTCGATGGTGCTTTGGAAGACCTGCTCGAAGCCACCCGCTTCGGCTTGGTGCCGCATATCGGCCACGCCTTGGCCGCTTTGCGCCGTAGCCGCTTTGACCAGCGGGCGTATGCACAGCACGCGCTTGCCATTGCCAAGGTAGTAGCCGATTTAGCAGACGGCGTGCTGGACGCTGCAAACCGCGCCACCAAGAATGCGCGTGAGGACAGCGAAGAGGAGGACGCCTGGTTGCAAATCTGGGTGGACTTTGAGGCCGGTGAGGAAAGCGGTTTTGCCAGCGCCCTGGAGGCGCGCCACGCGCAGCAGGGCGCTGCCGGTAGCTACCGCGTTTTTAGCACCCGCTACGACCGCGAAGTGCGCGCTAGCGACTTGGTGCGCCAGGCGCAATTGCAGGAACTGCGCAGCCAGTTAGACCTCAGCGTGCGCGCATGTGGCGTCAGTGCGGCACGCCTGGCCCGGCGCTTGCAGACCTTGCTGGCCTTGCCGCAGATCGATGGCTGGGACAGCGCACAAGACAGCGGCTATATCGACGGTCGGCGCTTAGCCCAAATGGTGGCCAAGCCCGACGAGCAAAGCGTGTTTCGCTTGCCGCATAGTGCACCCCGCGCCGATGTCGCCCTGACTTTGTTGCTCGACTGCTCAGGCTCGATGAAGCAGCACATGGAAAAACTAGCGCCCTTGGTGGACCTGTTGACCCGTGCCCTGGACATGGCGGGGGTGGCCACCGAGGTGCTGGGCTACACAACCAACACCTGGAACGGTGGGCGCTTGATGCGTGATTGGCGCCGTGCCGGCAAGCCGGCGCAGCCGGGCCGGCTCAATGAGCTCTGCCATATGGTGTTCAAAGACAGCGGCCAGCCTTGGCGCCGCAGCAAGCCAGGTCTTTCGGCCATGCTCAAAGCCGACCTTTTTAGAGAGTGTGTGGATGGCGAAGCTTTGCGCTGGGCGGCAGAGCGCTTGCGCGCGCAAGAGACAGAACGCCGCATGCTGGTGGTGTTTTCCGATGGCAGTCCCATGGATGGGGCTACCGTGCTGGCCAATGACGCGCATTACCTGGACCGCGATTTGCAGCAGGTGGCGCGCCAGTTGGAGCGTGAAGCCGCCATCGGGCTGTGCGCAGTGGGGCTGGGCCTGGACCTCAGTGCCTATTTCGCGCGCAGCACCGTGCTTGACTTGCAAAATCAGACTGCGGCACAAGCTTTGGGCGATGTGCTCGCCTTATTGGCACGCGCCACGCGCCAATAAGCTATGTTTTGCTTGCGTCCGGCGAAAGCCCAGCCTAGCGCCAGCAATTTGCCGTGCTGTCTGTGGCATTGAGCAGGCCGCGCGCGCCGGTATTGTCCAAGGTGAAGTCGCCGCACTTATCACCGTCCATCGTGCCACCGATCTTACGCACCGCCTGGATTTTGAAAGTGCTCAAACTCGGATTGCTGGTACCGGCTGCCAGCGCGCAAAAGCTGATGTCATAGCTTTGCGAGCCCGCGCTAGCATGGCGTGGCACCATGGCCAACGCGCTCGGCACAGTGACCGCTAGCCCCGCCTTGGAGTTTGCAAAACTGTCGTTTTGCGAATAAAAGCGTTGCAGGTACTGGGCCACTTCCAGCAACTGCGCACGCGCCTCTGCGCGCCGAGACTTGCGCACCGATTCCTGGTAGCTGGGAATCGCGATGGCCCCCAGTATGCCGACGATGGCAAGCACGACCATGAGTTCGATCAAGGTAAAGCCGTGTGCTTTCATGGGAATTATTTATGAAGAAGTCGGTGAGAAAAAGCTTGATGGAGTGTCTATCCCGCTTAGTTGCCGCCCGCATGGGTGATCGTGCCAGGTGCAGGACGATTCAGGATTTGACGCCAGCTGCGTCGCACCCAAAGTTTCCCGCCAGCGACGCTGGTTCGGCCGGTCGCGCTGCTCAATGCACCGTCGCGATGGCCGCTCAATGGAGGCGCCGTGGATACGGCACTGCCTGTCAAAGGATGCAGCACCCAGTTAACCGATTTACCTGGCCGCAGTGCAAAGGCACTGGCTGCATCATCTATGGGTGCGCGCGACTGAAAAACCTCTTTCTCCAGTGCCAGTTGGTGCAAAGATGCAAGAGGCAAACCGCTCGGATGCTTGTCCAAGCGGACAAACCAGCCGCGCTTTTCGGCGTAGTTCACCGCATTCATGCTCGCACGGTACCAGGGCGTGCCGCTGATGGCGGACAGATGTTGTTGTACCAGTTGGCTGCTGGCACCTGAGGCCGCCGAACCGGAAGACTGGGCGGAAATAGCTTCCGCTACTGCGCCAGAATGCTGGCCGGTAACTACTTTGTCCCACACCCCATAAAGGCTTTGCACTTGATGACGGCTTGCCTCCGTAGAGTCCAATAACTTGCCCGTCCCAAACAACACCAAGTTACCGCCTTGCGGATGCGCCACATAGCTAGGGCTTAGGGTAATCGGCTCGACTTGATCTGCAGCATCTTTCGCCTGGTAAAGCGCGGTCTTGCCAAATGCCAGGCCCCAATCCGACCGGCGCGCACTTGAAAAATCGAACTTCCAAAGCTTCCCTTGTAAATCGCCCGCATAGGCAGCAGTGATTTGGCGCTGCCGATCCAGTACCAAGCGCACGCCACCTAAGCCATTGTTCGCGCTACCAGGTAGGGCGATGGATTGAATGAAGGCCCCGGTCAAAGCGTTGATGATAAAAAGTTTGGCCGTACCCTTATTGCCCACAGCGCCATTGCCCAGGATCACCACCCAGGTGCCATCGCGCATGATGCCTACGGATGGCTTGTGCAATAAAGCCCCCCAATCTGCAAAATGGCTAGCACTTCCATCTATCTCCCACAAAATATTTGCAGCGGTCGGCGCATAGACGGCCTTGGAATGACCCTCTGAATGGACCGGCATATTCATGGCAAAAAGCTTACGCGCGCCCGCAGCACTGCTCCCAATGACCAGGTTGCGCCAAGCACCCACTTTCGCGCCGTTGGCGATTTGGCTGTCGTAGATGTCGGCCTCTATCCAGGGTCCATCCAGCCCCACAAATACCTGGCCGCGGCGCTTATTCTTGTTTTGTAGAAATTGACGATAGTTGCCCCGTGTTCCGGAAGATAGCGGAGGTAAAAAGTCATACATCGCATCTTCTCCCTCGAACACGCGCATTGGCTTCATGTTCACGGTATCCGCTGCAGCTACCGCGCTGCGGGTTCGATGGGGCCCAAGCGACAAAGCTTGCGGGGGTGCTTGTGCGACCGCATGGTGCACTGCCCCCGCCAACCAGGTCCAGAAAATTGCGTGGTAGGGAAAGTAAAAGGGTGAACGCATGTCAGCCCCTAAAAACGGATCATGGATTGAACCCAGGCGTCGGTGCCTGAGATGATGGCGCCGTCGCTTGCTTCTTGATAGTCTTGCGAAAAGCCACGTGCGGTGATGAGAAAACCTTGGTTGCGCTGCATATCAATAGGTACCAAGCGCATTTCTTCAATCATGCAGATCGGTGCTATGGCCGGGCTGGCGCCAAGGGCATCCTGTAATTGCGCTGCTGGCACGGTATTTACTTGGATCGGGCTGGTGATCCAGTTGGCCAAATTGGACCAGGCCTGGGGCATTGCGCCACTGGTGGCATCCAGGGGAAGCGGCAGAATTATCAACAAGGAGTCGTTCTTCATCACGCCATCTTCGCAATAACGCAAGGCGAGCTCGGCCGATTCTTGCGCGGCCACGTTCCTACGAAAATTAGTGGCGACCTGCTCTGTAGATAGCGTCGCCTTGGCCGCCCAGATGGCTGCGCCCGAGAGCACGACCAAAATGGTCAAGACCAGCAGCAAGACGATGCCATTTTCGTGCGGCGTTGGCCGATCAGCAACAAGCACACCCTGCAGGTTTTTCATTGCGCAATCCCTGCGCGGTTACGCAAACTCACGGTCGTGCTGAATGTGCGGTGCAAAAATTTGTCGGGTGGGCTGGTGAGTACGCCGTCGCAGTTGATGTAGTCCACCGCTGTGCCCTGGTCTTGGCTTGCGCTTAGCATTTGTAGGCAAATGCGCAGCGCCACCACCCGGCCCCAGTTCTGGTCGGGGTTTCCGCCCAATGCATTGACTTCATTAGCACTGGCAAAGCGCACTACCTGGCTGCCCGTAGTGTCGCTGGCAATGCCGTAGTGCACGCGCATAAATTCCACGCCACTGACCAGGGGCTGCGCTGTAAAGGCAGCGTTGCCGTTGCCCGCGCAGCTAAGCTCCTTGTTGGAACTGATAAAAAACCGCGACTCGACCAGGGCATATTGCACACTGCTGTTCACCGCGGAAATGGCGTTATGGCGCACACCTTGGCTTAGGCAGTCCGAGGCGCTTTTGCCGCCGGCCGCTTCGGTAGTAAAGCTATCACCCTCGTAACGCACCGCAAAATCGTCCGGCTCGGTGCTTGCGTTGGTGCAAGTGAGCGACTCCCAAGCGGCACTTGTGCTGCTAAAGCCGCCATCGCATCCCTTCAAACCGGCTCCGGCCAAATGACTGTCCACTACCTGCACTAGTTGTCCGTCGACGGTGATGGCATTGCGCGCAGCCATCAAAACGGGTTGGCTGTAACCGGCCATGCGAATATGGCGCGCCAGGGTCTCCAGCGCGATGGACGCGTCCTCCCCCATGCGACTCACGGTATGGCTTTGGCGGGCCGCCAGACTGGTGCCCATAGCGATGGACAGTAGGGCGCCCAGCAGCACCAGGCCTATGGCCATAGCAACGAGCAACTCCACCAGGCTAAAGCCGCTTGCTTGGCTGGTCCTGCGCGCGCGTCTTTTCATAGCGCAACCCGCAGGTACAGACACCGCGGCAAGTCGCCGCCAGCGCTGATGGCAGAGGCCCGGCAGGGGGCCGTGCCCGATGCCATGGAGGCAGTGCTGGTCGGCTCCAGCCACATAATCCAAATGTCTGCCCTGCTGCCATTGCGCAGCATCTGGAAATCACCGCCGGGTAGCGATAAGCGCAAGCGATTGGCAAGGTGCGCTTTGTCGATGCTGGCTATTTCGCTGCTGGTGCATCGGGCTGGGGCCGCGCAGTTCGGTACGGTGGCTGCGGCACGGGTGGCGGAATAGGTGTCGCTCTTGCCATAAGCATCGGCCATAAATCCATCGGTGTTAGCGCGCATAGCTTCGGCCAACTCGGTGGCGGTCTGCAGAGCCACCAGTTGGTACAACGATGTTTTGCTGTGCTGAAGCGTCGCGGCCATTAAGAGCGCGATGCCGGTAATGCCATAGGACATGATCAGCATCGCAATGAGCACCTCCAGCAGCGAGGCCCCGGTTTGATGCTTGCGTGGCGTTCGCAAAATGGCATTTACGGGGTTTGCGCAGTGGCCGAACATGGGGGCCTGCACCGCTTAAGTGCAGGCGGTCAGGCTCGCTGAAATGCGTGCCCGTCCCTGCATGGAGATGCAGATGCGTTTCCTTTGCCGGTCGCTCGTGCTCGTCGCATCGAAGGTAAACGAACTCGTTCCGCCTGCAAGCAATATGCCGGTGTTGCGGTACACCAATTTGTTCGGCGTTCCACCGCTTATTTTTTCAATCCCGCCACTGTTGTTGATTACCCCTTGCACGCGCAGCAAGGTATCCTTTTTTGCGTCAAAGCTATAGCTGCTATCGCCATCCCGGTTGACAAAAACAATCCATCCTTGGTGCCAGGGCGCGGCGTCAGCCGTGGCGCAGCTGGGATTGGCGCTTTCGCTGCCGGTACTGGGGCATATCACCACCTGCGACCGGTTGCGAATGGCTTCGGATCGTGCGTAGCGCAGGGTGCTAAAAAAGGTATTCACATGACCGCGTACCGCTTCGGTCTCGCTCATGCCTAGCAAACTCGGGATGCCGATAGCTAGCAAAATGCCCAGGATGGCCAGGGCCACCATGAGCTCTATCAGCGTCATACCGGCATGACGATGGAGGGTTTGCATATTTGAAGCAGGGTTTGAGTCTGTTGCAATTATGCAAAAAATAATGATTATTTCAATAGATATTAAAAATGGCGGCAGCAAAATTCTCAGTCCGGCTATTTGCAGGCCCAAGCAAACGCCCGTCAAAAACAGAAGGCGTCGCCGCGCTAGCCTCAGTCAAATAGTTGGGCCAATTGCTGCTGAGGGTAAATGCGGTAGGCCACAAAGCGCACCCAGCCGCTGGTGTCCAGCCGGGACTCGGGCGGGGCCGTGGGTGCGGCGGCACGTGCCACGGAAGGGTATTGCACCCATTTGACGCTGTCCGCGTTCGCCTCGGTTTGGGCCGCGGTGGCGCGGCCCAGCGAGGGGTATTGCACCCAAGCTTGGGTCTCGCTACGACTGGCCGCATCACCGCTCCAGCTGCGCGTGAAAGCGGCGCCTAGGTAATGCACCCAGCCGCTGCGATCTGTGGCAGTGCCATCAAAGCTGGCGGGGATTTTGACCGGGCCGCCGGCATAGCGCACCCAGTTCTCGCGTTTTTCGGCCGGGCGCAGTGCTGCAGTGGCGGCCTTGGCTGCCAGGGGCTCCGGGGCGCGGGCCAGGGCTGGCTCGGCCGGATGGCGCGCCAGCACCAGTTGCAGCAACTGGTTGTGGTTGGGTACTTTGAGGGCGGCCGTGCTTTGCGTACGCTGCGGTTTGCTGCTGCTAAAGGCCTGGGGGTTGAGCAACACAAAGGCCTGGCTCAGGACCTGTGCGCTCAAGGGGCTTTCGGGCATGGTTTTGGCCACGATGCGCTCCAGGCTTTCGCCCAGTGCTGGGGTGTAGCTGTGGCTGGACTTGAGGCCGCCCAGGTCCATCGCGGCAATGCCCGAGGGCGCAACTGGCTTGGGGGCCGAAGCCGTGGCGGCGTTGACGCCTGCTACACCGATTGCCAGGCTGAGCGCGCTGCCCCAGTAGCGCAGCAGGGAAGGGCGGGGTGGGCGGCGACTGGCTTGTGGCATAGGGCTTCTCCGGGAAAGGGTGGGGCGCAAACTGTCGAAACAGCGACGATGGCAGCGTTTTGGCAGGTGCTTGCGGGTCTTAACTAAGCCTTTGCAATTGCCATGCCATGCGTTTTCTGGGCCTCAGGCGCACTGGCCCTGTCGGTTTAACCCTTATAGCCAGCGCCTGCCAAGCGTGCAAAATGTCATCCAGCGCAAGCCACCGTGCCACTGAAGTCCCTAACCGTTGGAGAAAACTATGCCTCTGTCCCATTCCCGCCGCCGCCTCTTGGACCGCAGCCTGCGCATCAGCACCCTGCTCAGCCTGGCCCTGGCCTCGCCCTTGGCCGCTTTGGCCGATGCCGCTTACCCGGACAAACCGGTGAAATTCGTGGTGCCTTATCCCCCGGGCGGTGGCACGGATGTGGTGGCGCGTATCGTTCAGCAGCGCCTGCAAGCGGCGCTAGGCCAGTCCATCGTGATCGAAAACAAAGGCGGCGCCGGTGGCTCGCTGGGCACGGACATCGTGGCCAAAGCGGCCCCTGATGGCTATACCGTGCTATTTACCCTGAGCTCGCACACCATCAACCCGGCGATCTTCCCCAAGCTGCCGTATGACACCCTCAAGGACTTTGAGCCGGTGGGCCTGGTGGCCTCTTTGCCCCAATTGCTGGCGGCCAATATGGCGGTACCCGTGCGCAGCGTGGCCGATGTGGTGACGCAGGCCAAGGCGGCGCCCGACAAATTTTCATTCGCCTCGGTGGGCAATGGCTCGCCGGGCCACCTGGCCGGCGAATTAATGGTGCTGCGCACCGGCGCGCCCATGGCGCATATCCCTTACCGGGGCGGCGGTCCAGCGGTGACGGACGTGATGGGTGGACAGGTGCCCTTGTTGTGGGTATCCATCCCTGCTGCTGCTGCGCAAGTCAAAGCGGGCAAGCTGCGCGCGCTGGCAGTGTCCACCACCAAACGCAGCCCGGCTTTTCCGGACGTGCCCACCATGCAAGAGGCTGGGGTGGCAGACTTTGAGGTGGACTCTTGGTACGCCATGCTGGTACCGGCCAAAACACCGCGCGCCATTATTGACAGACTCAACAAAGCGCTCAACACTGTGCTGGCCGAGCCTGCGATTCGCGCCCAGTTGCTCGACCAAGGCGCCGACGCAGTGGGCGGCACCCCCGAAGCGCTGGCCAAG
Organism: Comamonas sp. lk; assembly: GCA_945865675.1. Taxonomy (GTDB): domain Bacteria; phylum Pseudomonadota; class Gammaproteobacteria; order Burkholderiales; family Burkholderiaceae_C; genus Allorhodoferax. The sequence continues at coordinate 8,933 of CAMBFO010000094.1, forward strand.
GTCATCGCAGCCGAAGTGCCTAAATGGGTCAAGCTGGCCAAAGACGCCAACATCAAGGCCGATTGAGCATGGCGTTGACTAGGTCGCAAGCGCCCTTGAGCCCTGCCGCGCAAGAGGCGCAGGCCATTGTGCAAAGTTTGCTGCAAGGCGCCCGCGCGGCGCAGCGCATTGCCGAGCAGTACGACCAGGTGCGGGTCGATGAACTGGTGGCCGCAGCGGCCTGGGCGATATTGGAGCCGGGCCGTAACCAGGCCTTGGCCGAACTGGCGGTGCAAGACACGGGCATCGGCAATGTGCCCGACAAGCTGCGTAAAAACTACCGCAAAACCCTGGGCTTGCTGCGTGATTTGCAGGGCGCTAAATCGGTGGGTGTCATTTCCGACAACCCAGCCACCGGCATTACCGAAATTGCGCGACCGGTGGGCGTGGTCTGCGCTATCACGCCATCGACCAACCCGGCGGCCACCCCGGCCAATAAAATCATCAATGCGCTCAAAGGCCGCAACGCCGTCATCGTTGCGCCCTCGCCCAAAGGCTGGGCCACCAGTGCGCGTTTGCTGGAATACATCCACGCCGCCTTGGACCGCATTGGCGCGCCGCGCGACCTGGTGCAAGTGCTGCCCGCGCCCATTAGCAAAGCGGCGACCTATGCGCTCATGGCCGCCTGCGATCTGGTGGTCGCGACCGGCTCGCAAGCCAATGTGCGCGCAGCCTATGCCAGTGGCACACCAGCCTTTGGTGTGGGTGCCGGCAATGTGGCGGGCATCGTCGATGAGAGCGC
>CAMBFO010000095.1 GCA_945865675.1 Comamonas sp. lk
CTTGCGGCGCTGGCCCACGAGCCCTTGCAAGCCCTGACCAGCGGCGCCGATGGCTTAGACGACTTGCGCGCCATCATTGCCCAAGCGCCTGCCTGCCTCAAGCCGGGCGGCTGGCTATTGCTAGAACACGGCTACGACCAGGCTTCAGCCGTGCGCCAGTTATTGCAGGCAAAGGGTTTTGTCGAGGTGCAGTCGCGCAAGGATTTGGCGGGTATAGAACGTTGCAGCGGCGGGCGTTGGCCTTTTCCGGAGGCTTAATCCTGCAAGGGCGGCTTAAGTACGCTTAATCCACACGAAGTCCGCAAACTGCCGCGCGCACTCACCCGCTAAGGACTGCGTAAGTACCCGGCTTGTGCGTGGCTAAAGCATGCTCTAGGGAAGGCATCAGCGGCAGCAGATGGGGCAACTCATTGGAATGCGCATCCAGCACGAACACCGTAATTGCTAGCTCCGATACGAGCAGCAGGCGCATTGGCAGCCAGGCCTTCGCGGGCCGCTTCTAGGACACCTATTGCGTGCGTGCGCGCAACACTGGGAAAGTCCAGAAGGAAGTCTTCGAGCAAAGACGATCCCTCAATTTAGCGCGCAAGAAAGCCCATACTCGCCCTTAGCGGCTATTGCGGATTTTCAAACCACAGCTACATCCTTCGCCGCTTGTGCCACCACTTGGGGTACCAGCCCGAGCCGGTTGACGCCGCTGACCAGCGCCTTAATGGATGCGGTGACGATGTTGTAGTCTAGCCCCACACCAAAGCGGTCCGGTGCGTCCGTAGCGTCCGAACTCAGCTCCATAAAAGCACAGGCCTGGGCGTCGCCGCCGTGGGCGCTGCTTTTGGTGGAGCGCTCTTCAAAACTGCGTACCTGCACATCCACCCCAATGCTTTGCAAGGCCTGCACCGCCGCGTCGATGGGGCCGTTGCCATAGCCCTGCAGCGTGTGGCGCGCGCCCGCCACTTCCACCGTCAGCCGTATGCCCTGGCCGCTGGCATCGTGCGGGTGCTCGGTCAGCTGGTAGCCGACATAGCCCACAGGCACGGTGGGGTCCACATAGCTACGAGCAAACAGATTCCAAATATCCAGCGCGCTCATCTCGCCGCCATGGGTGTCGGTGTAAGCCTGCACTTCGCCCGAAAACTCTACTTGCAAGCGGCGCGGCATGACGATGCCGTATTCGGCCTCCATCAAATAGGCGACCCCACCCTTGCCGGACTGGCTGTTGACGCGGATGATGGAGTCATAGGTACGGCCCACATCGGCCGGGTCTATGGGCAAATAAGGCACGCTCCACAGGCCGTTTTTGTCCAGCGCGGAAAAGCCTTTTTTAATCGCGTCCTGGTGCGAGCCACTAAAGGCGGTGAACACCAAATCGCCCACATAGGGGTGGCGCGGGTGGATGGGCAATTGGTTGCAATGCTCCACAGTGCGGGCGACGGCATTGATGTCCGAGAAGTCCAGGCCTGGGTTCACGCCCTGGGTGTAGAGGTTGAGCGCCAAGGTGACGATGTCCACGTTACCGGTTCGCTCGCCATTGCCAAACAAGCAGCCTTCCACGCGGTCAGCCCCGGCCATTAAGCCAAGCTCGGCGGCGGCTACCGCCGTGCCACGGTCATTGTGCGGATGCAGGCTGATGATGACGCTATCGCGCCGCCCCACATTGCGGTGCATCCACTCGATCTGGTCGGCATAGATATTGGGCGTGGCCACTTCCACGGTGGCGGGCAGATTGAGGATGACTTTATTGTCCGGCGTGGCACCCCAGACTTCGGTCACTGCGTCGCACACTTCCTTGGCGAACTCGAGCTCGGTCGAGGTAAAGAGTTCCGGGCTGTATTGCAGCACCCATTCGGTTTGGGGATGCGCCTGGGCCAGTTCTTTAATCAAGGTGACTGACTCGATGGCCAACTGCACCACCTCGGCCTTGCTCATATTAAAGACCACATCCCGAAACAAGGGCGCAGTCGCGTTATAGACGTGCATGATGACGCGCCGGGCGCCCACCACCGACTCGAAGGTGCGACGAATCAGGTGCTCGCGCGCCTGGGTCAGCACCTCGATGGTCACATCCTCGGGCACCAGTTGGTCATCGACCAGTTTGCGCACAAAGTCAAAGTCGGTTTGCGAAGCGCTGGGAAAGCCCACCTCAATTTCCTTGAAACCTACTTCGCATACGGTGCGGAACATGCGCAACTTGCGCTCAAGGTTCATGGGCTCGAACAGCGACTGGTTGCCATCGCGCAAATCGGTGCTCATCCAGATGGGCGGCTGGGTAATGGTGCGGCCCGGCCACTGGCGGTCGGGCAGGTCGATAGCGGGAAAAGCGCGGTACTTGGTAGCGGGTTGCGAGAGCATGGGTTCCTTGGGATAACAAAAAGCCGTGTGACAGCGAAATCGAGGCTCTATGTTAGCCCGTCGGCACGCGCAGGGGATTGCGAAATTAGCTAGATAAATCTAAAAATTAGATTTTTTAATCTTAAATTTATATTTATCCGCCATTTAATGCTAATTTTTAGAAAAAAGCACAATCAGTGCTGATGCCCGTGCGCCCCATGCACATGGCGGTGGGCAACTTCTTCTTCGGATGCGGCGCGCACGTCCAGCACCTGGGCACTAAAGCGCAAGGCCTGGCCGGCCAGGGGGTGGTTGGCGTCGAGGATGACTTTGTCGCCCTTGATTTTGACGACGGTAAAGGCGCGCGCCTGGCCATTGGCATCGCGCCCCTCCAATTGGCCGCCGACTTTGACGCCGGGCGGGAACTGGGTTTTGGGGATGGTTTGCAGCAGCGACTCGTCGCGCTCGCCAAAGGCATCGGCCACTGACAAGTCCAGCGTCACCCGGTAGCCCGCCTCTTGGCCAAGCAGCGCCTCTTCCACTTTAGGAAAAATATTGCCGTAGCCGCCGTGCAGGTAGGCGATGGGCTCTTTGCTTTGCTCAAGGACTTTGCCTTGCGGGGTGGCGACTGTGTAATGCAGGGTGACGGCGCTGTCTTGGCTGATTTTCATGGGCGTAAAAAGTATTTTGAAAGGGTAAAGCGAGCCCCATTATCGGAAAAACCCCGCGCCCTTCTCCCTCTGCGCTGCCACAGGCCGCCGCGCGGGGCGCAAAGGTGAAATAATCAGCACCTATATTGCAACTCTTGCCACAAAGGATTTTCCCCATGAGCGACACCCAACAACGCATCGACAGCCTGGTTAAAGGCAACGAAGTGGTATTGTTTATGAAGGGCAATGCCAATTTTCCGCAGTGCGGTTTTTCGGGCCGGGCTATCCAGATTTTGAAAGCCAGCGGTGTGGATACCAAAGGGCTGACCACCGTCAATGTGCTGGAAGATGAAGAAATCCGCCAGGGCATCAAGGAATACAGCCAGTGGCCCACCATCCCCCAGCTCTATATCAAAGGCGAATTCATCGGCGGCTCGGACATCATGATGGAGATGTACGAATCAGGCGAACTGCTGCAAGCCTTGGGCAACAAAGCCGCTTAAGCACACACGCGGTCGGCGAGGGCGCGGCGCCTTAGCCAAGCGGCCCAGAAGCCACCAAGCCCCCCGGCTAGGGCTTTGCGCCAGACACTACAGCTCCCAAGCGCGGCGCGCTGCCAGTACCCCATCCGGATAGGCTCGCTGGCCGCGCGAGCCGTTATAGCGGCCCAGGGCCATAAACACATCCCCGTTTTCCGTGTCCAGGTAGTGGCGCAAGATGACGCAGCCAAAGCGTAAATTGGTTTGTAAGTGGAATAAGGTCGCGGGGTCGCCGTCGCCGATCAGGCGGGTCCAAAACGGCATGACTTGCATATAGCCGCGGGCTCCGGCGCTGCTGATGGCAAATTTGCGGAAGTTGCTCTCCACCTGTATCAGCCCCAGCACCAGCGCGATGTCCAGCCCCGCGCGCTTGCACTCGTACCAAACAGTGGGTAAAAATTCTTTGTGCTCCAGCGCATCTGCCTTGCGTGCGCGCAAGCGCTGTGCCGCAGTGTCCAGCCAGCGCTCGTATTGTTGGCGCGTACTGTCCTGCGCAAATGCGGGCACCGGTGGTGCGCTTTGGTGGATGGCCGAACTGAGCGCCGAACGCACCGAATCGACGAGCGGTTCTTCCACCTGCCTGCCTGCGTGCGCCCGCTGCGGCGACACCAGAGGCAAAGCCCACACCGCAGGCCAGGCGCGCAGGGCTTGGGCCAGCACGGTGCGGCGGCTCAAACACTTGGGGCGCTGCATGGCTTGGCGGCTGCTACAGCCAGGCCGGCTTAGACCGTGAGGCGGCTGCGTACCCAGGCGGCCGCTTCGGCTACTGGCACCGAGCTCGCCGCAGTGTCACGCCGGTGCTGGTATTCGACCATGCCCTCTTTCAGACCCCGGTCGCCCAGGGTGATGCGGTGCGGCACGCCAATGAGTTCCCAGTCGGCAAACATGGCGCCGGGGCGCTCGCCACGGTCGTCCAGGATGACGTCTACTCCGGCCGACAGCAACTCGGCGTACAGCGTCTGGGCAGCGGTTTTGACTTCGGCAAATCGGTCCGGGCTGATGGGGCAAATGACCACCGTAAACGGCGCCAGCGCGTCCGGCCAAATGATGCCGCGCGCGTCATGGTTTTGCTCGATAGCGGCAGCCGGCAGGCGCGTAATGCCGATGCCATAGCAACCCATTTCCATGAACTGCGGTTTGCCATTGACGTCCAAAAACGTGGCATTCATGGCCTGGGAGTATTTGGTGCCCAGGTAAAAAATATGACCGATTTCGATACCGCGCTCAATCGCCAGTGCGCCGCTGCCATCGGGCGCCAGATCGCCCTCGACCACATTGCGGATGTCGGCCACCGCATCGGGCTCGGGCAGGTCGCGGCCCCAGTTCACACCCGCGATATGAAAATGCGGCTCATTGGCACCACACACCCAATCGGCCATCAGTGCCACCTCGCGGTCGGCCACAATGCGCAGCGGCTTTTTCAGGCCTACCGGCCCCAGGTAGCCGGGCTCACAGCCGAAGTGCGCGTCAATCTCAGTCAGGCTGGCAAAGCGGAAATCGGCCAGGCCGGGCACTTTAGAGACTTTGACTTCGTTCATGCTGCGGTCGCCCCGGATCAGCAAGAGCCAAACCACCGACTTGACCACTTCGCCTTTGTCGTCCCGCTCGTCCGTGGCGAGCACCAAGGATTTCAGGGTGCTCGCAAGGGGCAGCTTGAGGTACTCAGCCACATCGGCACAGGTGCTTTTTCCCGGCGTGGCGACTTTGGCCATGGCCTGGGTGGGTGCCGGGCGCGGCCCGGCGGGGGCTAGGGCTTCAGCTTTTTCCATATTGGCGGCGTAATCACTGCCGGGCGCATAGACGATGGCGTCTTCACCAGTGGCGGCAATCACCTGGAACTCTTCACTCAGGTCGCCGCCGATGGCGCCGCTGTCGGCGGCCACGGCACGGTAGCGCAGGCCAAAGCGGTCAAAAATCTTGCGGTAAGCCTGGGCCATCACTTGGTAGCTGGCTTTGGCGGAGTCGACGTCGCGGTCAAAGCTGTAGGCGTCTTTCATCGTGAATTCGCGCCCACGCATCAGGCCAAAGCGGGGGCGGCGTTCGTCGCGGAACTTGGTCTGAATTTGGTAGAGGTTCTTGGGCAGCTGCTTGTAGCTTTTGATTTCCTGGCGGGCAATGTCGGTCACCACCTCTTCGCTGGTGGGCTGCACCACGTAGTCGCGGTCGTGGCGGTCTTTGATGCGCAAGAGCTCGGGACCCATTTTTTCGAAGCGCCCGGTTTCCTGCCAGAGTTCGGCAGGTTGCACCACCGGCATACTGATCTCCACCGCGCCAGCGCGGTTCATTTCCTCGCGCACGATGGCCTCGACTTTGCGGATGACACGCAAGCCCATGGGCATGTAGCTGTAGATCCCGGCGCCGAGTTTTTTAATCATCCCTGCGCGCATCATCAGCTGGTGGCTGGCCACTTCGGCGTCGGCCGGAGCCTCCTTGAGGGTGGAAATCAAAAATTGGGATGCTTTCATGCTGGGTCTCGTGGATGTCGTAGCGCGGGCCTGTTTGCAGCGGGCGAGGTGCCGTGCATAATGGCTCAAGTTTTAAAAATTTGGGGTTTGATTATGCTTGACCGGGATGGGTTTCGGCCCAACGTCGGCATCATCTTGCTCAACCAGAAAAATCAGGTTTTTTGGGGCAAACGCATACGCACCCATTCGTGGCAGTTTCCGCAAGGCGGCATTGACCGGGGCGAAACCCCAGAGCAAGCCATGTACCGCGAACTGCATGAGGAAGTGGGGCTCCAGCCGGAGCATGTTGCAATTGTGGCCCGTACCCGTGACTGGTTGCGCTACGAGGTGCCGCAACGCTATATCCGCCGTGATGCGCGCGGCCATTACAAAGGCCAAAAGCAGATCTGGTTCCTGCTCCAGCTTACGGGCTTTGACTGGAACCTCAACCTGCGCGCCACCGACCATCCTGAGTTTGATGCTTGGCGCTGGAACGACTACTGGGTGCCGCTCGATGCGGTGGTGGACTTCAAGCGCGGTGTTTACCAAGATGCGCTGACCGAGTTATCGCGCTATCTGCCGCGCTTGGACGGGCGTGCTGCAAGAAGCGGCTGATTTAAAAACCTTGCTTAACGCATCAGCACCAGGTTATCCCGGTGCAGCATTTCGGGCTCGGCGGCATAGCCCAGCAGAGCTTCGATGTCGGCTGATGGCTTGCCGCACAAGAGGCGCGCTTCCGTGCTGGAGTAATTGGCCAGACCGCGCGCAATATCCTGGCCCTCTGGCCCGCGCACCGCGATCACATCGCCGCGCGAAAAATCACCCTCCACGCGTACCATGCCTACAGGCAGCAGACTTTTGCCCTGGCTGCGCACCATGCGCGCTGCCCCGGCATCGACCACTACTGCGCCGCGCAATTGCAAGTGATCGGCCATCCACTGTTTGCGTGCCTGGGTTTTCTGGGTCGGCGCGACCAAGACCGTGCCAATGGCCTCGCCTTGCGCCAGCCGTACCAGCGCATCAGGCTCGCGGCCCCAAGCGATGATGGTGGAGGCACCCGACCCTGCCGCGCGCTTGGCCGCCAAAATTTTGGTAATCATGCCGCCGCGCCCCAAACTGCTACCGGTGCCGCCCGCCATCTCTTCCAAGGCCAGGTCACCTGCCTGCGCTTGGTCAATAAAGCGCGCTTGCGGGTCTTTGCGTGGGTCGGCGCTGAACAAGCCTTGTTGATCGGTCAGTATCACCAGCGCGTCAGCTTCAATCAGGTTGGCAACCAAAGCGCCCAAGGTGTCGTTGTCGCCAAACTTGATTTCATCGTTGACCACCGTGTCGTTTTCATTGATGACCGGTACCACGCCCAGCTTGAGCAGCGTCAGCAAGGTGGAGCGGGCATTGAGGTAGCGCTCGCGATCGGCCAGATCGGCGTGGGTGAGCAGCACCTGGGCGCTGCCCAATGCGTTCTCGCGCAGCTTGGTTTCGTACATTTGCGCCAGACCCATCTGGCCCACGGCGGCGGCGGCTTGCAATTCGTTCACCGCCTTGGGGCGCGCACTCCAGCCCAGGCGTTTCATGCCTTCGGCAATGGCGCCGCTGGAGACCATCACCACTTCGATGCCCTGGGCCCGCAGGACCGCCATTTGGCGGCACCACTGCCCGATGGCCGCTTCGTCCAGGCCGCGACCTTCATTGGTCACCAGGCTGGAGCCGACTTTGACCACGATGCGCTTGGCATCCTGAACAATGCGAGTTTTGCGGGTACTGGGCATGCGGCTTACCGGTGTCGGCACAGAGGAGCAAAGGTAGCGTTAAGGCGCTTAAAAAAACTCAGGGGGCAGGTTCGGCAACGTCAGGGGACGCAGCGATAAAGCGCGGATCTTCCTCGACATAAGGCTGCTCAGACATTTGCTGCGCTTGTACGTGTTTGTAAATGGCTTTGACCAAGGGCTCGCAGCCCTCGCGGGTCAGGGCCGAAATCTCGAACACCGGGCCTTTGAACTTGAAGCGCTTCACAAAATCTTTGACCAGCGCGACACGGACGTCGCCATCGACCATGTCCAGTTTATTGAGTACCAGCCAGCGCGGCTTTTTGTACAGGCCTTGGTCGTATTTTTTGAGCTCGTTGACTATGGCCTTGGCCTGGGCGACCGTATCCACGCCCTCGTCAAACGGAGCAACATCGACAATATGCAGCAACAAACGCGTGCGCTGCAAATGGCGCAAAAACAAATGGCCCAAGCCCGCGCCTTCGGACGCGCCTTCGATCAGGCCGGGCAGGTCGGCCACCACAAAGCTTTGCTCCGGCCCCACGCGCACCACACCCAAATTGGGATGCAAGGTGGTGAAGGGGTAATCCGCAATACGCGGGCGGGCATTGGAAATCGCCGTGATGAAGGTCGATTTACCCGCATTGGGCATGCCGAGCAAGCCCACATCAGCCAGCACTTTGAGCTCGAGCTTGAGGTTGCGTTTTTCGCCGGGCCAGCCGGGCGTTTTTTGGCGCGGTGCGCGGTTGATCGCGCTTTTAAAGCGCAAATTGCCGAAACCGCCGTCTCCCCCTTTGGCGATGGTGATCACTTCGCCAGGCACTAAAAGCTCAAACAAAACTTCGCCGGTTTCGGCGTCAGTGATGATGGTGCCCACCGGCATTTTCAGGGTGATGTCGTCACCTGCAGCGCCGAACATGTCCGAGCCCATGCCGTGCTGGCCGCGTTTGGCGTCGTGGCGGCGGGAGAAGCGAAAGTCCACCAGCGTGTTCAGGTTGGAGTCGGCCACAGCAAACACGTGGCCGCCGCGCCCGCCGTCGCCGCCATTAGGGCCACCGAATTCTTTGTATTTTTCATGCCGGAAGGAGACGCAGCCGGCCCCGCCGTCGCCTGCGGCGATGTCGATATAGGCTTCGTCAACGAACTTCATGGCATTCCTGCTGGTAAAAATGAAAAACCCCGCGCATTGCGGCGCAGGGTTTTGCGGGGAACACGCTGCAGATCAAGCCGCAGTTGTGATGCTCACCGTGTGCTTGTTCAATGGACCCTTGACAGCAAATTGGACATGGCCCTCAACCAACGCAAACAGCGTGTGGTCTTTGCCGATGCCAACATTGGTTCCGGGGTGGAACTTGGTGCCACGCTGACGCACAATGATCGCGCCTGCGCTGATCAGTTGACCGCCGAATGATTTCACACCGAGCATTTTGGGCTTGGAATCGCGCCCGTTTCGCGTAGAGCCGCCGCCTTTTTTCTGTGCCATGACCTGCGTCCTTTAAGCGACAATCGCGCCGATTTGCAGTTCGGTGAACTGCTGACGGTGCCCTTGGCGTTTTTGGTAATGCTTACGACGACGCATTTTGAAAATACGCACTTTGTCGTGCTTGCCGTGTGACAAAACTGTCACTGTTACGGATGCGCCGGACACCAAGGGTGTGCCAACTTTGAGCTCTGCGCCGTTGCCGACCGCCAAAACTTCGTCGAACACAATCTCTTGGCCTACGTCCGCAGCAATCTGTTCTACTTTAATTTTTTCGCCGGCTGCAACCCGATATTGCTT
>CAMBFO010000096.1 GCA_945865675.1 Comamonas sp. lk
TCCCCGCAAAATCTTTCTCGAGGACGACATGATGAGGCGGTTTAGCGTTCATCTTTTCAGCCCATGTTTTCTTCGCTCTTGGCATTGCAGACTCCAGTGAATAAGTTTGAGTGAGTATGCAGGTTCAACTCTTATGGGCAAATAATCCCCAGGAAAACACTAATTCGTCAAAACCAATCCAAGGTCACAAACTTTATTCAAAAGTTCTAACAATTGAACCCAATCGTTTGCTATAATTTTGGCTCAGGCTCTTTAGCTCAGTCGGTAGAGCAGCTCATTCGTAATGAGAAGGTCGGGTGTTCGATTCATCTCTCCGGCACCAATAAAATCAAGTACTTAGCCAACCTAAAGCAGGTTGGCTTTTTTGTTGGGCTAGCACCGGGCGAGCACGGCAACCGGTTCAGCGAAAAATTCAACTATCGCTTACTGCAGCACTCGTCCCACGATCGTTCAACGCCCATTGAACGCACCTTGAACCCCAAGGCGAGCGTGCGCACACGGGCGCGACCCGTAGGGAAAGTCTCTTTTACGGCTCGGCCCAAAGTGCATCCAACAGTAGCTCCATTCGCACCCCTTGAAGTGCCCTTCATCAAGGTGTCCGAGCCTGTCGGCGAATGTGTCCGGCGTGGTGCCCAGGGCTTCGGCCAATCGCAGGTCCATATCCGCCGACACGGCGGCGTGTCCGTGCAGCACGCGCGAAAGCATCACCCGGCTGATACCTATGTGCGCGGCGAAGGCCGTCACGCTAGCACCCTGGTCATCGAGCCAGCCGGCCAGCAGTTCGCCAGCGTGCGCGGGGCTGTGCATGTTCATTGTGTGTTCCTCATTGGTAGTCCAAACAATCCAGTAGCTCTACCCCAAGTACTTTGTGCCGGAATGTAAGAATCCTAATGCGTTAAGCCTTGATTTACAAATTGGGTGTTCACAAAATGCAAAGTACCCGTCTTAGTCTTTGCATCCAACACAATATCGGCTTGCTCCAACAGGTGCGCCTCAATTTGCTCGAAGTGGGGGCTCAGGGTGTCCAGGCTGCGCGGACGGCAGCGCTCGGGTGTGGCGCTTGGTGCATGGCCCATCACTTGGGCAATGATGCCAGCGGGTACGCCGACAGCCTTGTCCAGCAGTGCGAAGGTACGGCGCAGGCCCTACTGCTCGCAAAAAATCACCATCCGGGGCGCGCGCTGGCCCCAGTGGCTTATTAAAAGTCTAATTTCAGCCCAGCGAAGGCATAGCCAGGCAGTTTTGGCGGATCAACACGGACAGGTTATGCACGGCTTGGTCAAGACCGCGTGCAGGTTGGATCAGGCTGCTGCCGGCATCTTGTGCTTTGACACGCAGCGCCATGAGGTTGTCCTGGGCGCGGGCTGCGGCTAAATTGGGTGTTGTGACTGACATATTGCTGCTCCGTTGGGTTCCACCCGGCCCGTGGCGGGGTGTTGGCTAACTCGGATTGGCCACGTGTCTGGTAAATGACACTATTGCCGCTCAGCTAGAAACATGCAATGTTCGTGCCTGCCGCTTTCGGCAAAGCCTTGCCGGTTTTCAGTCCCAAAAGCCCTTAAACACCCATCGCCAGGTGGCAAAGTCGACGTGGCCAGCTCGCCTGCTGGCAATCAGTGGCCACCCTCATTACAGCTTGCGTAGACCGCATGGCACCAAGCAAGGCCTTGCAGCCAGCGCTGTTGGTCCTAGCATTTGCTCGCCTCCTCGCAAACCGTGTTGTGCAGTACAGGTGTAATCAGCGTAATCCAAGGGTTCCAAGACAATCGCCAAATTCATTAATTTCGTGATATTCAGTTAGACTTCCTAGAGTGAACCGACGAGCTTTTCAAAGGAACCCATGCGCCTGCCGAACCTGCTAATGATTGAGGGTTTTTTTGCGCGTAGCCGCCCTCTGCTGGCGGTCTTGGGGATCACACTTTTTTTTGCCAGCGGTGCGCCCGCGCAAACCACCAAGAAGAACCCCTTGCCGGTGGCGCCCAATGTGGCGAACCCCTACACCTGCTCGATTGCGGAATTTCGCACCATGGCACTGACCACCCATGACCCGCAGGAGCGTGGCGACTTGGCGGCGCAATGGCTTAAGGCCAATGGTCCTTCCTGCTCCATCTCCCAGGTGCTGCTGCTCAGCAGCAACCGGCCGCAATGGCTGGGCTCGGCCAATACGGTCCGGATCGCCGGCGTGTTTGACCAGATTATTGAAAACAAACTGAAAAATGACCCGCTGGCGCTGAAATACCTCTACGGGTCGGAAGGCGCCACGTCGGCCGGTGGCGGCAGTAAAAAAGGCGCAGAGGAAACCAGTGCCGCTGGCGCTCCGGCAGCCCCAGCGGCGGCGGGCGCACCCCCCCCAGGCACCGTCACCCTGGCCGTGGGCAGCGGCGCTGCGGCCGCGCCGGTGGGCGGCGCACCGGCCCCGGCGGCGCCCAGCATCAATATTTCTTTGGGAGCCAGCAGCCCACAGCCGGAAGACCTGAGCCGCAAACTGCCTTTGGACTCCGAGCCCAAGCCGGTGTTCCCGCCCGAGCGTGGCAAACAAATGAAAAACTATTTCGGCAAGTTGCGCACCGAGATGATCCGCAATTACTTCATGGAAAACAGCTCGCCGGGCAATTGCCCCGAGGGTCTGAGCTTTAGCAAAACAGCGGGCTGCGAAAGCAAAAACCCGGTAGCTTGGAAGTTTGGCGAAGCCTTGCCCTCCAGCGCCAAGACTTTCCCGATCCCTGAGCCGCTGCTGGGCAAGCTAAGTTTTTATCCGGGCTACCAGTTTGTGCGCTTGGGTATCGACGTGCTCGCACTGGAAAAAGATTCCGGCAAAGTAGCCGATGCGGTGCTCAATTTGGGCAAAACCAACTAAGGGCCGCCAAGGCCCGCACTACACAAGGAGTCAGGTATGCCGATATCCAATGTCAACACCTCCAACTACGTGCCCCGGCAACCGCAGCAAACGCGCGCGGACACCATGGACAAGCTCGAAAGTAAAGCGCGCAATGAGCCGCCGCCCAAAGTCGTGGAGGCCAAAGCCGTAGAACGGCAACAGGAATCGCAGCCGGTTAAGGCTAAAGGTCAGCACGTAGACCGCCGCGCTTGAGAGCGCGCTGGGGCGTCTAGGGGTTTACCTTGATGCCTGGCACCCTTGGGGCTTCTTATGATAGGGGCCGGCTGTCCGCCGCGTGCGGCGGCCGCAGAAATGGGTTTGTGCTTTTTGCATGAACCCGACCTCAACCCTCTGGAGACTTCACCTTGGACAATTTCGAAAGCACTACCGAATCGGGCATCATCCTGGATCGCCGTCAAATCCTCACAGGCGCTGCAGCGATAGGCCTGTCCTCCACCTTTGTCGCCATGCCAGCCATGGCCCAAGGCGCGCCTAAAAAAGGCGGCACGCTGCGCATGGGCATGGAAGGTGGCTCGCCCTCAGACAGCTTGGATCCCCTGACCTACGCGGACTCCATCCCGATCACCCTCAGCATGATGTTGTTTAACGGCCTGGTAGAAATTGCTGACAACGGTGACGCCACCGGCGAATTGCTGGAAAGCTGGGAAGCCAAGCCCGGCGCTGCGGAGTGGATTTTCAATGTCCGCAAAGGCATTACCTTTACCTCGGGCAAAACCCTGGATGCCGACGACATTATTTACTCGCTCAATCTGCATCGCGGCGAAACCAAGTCGCCGGCCAAAGCCCTGTTAGCCGACATCAAGGACATCAAAAAACTGTCCTCGCACCAAATTCAAATAAGCATGAACAAAGGCAATGTGGACTTGCCTTTCAACCTGGCCGATTACCACCTGATGGTGCTGCCCAATGGTTTCAAAGACTTCAGCAAGCCCGACGGCACCGGTGCCTTCGTTTTGGAAGAGTTCCAACCCGGTGTGCGCGCTACCTTCAAGCGCAAGAGCGGCAACTACTGGAAGCCCAACCGTGGCAACTTTGACCGCGTCGAGCTGATTTACATCCAAGATGCCAACCAACGCACCACCGCCTTGCAAACGGGCACGGTAGACGTTATCAACCGCGTCAACCCCAAGACCGCTGCTTTGCTGGCCAAGAACGCAGCCCTTAAAGTGGCGCGCACCCCGGGCATGGGTAACCGCTTCTGCTTTGTCGCGCACAGTGACAAAGCGCCGTTTAACAATAACGATGTCATGTTGGCGCTCAAGTACGGCATCGACCGCCAAAAGATTGTCGATAACGTCTATAGCGGCTTTGCCTCCATTGGTAACGATAATTGCATCGGGCCGAAGATGAAGTTCTACAACCCCAACCAAACCATGAACCGGTTTGATATTGACAAGGCCAAGTTCCACTACAAAAAATCGGGCCACAGCGGCGCGATTGAATTGCAAGTGTCCGAAGGCGCCTTCTCCGGTGCCACCGATGCAGGCCAGATCTTCCAAGAGTCGCTGTCCAAGGCCGGCATCAATATGGATCTCAAGCGCGTCTCGGGCGACGGCTACTGGGACAACGTCTGGCTCAAGCAGCCTTTTTGCGCGGTGTACTGGGGCAACCGTCCCACCATCGACAACCAGTTCACTTCGACCTTTTACGGTGGCAAGAGCAACCCTTGGAACGACAGCCACTTCGAAAACGCCGAGTTCAGCAAGGCTTTGGAAGCGGCCCGCGTCGAACTGGATACAAAAAAACGCCAGGAGCTGTACTCACGCTGCCAGGAACTGGTCTCGCAAAACTCCGGCATGATCAACTACGCTGTGCAGGACTATCTGGACGCGCACACCACCAAGCTGCAAGGCCTGACACCTTCGGGCCGTTTTGACCTGGGTGATGGCCGTCTGGCAGAAAAAGGCTGGTTCGCCTAATTAGGCCAGGCAAGCCGTGCGAGGCCGCCGCCCCAAGGCGGTACCTCGCACCGGCTTGTGTTGAGCGGCTCGGCAAGGCCGCTCAACACAAGCTGTACCGTCATGGCCGTGTAGTACATTGCGTCCATGGGGTTTCAATTCGCACCAAGCACTACTGAAACCACGCCGCAATTGCGTTTGCGCCTGATTGGTGTCCTTATCCTGTTGGGCGTGGGCTGGGGCAGCACCCAGGCCCTGGGCAAAATGGCGGTGTCGTCCGGTCACCAGCACTTTGGACTTATTTTTTGGCAAGCGACGATTGGCGTCTTCGTGTTGGGCGCGCTCAATCTCGTGCGGCGCGGACACTTTGCTTTGAACCGGGCCGGACTGCGCTTTGCGTTCATCATTGCCTGCATTGGCACCCTTATCCCCAACTCCACGTTTTACATCTCGGTAGCGCATTTGCCCAGCGGGGTCATGTCTATCCTGATCTCCACCATCCCCATGCTTTCACTCCCCATGGCTCTGGCTTTGGGTATGGACCGTTTGCATCCACTGCGCTTGCTGGGATTGTTATGCGGCTTTGTCGGCGTGGCGCTGATCGCCCTACCGCAAACGAGCTTGCCCACGCCGGAGATGGCCGCCTGGTTACCCCTGGCCATGGTGGGCCCGGTGTTTTATGCCATGGAAGGCAATTACGTCGCCAAATGGGGTATGGGCGGTTTGGATGCGGTGCAGGCCATGTTTTGGGCCTCCTTGCTGGCAGCACTACTGGCATTGCCCCTGGCCTTGGGCATGGGCCAATGGATCGACCCGCGCCCCCCTTACGGCCAGCCCGAACTGGCGCTGATGGCCTCGTCCGCCATCCATGCGCTGATGTATGCCGCCTACGTTTGGCTGGCCGCCAAGGCCGGTGCGGTATTTGCCACCCAGACCAGCTACGTGGTCACACTCTCTGGCGTACTGTGGGCCATGCTGCTGCTGGACGAGCAATTTAGCGCCTGGGTCTGGGCGGCGATGGCGGTGATGCTGGTCGGGCTATTTCTGGTGCAACCGCACCAACGGTCTGTAGAGCCGATTGCAGCTCGTTAAACCCCGAAGCCTTCGCTTTGGAGGCCGCCGCTGGCCAGTTGCACCAAGGCCTCACCTATGGCCGCAAAACTGGCTGCAGCTCGGCGCGACATGTGGCGCGCGCGTAAATAGCCGTGCACCAGTTCGGCTTCGTTGCGGTACTGCGCGGCCACGCCGTCGGCCTGCAAGCGCTGCACATAGATGCGTCCATCGTCACGCAAAGGATCAATATCCGCTGTCACCACGAATGCGGGCGGCATCCCCCGAAAATCCGCAGCCTTGAGCGGCATCAACTCGGGGTCGGATGTGCTAGCGCGGTCCGTGCCGCCCGTACGCAAGCCAAAGTACATGGCCGACTCGGTGGTAGTCAACATAGGCGCATAGGCATTGCTGACATAGGACCCTATCGTCGTGTCACCGCCCAGCCCCGGATAAACCAGCAATTGACCGACCGGCATGGGGCCGGCTTGCGCACGCTGGCGCAAACACACCGCCGCAGCCAAATTGCCACCGGCACTGTCGCCGCCCACGATAACCCGCAGACCTTGCGCATGCAGATGCGCAAAAGCCGTCTGCACATCGTCCAACTGCGCCGGGTGCGGGTGCTCGGGGGCCAACCGGTAGGCAATCGCCACCACATCGATACCGGTGGCAGCGCACCAGCCGCTGCAAGCATCGGCATGGCTTTCCAAGCCGCCGAGCAAAAAACCGCCACCATGCAAATACAAAAGTGCCGTGCCGGCATGCTGTTGCTGCGCATGCCGGTAACGCCGCGCAGCTATGGCGCGTTGCGGCTCCTGGGCGGCAATGCTGAAGTCCGTGGTGGACACCTCAGCAGGCAAAGGGCCACGCATTTCGGCGGCATAGCGGTTGTACCAAGCGCGGTTTTCGTCGGCGCTGAAGGTGTAAGCATCGGCCGGGTAAAAGGCATTGGTGCGGGCGATGTAGGCCAGCACCTCGGGGTCGGTGGGCAAGGGGTGCGGGGCGGGAGGTGCGGTGGCCATGGATGCTGTGCGCAATAAATGCCGTGAACCTTAGCATGTGGCGCAGGCCTGGGCTGTGTTGCAGACCACTAGGGGCCTAAAAGTCCGCCGCAAATGCTGGACGCCGTTGCGCCAAGCCTGCTAGGCTTGAGTCCATGAGCCCGACCGCACCTACCCACCCTGCCCCGCCTTACGTCCCGCAAATCCGCCTCTACCAGGAGTGGCTGCAAAGCACACGCCAATTGCAGTTTGCCGACTACCCTGCCCTGTGGCGCTGGTCGGTGACGGACTTGGACGCTTTCTGGCAAAGCATCTGGGACTATTTCGGCATGCAATCGCCCACGCCGCACAGCGCAGTGCTGGCGCGCAATGTGATGCCTGGCGCCCAGTGGTTTCCCGGTGCGCAGGCCAACTATGCCCAGCAGGTGTTCCGCCATGTGCAGGCAGCGCATGCGGCAGGCTTTGCGGCCATCATCTGCCAGGATGAGTCGGGCCGCGTGACTGAACTGTCCTGGCCCGAGTTGCGTCGCCAGGCCGCTTCGCTGGCGCTGCATTTGCGCGCCCAGGGCGTACAGCCAGGCGACCGCGTCGCCGCCTACCTGCCCAATTGCCCAGAGGCCATGGTGGCGTTTTTGGCCACGGTGTCGCTGGGCGCGGTCTGGAGTATTTGCGCGCCGGACATGGGCACCGCCTCCGTGTTGGACCGCTTTCGCCAGATTGAGCCCAAAGTGCTGATCGCCGTTGATGGCGTGCACTACGCCGGACGCAGGCACGAGCGCATGGACGTGGTGCAAGCGCTCAAGGATGCGCTGCCCACGGTGCAGCACCTGATCGTGCACCACCATATTGGCACTGCCGCAAGTTCCACGCTGCCAGTGGCCCGCGCCACCACGCTGGTAAATACGCTGCAAGCGCACAGCGCAGAGACTGATGCCTTTGAGCCCCTGTGGCTGCCCTTTGACCATCCTTTATGGATTGTGTATTCCAGCGGCACCACCGGATTGCCCAAGCCCATCGTCCACGGGCATGGCGGCACGGTGCTGGTGGCACTGGCGCTAAAGATTTTGCATAACGACGTGGGTTGCAGCTACCAGCCCAATAGCTGGGGCGAGCGCTACCACTGGTACAGCTCCACCGGCTGGGTGATGTGGAACGCGCAAATGAGCGGCCTACTCAACGGCACCACCTGCGTGATTTACGACGGCAACCCCTCGGGCCCCAAAGACGCGCCCGATTGGGGCACTTTGTGGCGCTTTGCCGCCGCCAACCGCGTCACCTTTTTCGGCGCCGGTGCGGCCTTTTATGCCAACTGCCAAAAGGCCGGTCTGGACTTGGCCAGCCTGGGCGACCTGCGCCACATCCGCGCGCTAGGTACCACCGGCTCGCCGCTGGCACCGGAAACGCAAAGCTGGGGCAGTGCGCAGTTTCGGGCAGTACGCGCCAGTGCCCCAAAGCAAAGCTGGCCGGACGCAGATATTTGGTGGTGCAATATTTCTGGCGGAACCGATTTTTGCGGCGCCTTTATCGGCGGCAACCGCGAACTGCCGCAAGAGCCAGGCGTCATGCAATGCCGATTGCTGGGCTGCGCGGTCGAGGCATGGAATGAAGCGGGCGAGCCAGTCGTTGGCGAAGTGGGCGAACTCGTCTGCAGCCAACCCATCCCCTCCATGCCTTTGTATTTTTGGGGCGACCCGCAAAACCAGCGCTACCTGGCCAGCTATTTTGAGATGTACCCCAAAGGCCTGGGGCGAAAACCGGGCGGCGGCGATGCGGCGCCCGAGACCGGCGGCGTCTGGCGCCACGGCGACTGGCTGCGCATTGGCGCGCAAGGCGCTTTGCTGGAGGGCTGTGTGATTTACGGTCGCAGCGACGCCACCATCAACCGCCACGGCCTGCGCATGGGCACCAGCGAGATTTACAGCGCCGTCGAGGCCTTGCCGGAAGTGCTGGAAAGCATGGTGGTGGACCTGGAATACCTGGGCCGCGAAAGCTATATGCCGCTGTTTGTGGTGCTGCGCCCTGGCCTCAAGTTGGACGATGCGCTGACGGCCCAGATTCGCGAGAGCATCCGCAGCGCCCTGAGCCCGCGCTTTTTGCCCAATGCCATCTTCCAAGTGGCCGAGATCCCCCGCACCCTGTCCGGCAAAAAACAGGAACTACCCATCAAGAAGCTGATGCTGGGCCAGCCCCTGGAAAAAGTGGTCAACCGAGAAGCCATGGCCAACCCCGGCTGCCTGGATTGGTATGTGAATATGGCAGGCGAGCACCTGGCGCGCAGTGCCTAAAAATCTGCCTCAGCACCCAAAATTGACCTGCTTGCATTGATTTAGCCCGGTTTTGGTCGCCGCAGAGGAGTGCAAAACCCGGCAAACGGCTCCAATTGACCCTGTACTTTTGCCTTCGGGGCGGAAAAAAGGCAAAATGGGGGGATGCGCGATAACACCACCACCAAGATCAGTCCCGACGGCCTCCGCTACCGCTCACGCGCCTCGGGGTCCCCATTTGCACAATCCTCTGGTAACGCCAGCATGAG
>CAMBFO010000097.1 GCA_945865675.1 Comamonas sp. lk
GCGGCGACGACTTTGTCCAAGCCCGCCAAGCGCCGCAGTTAAAAAGCTTTTTGTCAGCCTTGCACCGCTTGCTGAAAAACGCGGATGCGGGCGGCGATTTTGTCGAAGCCCGTGCGCGCGGCAATACGCATATCGTATTCAGTCTGCAAATTCAGCCAAAAGCGCGGCTCCATGCTGAAGAACAAGCCCAACCGCAGGGCCGTATCGGCGGTGATGGGGCGCTGGCCGTTCACCACCTCACTGATTCTGCTGGGCGAGACATCGATGTCCGCTGCCAGCTGACGCGCGGAGATGCCCATGGGCTTCATAAAGTCTTCCAGCAATATTTCGCCAGGGTGTATTTCTTCTAAGCGTTCTGCCATAGTGACCTCTCAGTGGTAGTCCACAATTTCGACTTGGTAGGCGCCGTCTTCGCGCCACACAAAACATAGGCGCCATTGCGCGTTGATACGCATGCTGTGCTGCCCGCGCCGGTCGCCTCTGAGTAGCTCCAGTTGATTTCCCGGAGGAATTCGCAAAGTTGCCAATTCGCTGGCAGCATGCAATTGCAAAAGTTTTCGCCGCGCCACCCGTTCCACATTCTTGAATCTGGGTACGAGCACGCTCTGAAAAAGCGCCTCGGTATCCTTGTCGTTGAAAGAGTGGATCATGCAATGATTTTGTTCCGTATAACAGAACCTGTCAAGCGAGTCCTGTCGTCAATGTGGCCTTGACGGGAATACTTCCTTACATTAAAGTAAGGAAAATTAAGAAAAGGTATTCCATGTCAACAGCCACACTTACGACCAAAGGCCAGATCACCATTCCCGCAGAGGTTCGCAAGGACCTCAATGTCGATACAGGAGACAGGGTGGAGTTCGTTTTGATCGCGCCGGGACGCTATGAGTTTGTTGCCGCGACGCGGGAGGTGACCGAACTCAAAGGCATGTTTGGGCCTGCAAAGAAGGCCGTTTCCATTGGAGCTATGAATGCCGCCATTGCGGGGCGCGGAGCAGCGGCGCGATGATTGGTTTAGATACCAATGTGCTGGTGCGCTACATCATGCAGGACGATGCCAAGCAGTCGCCCAAGGCCACATGGCTGATCGAATCCCTGGACACCGAGAACCCCGGTTACATCACCACGGTGTCGATTGTGGAACTTTATTGGGTATTGACTGCCAGCTATGAATTGACAGCCACTCAGGCAGCGCAGGCCTTGGAGGCGGTGTTGCGTACCAAGCAATTGGTGGTGGAACGGGCGGACCAGGTCATGCGCGCCTTGCGCCTATTTGACGACGGGAAAGCAGACTTTGCGGACTGCCTGATTGAGCGCGCCGCCTCTGGCGCCGGATGCACGCAAGTGGTGACCTTCGACGTCAAAGCCTCCAAATACGCGGGCATGACGCTGCTAGCCTGAACGGCGCGAACGCGCCGACCTACTTCACCAGACTGGCTTTAAAAGCGGCCGAGACCTCGGCAACCGCCTCGCTGCTCAAGCGATTGCCGTACTGGCCCACAACACGCGCAGCAGCCCGGTTGCCAAGGGCGGCGGCCTGTACGTGGCTATAGCCTTGCGTGACAGCGTAGAGGAATGCGCCAGCAAACATATCGCCTGCGCCGTTGCTGTCCAGGGCCTTCACGGGCACGGCGGGCACTTCGGTACGCTGCCCGCCTTCGAGCACGATGCAGCCTTTGGCGCTGCGGGTTAGGCAGACCACGCGGGCCAGTTGGCTAACCTGGGAGCACACGGCCTCCAGGTCTTGGGAGCCGCACCAAACCTGCGCCTCCTCTTCGTTGCAAAACAAATACTCCAAACGCCCTTGTTCATCGGTGTTGCCGACCATGGCCTCCAAACCGGGGCGGCAGAAGTTAATCATGCTCATGTCGCTGAGCGTTAGCGCTAGCGCCACGCCTGCGCGATGGGCAATAGCGCGACCTTGCAAGGCGGCATCCACACCGGTGGGCGATGCGGCCAAATAGCCCTCCATGTAATAGACGCGTGAGCGCTCGATATCTTGGGGGTGCAGCGCGGTGTGGTCCAGGTCTGCGGTGGCGCCTAAGAAAGTGCTCATGCTGCGCTCGGCATCGGGC
The DNA here is from genome assembly GCA_945865675.1 of Comamonas sp. lk. Lineage (GTDB taxonomy): Bacteria > Pseudomonadota > Gammaproteobacteria > Burkholderiales > Burkholderiaceae_C > Allorhodoferax. The sequence continues at coordinate 2,073 of CAMBFO010000097.1, forward strand.
GTGACCATGACCATGCAGATGCCGGTCTGGCCGTGCGGCGCACGGGTGTGGCTGAGGTTGGTGGCCACGCCGTTGCGGGCCAAGTCCTGCGTGTAAAACGCGCCCAGTTCGTCTTCGGCCACACGGCAGGAATAAAAGGCGTTGCCGCCAAACTGCGCCACCGCCACGATGGTGTTACCCGCCGAGCCGCCACCGGTGCGGTGCGAAGGCACGCCTTGCATGTGCTGCAAAAGTTCGGCGCGGCGCGGCGCGTCGATCAGCGTCATGTGGCGCTTTTCTACGCCAGACTGTTTCAACAAGGCTTCACTGACTTGGTACTCGGAATCGACCAAGGCATTGCCGATGGCATAGACATCAAATTTTTTCATGGGGTTTCCAACTGTGCGCTAGGCGCGGTGTGTTTATTGTTCAACGAATGCGCGTTCGACCACAAAGTCACCGGGCTTGGTGGTATTGCCTTCGACAAAGCCACGCGCTTCGAGCATGTGCTTGAGCTGACGCAACATTTCCGGACTGCCGCAGAGCATGACGCGGTCGGTGGCTGGGTCAAATTGGGGCATACCCAAATCGGTTTGCATCTTGCCGCTTTCCAGTAAGTCGGTGATGCGACCCTGGTTGCGAAAGGGCTCGCGTGTGACGGTGGGGTAATAGAGCAACTGGGCGCTCACCATCTCGCCCAAAAACTCATGCGCGGGCAACTCATGGCTGAGGTAGTCGTGGTAGGCCAGTTCGGCCACTTCGCGCACGCCGTGGACCAAAATCACTTTTTCAAAGCGCTCGTAAGTAGCCGGATCGCGCACGATGCTCAGATAGGGCGCAACGCCGGTACCCGTGCCGAATAAATACAGATTTTTGCCGGACAACAAATAGTCGATCAATAAGGTGCCAGTGGGCTTTTTGCCCACCACAATCGTGTCGCCCACCTGGATGTGCTGCAGCTTGGAAGTCAGCGGCCCGTCCTGCACCTTGATGCTCAAAAACTCCAGGTGGTCTTCGTAATTGGCGCTCACGATGCTGTAGGCGCGCAGCAGCGGTTTGCCACCTTCGCCGCGCAGGCCGATCATGGTGAAGTGGCCGTTGGAGAAGCGCAGGGCCTCGTCGCGGGTGGTGGTGAAGCTGAAAAGGCGGTCAGTCCAGTGGTGGACGCTCAGGACCTTTTCTTCAAGAAATGCACTCATGGGGCTGATTTGCTTTGGCTGTAGAAAGATGAAACCCGCGTGCGGGTAAACCGCCTAGTGTAAAACCTCAGCGCACGCGCCCAAGCGCAGCCTGGTTTTCTGCCATGATAGGGCCCATGTCCAGCCCGAGTTCCCAAGCACCAAGCCTGCTGATCGCCTGTTTGTGCGCCCAGTGGTGCGGCACTTGCCGCGACTACCGACCACAATTTGAGCAGCTGCAAGCCGAGTTCGGCGCTGCGCGCTTTGCCTGGGTGGATGTAGAAGACGAGGCCGACCTGGTGGACCCGATTGATGTGGAAGACTTCCCCACCCTGCTGATTGCCAGCGAAGGTCAGGCCCGGTTCTTCGGAACGCTGACGCCGCACCTGGAAACCTTGCGCCGCTTGGTGCAATCCCAACTCGAAAGCCCAAGCCCGCCGCTCGTCGGCGCTACGGTGCAAGCCCTGACACAGCGCCTGCTGGCGCGCGCCTGAGCAGGGGTTGAATCAGTCGCTGGGCCGCAGGCCCTGTCCAATCTATGGCTCCTCGCACGGTGTTTCGTACAACACGCTCGGAACCGACCAAGGCTGTAGACGGATATATTCGCACCTCCAACTGGCGTGCGATTGCACCGCCGTTGCCGCTGCATGGCTTAGAGCCTTTCGCTCACCCAGGCCTTGGCGCTGGCAATCGCACTGTCCAGCTTGGACGGATCGGTGCCACCGGCCATGGCCATATCGGGCTTGCCACCGCCTTTGCCACCCACTTGGCCGGCAAGGTAGTTGACCAATTCGCCAGCCTTGACCTTGGCCGTCCTGTCCGCGCCCACACCGGCAACCAATTGCACCTTGTCACCCTCGACCGCGCCGAGCACGATGATGGCGCGCGGCAGCTTGTCGCGCAGCTTTTGCAAAGTGGTACGCAAAGCGGCTGCATCGGCGCCTTCCATGCGCGCAGCCAAAAAGGGCACGCCGCCCAGGTCTTGCACCTGGTTGATCAAAGCCTCGCCCTGGAAACCGGCCAGCTTGGCCTTGAGCGCAGAAATCTCTTTCTCCAAAGCCTTGGTGTGGTCCACGGTGCTGGCGATGCGCAAGCCCAGTTCGGCCACCGGCGTTTTAAGCGCTTGCGCGGCCTGGGCCACGGTATCTTCTAGGTCTTGCAAATAGGCCAGCGCGCCCTCGCCCGTCACCGCTTCGATGCGGCGCACGCCCGAGGCAATACCGCCTTCGGACACAATTTTGAATACCCCAATATCGCCCGTGCGGCCCACATGCGTACCTCCGCACAGCTCGCGCGTGCTGCCAATATCGAGCACGCGCACGATCTCGCCGTACTTCTCACCAAATAACATTTGCGCGCCGGTTTTCTTGGCCGACTCGATGTCCATCAACTCAGCTTTGGTGGCGCTGTTGGCCAGGATTTGGGCATTGACCTTGGTTTCGATAGCGCGGATTTGGGCGTCCGTAACTGGCGCGTTGTGCGCAAAGTCAAAACGGGTGCGCTCCGCATTGACCAAAGAACCTTTTTGCTGCACATGGTCACCCAGCACTTCGCGCAAGGCCTCGTGCATCAAGTGCGTGGCGCTATGGTTGCGCATAGCCGCAGCACGCACTGCGGCATTGACCTGCGCCTGCACCGAATCACCCACCTTCAGACTGCCATGCGACACGCTGCCATGGTGGCCGAACACATCGGCCTTGATCTTTTGCGTATCGGCCACGGCAAACACGCAAGTGGCGCTGCTGATCGTGCCTTCGTCGCCCACCTGGCCACCGCTTTCGGCATAAAACGGCGTGGATGCCAGCACCACTACGCCGCTTTGGCCGGCGGCCAGCTCGCGCACTTCAGCGCCGTCCGAGTACAGCGCCAGCACGGTGCTGCTTTGGTTTAAGTGCTCGTAGCCCACAAATTCATTGCCTGCACCGGCGTAGTCCAGACCCCGGTCTTGCTTGAATTTGCCGGCCGCACGGGCCTGGGATTTTTGGCGCTCCATGGCGGCGCTAAAACCTTGGGTATCCACTTCCAATCCGCGCTCGCGGCATACATCGGCAGACAAGTCCAAGGGGAAGCCATAAGTGTCGTGCAATTTAAACGCCACATCACCGGGCAAGAGTTTGACACCGCCGGCCAAGGCCGCATCCAGAATCTGCATCCCAGTTTCCAGGGTCTCGTAAAAGCGCTCTTCCTCTAGCCGCAGCGCTTCGGTAATGCGCTTTTCGTCAGCCCTTATTTTTGGATAGGCATCGCCCATCAGGCGCACCAGGTCGGCTACGAGTTTGTGGAAAAACGGGGTTTTCTGACCCAGTTTGTAGCCGTGGCGGATGGCGCGGCGCACGATGCGGCGTTGCACATAGCCTCGCCCTTCATTGCTGGGCAGCACGCCGTCGCTGACCAAAAATGCGGTGGCGCGAATGTGGTCGGCAATCACCTTGAGCGAATTGTTTTGCACATCGGCGCAGCCGGTTTCCCTGGCGGCAGCTTTGATAAGCTGGTCAAAGATATCAATCTGGTAGTTGCTGTGCACGTGTTGCAAGATGGCAGCCAGGCGCTCCAGGCCCATGCCGGTATCCACGCAGGGCGCAGGCAGTTTGTTCAGGCTGCCATCGGCCTGCATATCGAACTGCATGAACACATGGTTCCAGATTTCGATAAAGCGGTCGCCGTCTTCCTCCGGACTGCCGGGCGGACCACCCGGAATGTGCGCGCCGTGGTCGTAAAAGATCTCGGAACACGGGCCGCAGGGGCCGGTGTCAGCCATCATCCAAAAGTTGTCGGAGGCGTATTTTTTGCCCTTGTTGTCGCCGATGCGCACGATGCGGTCCGCAGGCAGGCCGATCTCTTTATGCCAGATGTCATAGGCCTCGTCGTCGTCGATATAGACGGTGACCAGCAGGCGCTCGGGCGGCAGTTTGTACACCTGGGTAAGAAGTTCCCAACCCCAGTGCAGCGACTCGCGCTTGAAATAGTCGCCAAAACTCCAGTTGCCCAGCATCTCAAAAAAGGTGTGGTGGCGCGCGGTGTAGCCCACGTTTTCCAGGTCGTTGTGCTTGCCACCGGCACGCAAGCAAGCCTGTACCGAAGCGGCGCGCACATAAGAGCGCTTGTCCGTGCCCAAAAACACGTCTTTGAACTGCACCATGCCCGAGTTGGTAAACATCAGCGTCGGGTCGTTGCCGGGTACCAGCGGGCTACTTTCCACTACGGCGTGGCCTTTGGAGGCAAAAAAGTCTAAAAAAGTCTTGCGGATGTCGGCGACGCTCATGACGCCCGGGGTGGCTGAAGAACTCATGTCAATGGTGCTCGGTACAGAAATAGAGAGGAAAACCGCCCCTGGCAGGCGCGGCGTACAACACCGGCCATTATCGCCGTGCGTGGGCGCGGCTGCGCTCTGTGCAAGCGCGCAAGCCTCACATGGAAGCGAGCAAGATATCCCGATAGTCCTCCCGCGTGGCGATACGCGGGTTGGTTTTGTGGCAATGGTCGGCCATGGCGCCGTCGATGATGCGCTCAAACAGGTCTTCGGTCAGGCCCAAGGCGGCCAGGCCGCTGGGCAGTCCCAGGCGGACGTTCATGGCCCGGATAGCGTCGTCGATTTCGGTGCCCTTGGCGTCGCAGCTGCCGATGCCCATGGCGCCGGCCATGCGTTGCAGGCGGTTTTCGTTTTGGATGGAGGCAGCGCTGGCGTTAAAGCGCACGACCGCGCCCATAAACAGGGCATTGAGCGTGCCGTGGTGCAGGCGCGGGTTGACGCCGCCCAGGCTGTGGCTCAGGCTATGCACGCAACCCAGACCTTTTTGAAAGGCCATAGCGCCTTGCATGCTGGCGCTCATCATGTTCCAGCGCGCATCGCGGTCCGCACCGTTTTCCGTAGCGCGGGCGATATGCGCCCAGCCGCGTGCCAGACCGTCCAGGCCAATGCCGTCGGCCGGCGGGTTGATGGCGGGGGCCATAAAGGTTTCCATGCAGTGGGCAATCGCGTCCATGCCGGTGGCGGCTGTGAGTTGCGCGGGCAGGCCCAGGGTGAGTTCGGGGTCGCATATCGCGGCCTTGGGCACCAGAAACCAACTATGGAAACCCACTTTGCGCCCGTCGTCCAAGATAACGATAGCGCCGCGCGCTACTTCGCTACCGGTGCCAGCGGTAGTGGGCACGGCAATCAGGGGCAGTACGCGCTCGCTGATTTTGGGGCTGCCGCCTTCGATAGTCGCATAGGTTTTCAGTGGGCCAGGGTGGGTGGCGGCAATGCATACGCCCTTGGCCAGGTCCAGGCTGGAGCCACCTCCCACGCCGATCAGCCCGTCGCAGCCATGGGCTTGGAGCACGGCCACAGCGGCGCGCACCGCGGCTTCAGTGGGGTTAGAGGGCGTCTGGTCAAACACCGCGTGCGGGATGTCACCCAGCGCGGCCAACGCTTTGTCCAAGACGCCAGCTGCGCGCACACCTGCGTCAGTGACGATGAGCGGCTTGCACATGCCAACGCGCGCGCACTCGGCGCGCAAGAGCGAGACGGAGCCAAAGTCCAGGTTGATTTGGGTGATGTAGTTGATAAGGGCCATAAATTTCTCGTGCCGCCAGGTCCATAGGTTCTAAAAGCGCACTGTACCCGTTTGGCACACGCAGGCGCTCGCGCGCACACCGAGCGCTAAGGGCGCGACAAATTGCCACCAAGGTGCCCGCAAATGGCGTCGTATGATGGGGTTTTTGGTCAGTGCCTCGGGCGCTGACCGCCTTTGCCATTACCAGCCTGCCTGCACCATGACCCAAAATCCCTCCCCTCTTCTTTTGCTCAAAGACCCCAGTCTGCTCAAAACCGATGCGCTCATCAATGGCCAGTGGGTGGTCGGTAGCAGCCGCTTTGATGTGCTGGATCCGGCCACTGGCGCCAAACTGGCCGACGTCGCTAATTTGGGTCCGGCCCAGGCCACCCAGGCGATTGCCGCAGCTGATGCCGCCTGGCCGGCATGGCGCACCAAGACGGGTAAAGAACGCAGCATCATCTTGCGCAAGTGGTTTGATCTGTTGATGGCCAACCAGGAAGACCTGGCGCGCATCATGACGGCCGAGCAAGGCAAGCCCTTTGCCGAAGCCAAGGGCGAAATCGCCTACGGCGCCAGCTTTGTAGAGTGGTTTGCCGAGGAGGCCAAGCGCATCAATGGCGAGACACTGCCGCAGTTTGACAACAACCGCCGCTTATCGGTCATCAAGCAGTCCATAGGCGTGTGCGCAGCCATTACGCCCTGGAACTTTCCGCTGGCCATGATCACGCGCAAAGTGGCCCCCGCGCTGGCCGCGGGTTGTCCGGTCATCATCAAACCGGCGGAACTGACACCGCTGACGGCATTGGCCGCCGCCGAACTGGCGCTGCGCGCTGGCATTCCAGCCGGCGTGCTCAATATGCTGACCGCAGACGCTGACAATTCGATAGCCGTGGGCAAAGTGATTTGCGCCAGCGACACCGTGCGCCATCTGAGCTTTACCGGCTCCACCGAAGTGGGCCGCATCTTGATGGCGCAATGCGCCCCTACAGTGAAAAAAATGTCGCTCGAGCTCGGGGGCAACGCGCCCTTTATCGTGTTTGACGACGCCGACCTGGACTCGGCTGTAGACGGCGCCATGGCCAGTAAATACCGCAACGCCGGTCAGACTTGCGTCTGCGCCAACCGCTTTTATGTGCAGGCCGGGGTCTATGACAGCTTTGTCGCCAAATTCACCGCCAAGGTCAAGGCCATGAAGGTAGGCAATGGCTTTGAAGAAGGCGTAGTGCAAGGCCCGCTGATTGAGGACGCTGCCGTGGCCAAAGTCATGCGCCATGTGGCCGACGCCATCGCCAAAGGCGGCAAAGTGGAGACCGGGGGCAAGGCCCTCAGCGGCCAGTTCTTTGAGCCCACCGTGATTTCGGGTGCGAGCGCAGATATGCAATGCGCCACCGAAGAAACCTTTGGCCCGTTTGCGCCCATCTTTAAATTCGAGACCGAACAGCAAGCCATCGATGCGGCCAACAAAACTGAATTTGGCCTGGCCAGCTATTTCTACAGCCGCGACATTGGCCGCATCTACCGCGTGGCCGAAGCCCTTGAATACGGAATGGTTGGGATTAACGTCGGTATATTGGCCACCGAACATGT
>CAMBFO010000098.1 GCA_945865675.1 Comamonas sp. lk
CGCAGCACCATATCGTGGTGCAACTGGCCAAAGTCGCTACCTTGGGCGAGCGCGTGGAAGATACTTTTTTGATTCACGGCGCGCCTTTGCAGCACAATAAAACCCAGATTGCCATCGAGACCGAGTTACTCGAAGCGCTGGCGTCCTGACCCTGCACCGAAGGGACGGCAAGTAGCTGCGGCTTGGCAAGGCTTGTTTATTTCACAGAAGGCACCGTTATGCAAACCCCTTTTCCCCTTGCGCCCAGCGCGCTGACCCGGCGCCACCTGATGGCCGCAGGAGCTGCCAGCGCCTTGACACACAGCCTGCCGGTCCATGCGCAAAGCAAAACCGTATTGCGAATTTCATCGCCTGCGGTACCCGACGACTGGCACGCCAAGATGTGGGTAGTGTTCAAAGAGCACCTAGACAAAAGCGCACCAGGCGACTTTGATGTGCAAATTAACCTAAATGCAAGCTTGTTCAAACAAGGTGCTGAACCCGCCGCGATGGCGCGCGGCAACCTGGAGTTGACCACGGTGTCAGCCGCCGATATTGCCAAAATCGTGCCCGAGTTTTCCATCTTCACCGCCGGCTATGTGGTGCGTGACCCAGGCCAGCAGCAAAAGATTTTTAACGGCCCTATCGGCGCCGAACTCTTCAAAACCATGTCTGAAAAAATGGACATCAACGCCTTGTCCACCTGCTACCTGGGTACACGCCAGCTCAATCTGCGCGAAGTGCGTGCGGTGCGTACGCCGTCGGACCTCAAAGGCATCAAGTTACGCATGCCTGGCTCCAAAGACTGGTTGTTTTTAGGCGAAGCCCTGGGCGCAACGGCTACGCCGCTGGCCTTTGGAGAGGTATATATGGGCCTCAAATCAGGAACGATTGACGCGCAGGACAACCCGCTTCCGACCGTCAAAGCGGCCAAATTTTATGAAGTCACCAAACAAATCGTGCTAACCAGCCATTTAGTCGATGGGCTGTTTATCGCTATTTCCAACAAAGCCATGCAATCACTGAGCCCTGCGCAGCGCGGCAAGGTGCAGGCGGCGGCGCAAGCGGCAGCGACTTTCAACAATGAAAACCGACTAAAAGAGGAATCGCAATTGGTGGAGTTTTTCAAGAAAGAGGGCTTGCAGGTCAGTACGCCCGACCTCGCTGCCTTTCACAAGACCGTACAAGCGGCCTACCAGAGCGCCGATTACGGCAAGATCTGGCCGGCCGGTCTTTTGGAACGCATCAATGCGGTGCGCTAAGGCCTTGGCCGCGATATGAAGGCCTGGCCGCATAAAGCCGCTCAGGCGCTGGGCGGCTTCTTGTTTATCGCCCTGTTTGTGGTCTTCGTGGTGCAAGTCACCGCGCGCTTTGCTTTTAACCAGCCACTAGCCTGGAGCGACGAAGCGGCGGTCATTTTGTATGTCTGGATCATTTTGTGGGCCGCAGCCACCATGGTGCCGCAGCGCGAGCATGTGGCTTTTGACTTGGTTTGGAACCTGGCCAATACAAGATGGCGCCGGATCTTGCAAATCCTTGGCAATACATTGGTCGGCGGCCTGGCGCTGGCCGCGCTACCGGCCAGTTGGGACTATGTGCGCTTTATGGCGCGCGAGGGCACGCCGGTACTGGGCGTGCCGCTGATGGCCGTTTATCTGCCCTTTATCGTCTTGTTGCTGGCCATGGTCGTGCGCTGCCTGGTGCAGATCGTGCAGGCGCTGCGCGGCCCAGTCGATGGCGCCAGCGACGATGAGGGCAGGCCCCGACCATGAACCAGCCTTTGTCCCTGTTGGTGGCCGTGATGGTAGGCAGCATGCTGATGCGTATGCCCATAGGCTTTGGCATGTTGGCCGGCGGCATCGCCTACCTGCTGGCCAAAGGACAGGACTTGGGCTTGGTGGCCGAGCAAGTATGCAACGGCCTGTACAACAACTATGTGCTGCTTTCGGTGCCCATGTTTGTTTTCGCCGCCAATATCATGAACGCGGGCACGGTGAGTGAGCGCATTTTTGATTTTTGCCGCATTCTGGTAGGCCGTATGCGCGGCGGTCTGGCGCAGGTGGACATCGTGGTGAGTGTGATTTTTTCCGGCATGAGCGGCAGCGCAATAGCCGACGCCGCCGGGCCGGGCTTGGTCACCATCCGCGAAATGCTGAAAAAGCCCGAGTACACGCCCGGCTTTGCCGGTGCGGTGGTAGTGGCCAGCGCCACGCTAGGCCCCATCATCCCGCCCAGCATACCGATGGTGATTTACGCCCTGGTCTCGGGCACCTCGGTCGGGGCTTTGTTTTTGGGCGGCGTGGTGCCCGGCGTGTGTATGGCATTGCTAATGATGCTGGTGGTACACGTCATTGCGACGCGACGCAACATGCCGCGCGAAGCGCCGGTGCCCTTGCGCCAGTGGCCGCAGATTTTTTTTCGTGGCGCCTTGCCCCTGTCTATGCCCTTGGTGCTGCTGGGCGGTATTTACAGTGGTGCATTCACACCCACCGAAGCGGCAGCCGTTGCCGCCTTGCACGCGCTGGTGCTAGCGGCGCTGGTGTTTCGCGCCCTAAGCTGGCACAGCTTCTGGGCCGTGGTGCTGGAGTCCACGCGCAGCAGCGCAGTCATTACCCTGATACTGGCTGGCTCCTTCATCCTGAACTACGCCTTCACGGCAGAGGGCGTGCCCCAGGCGATGGCGCATGGGGTCGAAGGCATGCAACTGTCGCGCCTGCAGTTTTTGCTCTTCGTTAACCTCTTGTTTTTAGTACTGGGCTGTTTTTTAGACGTATCGGTGCTGCTGCTGGTGTTTGTGCCCATGCTGCTACCGGCAGTCAACCTGTTGGGCATCGACCTGGTGCACTTTGGGGTGCTGGTGGTGCTCAATATGATGATTGGCCTGATTCACCCGCCTTTTGGCATGCTGCTGTTTGTCATCAAAGCGCTCACTGGCATACCGATTAGCGCGATGATGAAAGAAGGCTGGCCGTTTTTACTGATGCTGCTGGCGCTGCTTTTGGCCATCACCGTCTTCCCGCAAATCGTGCTCTGGCTGCCCCAGACCATGGGCTACGGCGTGCGCTAGGCGCAAGCTTGTAGCCCACTTATTTTTTATTCAGCGCCGACTGAACTTTGCGGGTGATACGCCATACGCCCCACAGCACCAGTGGCACCGAGGCCCCCACGGCTACCTCCAGGTTGATGGGTATGCCAGCCGCAATCAGGGCTTTGACGGCGTAATGCAAGAGGCTCACCACGTAATACGAAATAGCCGCGATCGACAAGCCTTCCACCGTGGTTTGCAAGCGCAGCTGCAATTCCTGCCCACGGGTCAGTTTTTCCAGCAACTGCTGGTTTTGCAATTCAGTGGCAATGTCCACCCGGGTTCGCAGCAAAGCGCTGGTGCGCGACACGCGTTCGGACAAAGTGGCCAGGCGCTGCGCGGTTGCCGCCACGGTAGCCATAGCCGGCGACAGGCGGCGCTGCATAAATTCGCCAATCGTCTGGGTGCCGGGCATGACTTTTTCGCGCAACTCGGCAATGCGCTGCACCACCAGATTGTTATAAGCCTGGGTCGCCGAAAAGCGGTAACTGTGCACGGCCACATGGCGCTCCACCCGCGCCGCCAGCGCTACCAATTGGTCCAGCAATTGCTGGTCGCTGGCGGTATTGCCTTCCAGCCGGGCGGTGATATCGGCCAGCGCGGTCTCGGCCTGCGCCAGCTCCGGCCCTAAGTCTTTGACCACGGGTAAGCCGCGCAGCGCCATCAGGCGGTAGGTTTCAAGCTCGAGCAAACGCTGCGAAATCCGCCCGGCACGCGCCTGGCTGGTACCCAGGGGCGCCACCACCAGCATGCGTTCAAAACCGTCGGCGCCGATCTTGAATTCGGTGTAAGCCGCCGAATGGCCGTGGCCCAGTTGCGAGGCCACGATGTCCGAGCCTGCTAACCATTGTTGGGCCAGCTCCATCAACACATTGCCCTGCTGCAAGTCGCCATGCACCATGGCCAGTTGCACCGCAGCCACCGTGGCGCCAGGAATAGCGCGCAGCCACTGGGCCGGCACGGCCAGCGTCGCCAACACTTGGGCGGGCTGGCGCACACTGTCGGAAGCGGCCAAGGGCTGGACGATGGAGTAACGCGTGAACTCGCTATGGCGTTCCCACTTCAGGCTATAGCCCTCTACGTGCAGACGCAAAAAATTGCCTTCCAAGCTCTGCGCGGTCAACGCGGCCTGGCCCGGTAAAACGCGCAAATGGGCCGCTTCCTGCTCGCGGCTGATACCGGTATTGAGCACCGCCACAAAAGTGACCAGCGCGGGCAGCTGCAAACTGGCCGGCGGGCGGGCGTGAACCTCGTCATGCAGCTGGCGGCGCAGCGCGTCATCGGGTGGCAGCAAATACGGGGCGGGGGCCATGGAACTCCTTGGGGTCAGGTGGGCAAAGCACAGGATACACAAACCCAGTGGCAGCAAATAAGGGCGCGCGCAGGGCGCGAGCCTTACCTGAGGCGCTTGGCACTATGCGCCGATACCTTGGGGGGCGGCACATTTTCTTTGGCCCGCAACTTGCTCTACCGAGACACAAGCGGCAACTTGTAGGCGCCGCTTGCAGGCATCCGCACGATGGCAGTGGCCAAAGTTGGCCCTGTGCAGCGGATAGGTAAGGCGTGTAAACGCCTTAGAGCCAACGCAGGAGTGCGCCATGGCACAAGGAATGGGAATCCAAAGCATGGGCTGGGAAATCCGCTCAGGCCCTTACGCAGGCAACGCAGGCGAACGCAAGAAAAAGCGTGAGCAACGCCTGCGCCAATTGATCGCGTCGCTGCAATCGGGCTCCTTGGACGCCGCGCGCCTGGCCTTTAGCGCCGTGGTCAGCCAGGACGAGGACATGGCGCACAACAGCCACATCAGCCACATCGGCGCAGCCCTGCAAAGCAGCAACCTGCCCGGCGCCTGGCGCTGTGCCCAGGACTTGCGCCCCGCCTACCCCTGGGCTTTTATCGCCCCGCCCAAACACCTGAGCCATGCACCGCCGATTGCGAGCCAGCCCCAGGAATCAAAAAGCTTTACCGACGGCCTGACCGGTCGCCTGTTTGACCTGATCGCCTGAGGCGCCGTCAACGATTTTCACGCTGAACTTGGCAAGGCCTTGGATCCGCAGTCAGTCGCTGACCTGCACACCCTTCCAGAAGGCCACCCGGTCACGGATCGAGGCCGCTTCGGGTTTGGGGTCTGGGTAGTACCACACACAGTCGGCGTTGAGTTCGCCGTCCACCATCAAGGAGTAGTAATGCGCCTGCCCCTTCCAGGCGCAACTGCTTTTGTGGTTGCTGAAGTGCACCAACTCGCGGTTCAGGGCGCTGGCGGGGAAATAGTGATTGCCCTCGACCATGACGATATCGTCGCTTTGGGCAATCACCGTGTTCTTCCAAATGGCTTTCATGTTCTTACCTTCCAAAATGCGCTGGCGGGCCGTCCGTCGGCAGGGGCTTTGGTATCCGCAGGCGCCTTGCCGCTGTGGGCGAGATAGTATCCTGCCGCACCGCTTGTTACCCCCCAGCCCTCATGGAAACCATCCCCCTTTTCCCGCTTTCGCACGGCCTGTACCCCGATGGTCGGCTGGACCTGCAAATCTTTGAAGTGCGCTACCTGGACCTGGTACGCCGCTGCCACCGCGACCAAACACCGTTTGGCATCGCCTGGATCGAGCAAGGCCAGGAAGTGACGGTGCCAGGCCAGATGCCTACGCTATTTAGCTACGGCACCCTCGCCCATATCGACAGCCTGGAAACCGTGCAGGCAGCGCTGCTGCGCATACGTTGCCATGGCGGACAGCGCTTTGCCCTGCACCACACGCGCGCCGGCCCGCTGGGCGTGTGGCAAGGTGATGTGGAGTACCTGGCACCCGATGCCGCTGTGGAGATTCCGCCCGGATTGGAATACCTGGCGCAGCGCTTGGGCCGGGGCATCGCTATGGCGCAGCAAGACGGGCGCCTACCAGAGCTACCCCTGCTGCCCCCCTTCCGTCTGGATGAATGCGGCTGGGTCGCCAACCGCTGGGCCGAACTTCTGCCCCTGCCCGCCGCCTTCAAGCAAGCCCTGCTGCAAGAGAGCGACCCGCTAGCGCGCTTGCGCGCGATTGACGGCAGCATGGACCGGGAGGATAGGGGCTGAACTAGTTTTTCGCGCTGCGGCGGCCAATCATGCAAACAAGTGGTCGCCGAGCAATGGTTCAGCGCTTGAGCTGGTCTCGGATTTCACGCAGCAGCAAAATATCCTCAGGCGTACTTGCTGGCGCTTGCGCAACCGGAGCAGCTTCCGCCCGCTTCATTCGGTTGATCTGCTTGACCATCAAGAAAATCACGAAGGCCAAGATCAGGAAATTGACTGCCACGGTGATGAAGTTGCCATAGGCAAAAACGGGGATGCCCGCTTTTTTCAGGGCATCGAGCGTGAGCGGCACGGTCTCGGGCACCTGGGCCAAGGCAATAAAGTAGTTGGAAAAGTCCAAGCGACCAAACACCATAGACACCAAGGGCATGATCAAGTCGACAACCATGGCATCCACAATTTTCCCAAATGCGGCCCCCACAATCACCCCGACGGCTAAATCAACCACATTGCCTTTTAGCGCAAATTCTCTAAATTCTTTGAGCATCATTAATCCAATTGAATATGTTTAAAAAATTAAATATAGCATAAGGACAATACCGCCCCAGTTATTTTTTGGGAAAGATGCGCTGCTTGAGCTGCCAAGGCCATGCGGCAGGAGACCACCGACCCCAAGGTGGCATGTAGCGTCTGGGGTTTAAAAGTAATACGGGCAATCCCCCATAGGCGCCCTCCCGGCTCTGGGTTATCTTCGTGGGATGACCCTCGCACTCTCGCTCCTTTTTATCCTCACCTACGCCGCTATTGTTTTTGAGCATCCGCTGGGCGTCAACAAATCGGCGGCTGCCCTGCTAGGCTCGGGCGCGCTCTGGGTGGTGTACGCCCTGGCCGGGCCGGAGGCGGGCGCGGTCAATGCCGAGTTGGCTGAATCGCTCACCGGCACGGCGCAAATTGTTTTTTTCCTGATTGGCGCCATGACCATCGTCGAGGTAATCGACGCACACAACGGTTTTGAGGTGCTGACGCGGCGTATTTCCACCCCCCGCCTACCCGTGCTGATGTGGATGATCGGGATAGCTACCTTTTTTCTGAGCGCCATTTTGGACAATCTGACCACCGCTATCGTGATGGTTTCGCTCATGAAGCGCCTGCTCGATAAGCGGGAAGACCGGTTGATGTTTGCCGGCATTATCATCATCGCCGCCAATGCCGGCGGCGCCTGGTCACCGATCGGCGATGTGACCACCACCATGCTCTGGATTGGCGGGCAGATCACCACCCTGGCGGTGATGAAAGGCGTGTTTCTGGCGTCCATCGTCAACTTGCTCGTGCCTTTGGCCGTGGCGGCATGGATGGCCAGCGGGCGCGTGGTGGAGTCGCCCAAGAATATGGCCTCGGACAAAGCCAGTACCACGGAATTTGAGCAAACCGTGATGTTGTTGCTGGGCTTGGGCGTGCTGGTAATGGTGCCGGTTTTCAAAGCGGTGACGCATTTACCCCCGTTTATGGGCGTGCTTTTTGGCCTGGGCGTGCTTTGGCTGGTGGGCGATTTAATGCACAAGCGCAAGGATGATGACGATAAGCAAGGCCTAACGCTGGTCAGCGCGCTAGGGCGTATCGACATGTCGGCCATAGTATTTTTTATCGGCATTTTGCTGGCGGTGGCGGTGCTAGAGCACAGCCATATCTTGCCGGCCCTGGCCACCTGGCTGGACCAAGCGGTGGGCCGCCTGGATGTGATCGTGCTCATCATCGGCCTGGTCAGCGCCGTAGTGGACAACGTGCCTTTGGTAGCCGCATCGATGGGCATGTACGACCTGGCGCAGTATCCCCCGGACAGCTTTTTATGGGAATTCATGGCCTATTGCGCAGGCACCGGGGGCTCGATTCTGATCATCGGCTCGGCGGCGGGAGTAGCCGCCATGGGCCTGGAGCGCATCGACTTTCTTTGGTACATGCGCAAGATCAGCGGACTGGCCCTGGCGGGCTATTTGGCCGGCGCGGCGGTCTATGTGCTGCAGTTTCATGGCCTGCATTGAGCTGCTGCGAGGGTAATCCCCAGCCAGATGCCTTCTACCTGACCGGATTCTTACGCCTTGCGCCAATAAAATGCCGTGCCGGTGCGGCGTGGGCCGCCCGCGCCGCCGAATGCTTTGATGATTGACTGGAGAATTTATGAACTTTCTTTTATCCCTGTCCAGACGCATTGATGCGTTCAGCGAATGGATGGGCCGCTGGGTAGCCTGGTTGGTTCTGCTTGCGGTGCTTATCAGTGCGGGGAATGCGACTATGCGCAAAGCCTTTAACATGAGTTCCAACGGTTTTTTAGAGATTCAGTGGTATTTGTTTGCCGCCGTGTTTTTGTTGGCCTCGGGCTACACGCTGCTGCGCCAGGAACATGTCAAGATTGATGTTGTATCCGCGCGCTTCTCCAAGCGCACCCAGATTTGGATCGACATCATCGGCATCTGCCTTTTCCTGCTTCCCTTCACCTTCATGATCGCCAAGCTGGCTATGCCGCTGGTGATCAACGCCTATGTGACTGGCGAGGTGTCCTCCAACGCCGGCGGCCTGATCCGCTGGCCGGTGTTTGCACTGCTGCCCCTTGGCATGACGGTGCTGGCCATCCAAGCGATTTCCGAGCTGATAAAACGCATCGCGTTTCTCCAGGGCTTGGTGCCCGACCCCACCAAAAAGCTGGGTACCAAGACCGCCGAGGAAGAACTGGCAGAGTTTCTGCTGCAAAAAGAAGTTGCCGCCCGTGATGCTGCCCAAATGGGAGCTGCCAAATGAACGAGTTTCTGATCGCCAATATGGCGCCCATCATGTTTGCCTCGCTGATCATCTTTTTGATGTTCGGCTACGCGGTGACATTTTCGCTGGCCGCCTGCGGTTTGTTTTTCGGTTTTGTGGCCGTGGAGTTGGGCGTCATCCAGCCCGCCTTTTTGCAAAGCCTGCCGCTGCGCATATTCGGCATCATGCAAAACGACACCTTGCTGGCGATCCCCTTCTTCACCTTGATGGGCTTGATTTTGGAACGCTCGGGCATGGCCGAGGACTTGCTCGACACCATAGGCCAGTTGTTTGGACCGATCCGTGGCGGCCTGGCCTATGCGGTGATTTTGGTCGGTGCGATGCTCGCTGCTACCACTGGCGTGGTGGCTGCATCGGTAATTTCGATGGGTCTGATTTCTCTGCCCATCATGCTGCGCTATGGGTATGA
>CAMBFO010000099.1 GCA_945865675.1 Comamonas sp. lk
AAGGCCTGGATTGACATGACCACCAGCAGCCCGCAATTGATGCGCGAATTAGGCGCTGCCTTTGAGGCCGCAGGTGGACTGCCGGTGGACTCGCCGGTCACTGGCTCCATCGACTCGGCCATCCGTGGCGACATGATTTTGTTTGTCGGCGGCAGCGAGGCCGCCATTGCCTTGGTACGCCCCGTTCTGGAGTTGGTCGGTGTCATTCGGCGCGTGGGGGCTTATGGCAACGGCTATGTAGCCAAGTTGGTGAACAACCAGCTGTGGCTGATACACGCCGCCGCCATCGGCGAGGCCATGGTCACGGCCAAGCTGGCCGGGCTGGAGCCTGCCGTATGGTGGGCCGCGATGAAGGGCGGCGCTGCCGAAAGCTTTGTCATGCAGCACGACGTGCCCTCGATCTTTGCCGGCCATTACGACCCCTCGTTTCGCCTGGAGTTGTGCCTCAAAGACCTGGGCCTGATTGCCGACTTGGTAGCCCAAACCGGCACCCGCAATGAACTCACCAGTGCCACCCACCAACGCTTTGCCGAGGCCCAATCGCGCTACGGCAAAGACGCTGGTGAAATGACGGTATGCAAAGTGCTTGAAGACGATGCGGGCGTTGAATTGCGGGTCGCTGGCGACTGGACGCCCCCCTGGGAAGTGCGCCACCCATCGGAAGCCTGACAAACTAGACCTACCGCATTAAGGCTTCGCCAAGGTCGCCAAAAAGGCAATGGCGGGCGCTGCGATGGCTTGCGGCACGTCCATGTGGGCGGCTGAAGTTTCCACATACACACTTTTGCGATGGGTCGGCAAGCGCTCGAAGATGTAGCGCGAGCCCTGGCCCCATCGATGTATCGGGTCTTGGCTTGTCCCAGCATAAAACACGGGAATAGGAGTCCGCACCAGGGCCGCTGATTCGGACATATTCGCCAGGCCCTGAGGTTCATAGAACGATAGATAAACCGCCGCGCTACTAAGAATTTGACGCCTGCGGTCGCCACTATTGAAATCGGTGAATTCAAAATCGCTTTGCTCGCCCTGTCCGCTTTCTCGCCGCTCCCGAGCTGCCTTTAACGAGGCCTGGGTTTGACCCGCCCGGTATTGCACTTCGGGCACATGCCCAGGCGCAAAAATCATCAACGCGTCAGCGTCGCCATAGCGGGTCAAGTACGCAATGGCCGCATTAGCGCCAAGACTGTGCCCCGCAAGCACTACCGTTTGGGCTCCCTCGGCGCGCAGCCGAATGACCAAAGCGTGTACTTCTTGCAAAGCGCTAGGGTAGTCCACATCGTACAAGCGATCACGGCTCCAAGTCATCACGGGTGAAACTACCCGCGCACCCGCAGCCTCGAACGAGGCTGCCAATGGACCGGGCGGCTTACCCCACTTTCCGTGCAGGGCAATGACGGCGGTACTACTACTGATCCTGATGGGGACTTTTTCCAGGTCTTGTCCAAAAGCTGAAAGGCACAGAATTTGCCAAGCAATAAACAATGCTGTCCAAAGTTTTTGCATGAAGGGGATGCCTACTGACGCAACACATCCACGCCAGCCGGTGGCTTGAACTGGAACAGTGCGTTGTCCAGCGCCGGGTTCGCTTCGAACTGGGTAAATTGCATGAGCGAACGCTGGCCGAAACTGTCCAGTATCTCCAGGGTCGCCAGGGTCGCGCCTTTGAAACCGATGCGCACGGTCTGCAAGCCGCCGTCTTTCGATCGCGGGCGCGCCAGCACCCATTCCTGGCCTTCGGAAGAGGCTGCATTACTGAGTTCAAACTCCGCTTCCATGGCGCGCAAGTCTGTGGCCGATGCAACCAGCGCTGCCGGGGTAGCGCCCAGTGCTTGCGCCTGTTTGCGCGCCGTGGCTTGGGCCAGATCGACGTCGTACAACCACAGGGTCTGACCATCGGCCACAATGACTTGCTCCAGTGGTTTCTTGAAAACAAAACGAAACCGGTTGGGCCTAATGAACTCAAAGCTTCCACTGCTATTGCGCACCCGCGCCGTTTGCCCTTCTTTGGGCGGCGAAGTCACTTGTTGAACAAACTGGGCGCGACCACTGCGGGTGTTTTTTACAAACAATTCCAGAGCTTCCAGGCCGGTGGCTTGCGCGGTCAGCGCAAGCATCGCCAGCAGACCTACGACGGTGCGCAACAGGGCTTGGCAGGACATCCGCACCGCGCGCTTAGGCAAGGGTAGCAGCGCTTTAGGACGCACGTGCGGGCACCAAAATTTCGCGCTGTCCGCTGGAACTCATGGAACTGACCAGGCCAGCGTTTTCCATGTCCTCCACCAAGCGCGCAGCGCGGTTATAGCCGATTTTGAGGTGGCGCTGCACCAGCGAAATGCTGGCCTTGCGGTTCTTCAAAACCACTTCCACCGCCTGGTCGTACAGCGGGTCTTTTTCACCACCGCTATCGCCGTCCAGCGACTCTTCGCCATCAACGGTGCCGCCTTCGAGCAAGCCTTCGACATAGTTGGGTTCGCCACCCTGCTCTTTGAGGTACTTCACCACCCGGTGCACTTCTTCGTCGCTGACAAAGGCGCCGTGTACGCGAATTGGCAAACCGGTGCCGCTGGGCATATACAGCATGTCGCCCATACCCAGCAAAGCCTCGGCGCCCATTTGGTCCAAAATCGTGCGGCTGTCAATTTTGCTGCTGACCTGGAAAGCAATACGGGTAGGAATATTGGCCTTTATGAGGCCGGTAATCACGTCCACACTGGGGCGCTGGGTGGCCAAAATCAAATGGATACCGGCTGCGCGCGCTTTTTGCGCTAAGCGGGCAATCAGCTCTTCGATTTTTTTGCCCACCACCATCATGAGGTCGGCCAGTTCGTCGATGACCACCACGATATGCGGCAGGCGCTCCAGAGGCTCAGGGTCTTCTGGGGTCAGGCTAAAGGGGTTGTACACGAACGTGCCCAGGGCCTTGGCTTCGTCTATCTTGCCGTTAAAACCGGCCAGATTGCGCACGCCCATTTTGCTCATCAGCTTGTAGCGTTTTTCCATTTCGCCGACACACCAGTTCAGGCCATGCGCCGCCTGGCGCATATCGGTCACCACCGGTGCGAGCAAATGCGGAATACCTTCATAGACCGACATTTCCAGCATCTTGGGGTCTATCATGAGCAGACGCACATCACGCGCTTCGGCCTTGTACAAGAGGCTCAAAATCATGGCGTTGATGCCTACCGACTTGCCCGAGCCAGTGGTACCGGCCACCAGTACATGCGGCATCTTGGCCAGGTCCGCAACGATAGGGTTGCCGACAATATCTTTACCAAGGCCCATGGTCAGCATGGATTTGCCTTCGTTATAAACCTGCGAGCCCAAAATTTCGGACAGGCGGATAGATTGGCGCTTGGCGTTGGGCAATTCCAGCGCCATATAGTTTTTGCCCGGAATGGTTTCCACCACCCGGATGGACACCAGGCTCAGACTGCGCGCGAGGTCTTTGGCCAGGCCCACAATTTGCGAACCCTTCACGCCGGTGGCAGGCTCGATTTCATAGCGTGTAATCACCGGTCCGGGCTGGGCCAGCACCACGCGCACTTCCACGCCAAAGTCCTTGAGCTTCTTCTCAATCATGCGGCTGGTCATTTCCAGCGTTTCATTGGATACGGTTTCCTGGCGCAGCAAAGCCTCGTCGAGCAAGGCCACCTGCGGCAGTTTGCTGTCGGGCATCTCGGCAAACAAAGGCTTTTGCCGCTCTTTGGCCACCCGTGCGCTCTTGGGCACCTCTACCATGCGCTGGGTCTCTACCGGCGCGCGGGGCTCGGCAAAAACCGTGGGTGCCATCAGAGGCGCGATATCGGGTGCGTCATCCTGCGCTTGCGCACCCGTGAGGGCGGCGTCCATAGGCGGACCCTCGGGATGCAAAGACACCTCCCGCTCGCGCAAAGCCTGCTGGCCCATTTCCAAGTCCTGCGCCAAAGCTCGCCGCTCCTGGAAAGACTCCCAGCGCGCGTCCAGCCAGCTGCCTATGGCCTCTGCGCTGTACAACCAGGAAAATCGGAAAGCCCAGGAACAACCCAGCAGGCCCGCGCCGATGGCCAGCAAGCCAGAACCCACAAAGCCTAGGGCGCCGACCGCTTGGGTACCCAAGATAAAACCCAAAACACCGCCGCTGTAGCCCGGCAGATGCGCCTCCAGGCGGTACAAGCGGGTGTATTCCAAAACCGTGCTCGAAACTAACAGCAAGCCCAGGCCGACCCACAAAACCACCAGCGGATGGCGCTGCCACAAAGGGCTGCCCGCGTCCAGCTTGGCGTAGGGCAAAGCGCCGTCCTGCCCCTTCAAACGCCGCATCGCCAGGCGAGCCCACGCCAGACCCGCCAGCGCCAGGCACCACCAAACCGAGTAGCCCAGTAAAAAATACCCCATATCGGCTAGCAAGGCACCCAGGCGACCGGCGCGGTTCAGGACCGCGCCACCTGCCCCCGAGGTGGTCCAGGCCGCATCCTGGGGCGCATAGCTGGCAAAAGCCAGTAGCAAAAAGGCCAGCACAAAAAACCCGAAAAACAAGGCAATTTCACTGGCAAAACGGGCCCATCCGGAGGGCTCGGGGATTTCGTCAAGCGTGTCCGCGTGGAGCGTATGCAGTGAATATGTCATGGGTTCTGTGAAATAGCCTTTTTCGCAGGACGGGCGCTGCAAGGCGCAAGCTTAACCCACACCGGCAATCCGGGCGCCGCGCCCGCCTTCGTAAAATAGCGGTTCACGCGGCTTGCCGCGCCAGCTTTTTGCAAGGCTCTCCAGGCGCCGCCTGGCCACTTGCTTCCTTTTTCCTACTACGACCGCACTACGCAAGCACCCCTATGACCTCTGCCCCCCACGCCCGCGTCCTGATTTTGGGCTCCGGCCCTGCCGGCTATACCGCCGCCGTCTATGCGGCCCGCGCCAACCTCAACCCGGTACTGATCACCGGCATGGCCCAGGGCGGCCAACTGATGACCACCACCGACGTGGACAACTGGCCCGCCGACGCCCAGGGAGTCCAAGGCCCGGAACTGATGCAGCGCTTCTTGGAACACGCCGAGCGCTTTAAGACCGAGGTGATTTTTGACCATATCAGCAGCGTGAACCTGAGCCAGCGCCCCTTCACCCTCCAAGGCGATGACAAAAGCTATACCTGCGACGCGCTCATCATCGCCACCGGCGCCTCGGCCAAAGACCTGGGCCTGCCTTCGGAAACCGCGTTTATGGGCCGTGGCGTTTCCGGCTGCGCTACGTGCGACGGCTTTTTCTACCGCGACCAACTGTGCTGCGTCGTCGGCGGTGGCAACACCGCAGTCGAAGAGGCGCTGTATCTGTCCAATATCGCCAGCAAGGTCTATTTGGTACACCGGCGCGACAAATTTAAAGCCGAGCCGATTTTGGTGGACAAGCTCATGGAAAAAGTAGCTGCCGGCAAAATCGAACTCAAGACCTTCCAAACCCTGGACGAGGTTCTTGGCGATGCCTCCGGCGTCACCGGTATCCGCTTGCGCAGTACCGTCGATGGCAGCACCCAAGATCTGGCGCTACAGGGCTGCTTTATTGCCATCGGCCACTCGCCCAATACCGACATCTTCCAGGGTAAGCTGGCCATGGAAAACGGCTATATCGTGACGCAGGGCGGCCTCAAAGGCTTTGCCACGATGACGAGTGTGCTCGGCGTATTTGCCGCGGGCGACGTGCAAGACCACGTGTACCGCCAGGCGATTACCAGCGCGGGCACGGGTTGCATGGCGGCACTCGATGCCCAGCGCTTCCTAGAGCAAGAATAAGCCCGGTGGGATAATTCAGCCCCATGACGATTACCTATAAAGACGCCGCTGGCATCGCCGGCATGCGGGTCGCAGGCCAGCTAGCCTCCGAGGTGCTGGACTACCTCACGCCCTTTGTGCAAGCCGGTGTTACCACCAATGCGCTGGACAAACTGGCGCATGACTACATCGTCGATGTGCAAGGCGGCATCCCGGCACCGCTCAACTACAAAGGTGGCGGCAACACCCCCTACCCCAAATCCATCTGCACCTCGGTCAACCACCAGGTCTGCCATGGCATCCCCAATGACAAGGCGCTGAAGAAAGGCGATATCGTCAATATCGACGTCACCGTCATCAAAGACGGCTGGCACGGCGACACCAGCCGCATGTTCATGGTGGGGGAGGTTTCGATTGCAGCCAAGCGCTTGTGCGCTATCACTTATGAGGCGATGTGGCACGGCATCAAAATGGTGCGTCCCGGCATCCACTTGGGCGATATCGGTTATGCCATCCAAAAGTTTGCCGAAGGCCAAGGCTTTAGCGTAGTGCGCGAGTTTTGCGGCCACGGCATAGGCCGTGTATTCCATGAGGAACCCCAAGTGCTGCACTATGGACGCCCGGGAACGCTGGAAAAACTGGTGGAAGGCATGACCTTCACCATCGAGCCCATGATCAATGGCGGGCGCAAAGAGATCAAAGACGGTCCGGAAAAAGACGGCTGGACTATCGTTACCCAGGACCGCTCCTTGTCGGCCCAATGGGAACACACCGTGCTGGTCACACCCACCGGCTACGAGGTGCTGACCCTATCGGCGGGCAGCCCGGCCACACCGGCCTTTGTGACTGCCACGCAGTCGCAGAGCGCCTGAACGCGGCGGCCATCGGGCAGTGCTTGCCATGAGCCAATTGCAGGCCCTGCGCGCAAGCTACCGCAACGGCAAAGAGGCTTTGCTGGCGCGGGTGCAGGCCCCCGGCTTTTCAGCCCGCAGCGTACACAAACTACTGCGCCAGCTGGCAGCCCAAACTGACAGTTTGCTGATCCAACTCTGGAACCAGGCGGGATTGGGTGCGCCCTGTGCCCTCCTGGCCGTGGGCGGCTATGGCCGGGGCGAGTTGTTTCCCTATTCAGACGTCGATGTGCTGGTGCTTCTGCCCGACGCGGCCGCTCAGATGCCCGATCCGGAGCGTGCCCGGCGCATAGAAGGGTTTATCGGCAACTGCTGGGACGTGGGTCTGGAAATCGGCTCCAGCGTGCGCACCCTGTCCGAATGCCTGAGCGAAGCGGCTAAAGACGTGACCGTACAAACCGCCTTGCTGGAGAGCCGGTGCATTACCGGCGATAAGGCACTGGCCTCAGCCTTCAAATCCGCTTTCATGGCGGCGCTGGACCCGCGTGCGTTTTTTATCGCCAAGACCCTGGAGCTACGCCAGCGCCACACCAAATTTGAAGACACGCCTTACGCGCTTGAGCCCAATTGCAAAGAGTCTCCGGGCGGAATACGTGATTTGCAAGCCATTATCTGGGTGGCCAAAGCCGCGCAACTGGGCAGCAACTGGCAGGAGCTGCAAGGCAGCGGTCTGGCCACAGCCCTGGAGATTGCGCATCTAGAGCGCAACCAGGCGCTGCTGTTTTTAATCCGGGTGCGCCTGCACCTGGCTGCGCACCGGCGCGAAGACCGGCTGGTGTTTGACCTGCAAACCACGGTGGCGCACAGCTTTGGCTACACCCATACTGGCGGCGAAGGCCGGGCCCTGGTGCGCGCCAGTGAGGCGCTGATGAAGCGCTACTACTGGGCCGCCAAAGCCGTCACGCAACTGAACCAAATTTTGCTGATGAATATTGAGGAGCGGCTCAACCCCTCGACCCACAGCCTGCGCCCTATCAACGCGCGCTTTAACGACAAGGCAGGCATGCTTGATGTGGTCAGCGACGATGTGTACCAACGCCAGCCACACGCGATTTTGGAAACCTTTTTGCTCTACCAGCAAACCGTGGGCATCAAAGGCTTGTCGTCCCGTACGCTGCGCGCGCTCTACAACGCGCGCGCCCTGATGGACAGCAGCTTTAGGCGCGACCCTGTCAACCGAGACACCTTCAGCCGCATCTTGATGCAACCCCAAGGCATTACCCACGCCATGCGTTTGATGAACCAGACCTCGGTACTGGGCCGCTATCTCTGGGTGTTTAGGCGCATCGTCGGACAAATGCAGCATGATCTGTTCCACGTTTATACGGTCGATCAGCACATCCTGACGGTGCTGCGCAATGTGCGGCGATTTTTTGTGGTGGAGCATGCGCACGAATACCCGCTGTGCTCGCAACTGGCGGCGGGCTGGGACAAACCTTGGGTGCTGTACATCGCGGCCCTGTTTCACGACATCGCTAAAGGGCGCGGAGGCGACCATTCCGAACTGGGCTGTGTTGAAGCGCGACGCTTTTGCAAGCTGCACGGCATTGGTGCACAAGACACGGCACTGATCGAGTTTTTGGTAGCCCAGCACTTGACCATGAGCCATGTGGCGCAAAAGTCCGACCTCAGCGATGTGGAGGTGATTACGCAGTTTGCCAAGCGTGTGGGCAATGAGCGCAAGCTCGCCGCCTTGTATTTGCTGACTGTGGCCGACATACGCGGGACTTCGCCCAAAGTCTGGAATGCCTGGAAAGGAAAATTACTGGAAGACCTGTACCGCTACAGTGCCCGCGCGCTGGGCGGACGCGCGCCCGATGCGCAAGCCGAGGTGGAAAGCCGCAAGCGCGAGGCACTGGTGATGCTGGCCTTGCACGCGCTGCCGTTCGATGCGCACAAAGCCCTGTGGGACACCTTGGACGTGAGCTACTTCATGCGCCACGACGCAGCAGACATTGCCTGGCACGCCAAACAACTTTCGCGCCAGGTAGATGCCCAAACGCCCATCGTGCGTGCGCGCCGCTCCGCCGTGGGCGAAGGCCTGCAGGTACTGGTCTATACGCGGGACCAGACGGATTTATTTGCCCGGATTTGCGGCTATTTTGACCAGGCCTCTTTCAGCGTAGTCGATGCCCGCATCCACACCACGCAACGCGCTTATGCCCTGGACACTTTTGAAGTCGTCACCTCGGCGGGCCTGGAGGAGCACTACCAGGCGTTGACGAATATGATCGAGGCCGATCTGGCGCAAGCCATTGCGCTGGCCGGGCCGCTGCCTGCGCCCCGAAAAGGCCGGGTGTCGCGTCGGGTCAAAAGCTTTCCGATTGCTCCGCGCGTCGCATTGCGCCCCGATGAAAAAGCGCAAAACTGGTTACTCAATATTTCTGCCAGCGACCGCCTGGGCCTGCTCTACTCTATTGCCCGCGTGCTGGCGCAGCACCATATCGTGGTGCAACTGGCCAAAGTCGCTACCTTGGGCGAGCGCGTGGAAGATACTTTTTTGATTCACGGCGCGCCTTTGCAGCA
>CAMBFO010000100.1 GCA_945865675.1 Comamonas sp. lk
CCACCGCCATTGCGCGAAGCAAAGCCGGGGCGAGGTGCTTCGGGAATGCGTTGCTTGGGCTCTAGGCCAGCCACCACTTCAGCCTTGATGGGTTGGCGGGTATAGGCCTCGATGTCAAAAATCTTGCGGCGATCACGCAGTTCGGCAAAGGTGATGGCCAAACCGTCGCGCCCTGCCCGGCCGGTACGGCCGATACGGTGGGTGTAGTCCTCCGCCTTCATGGGCAGACCAAAATTAAACACATGGGTAATCGTGGGCACGTCGATGCCGCGCGCGGCTACATCGGTCGCCACCAGGATTTGTACCTGACCCTGGCGCAGCGCCATGAGGCGGCGGTTGCGCAAGCCTTGGCTCAGCGCGCCATGCAGGGCCACGGCGTCAAAGCCGTCTTGCTGCAAGTCGTTGGCCAAGCCGTCACATTCAATTTGGGTGCTGGCAAAAACAATGGCCTGATTGATACCGGTGTCGCGCAGCCAATGGTCTAGCAGTTTGCGCTTGTGCTGGGCGTTATCGGCCCAGTACAAAACCTGCTTGATGTTGACGTGTTTTTCCTGCGGATTGTCGATGCTGACGCGCTGGGGTTCGCGCATCACGCGGGCGGCCAATTGTTGAATGCGCGGCGCAAAGGTAGCGCTGAACATCATGGTTTGCTTGCGGTCGATGGTGAGTTGGTTGATTTCGGCCAGGTCATCAGAAAAGCCCAAGTCCAGCATGCGGTCGGCCTCGTCGACCACCAGAAACTGCACCTGGTCCAGTTTGATCTGCATGGAGCGCTGCAAGTCCAGCAGGCGACCGGGCGTGGCCACCACCAGATTGGCATTTTGCAGCTTGGCAATTTGCAACTGATAAGGCATGCCGCCCACGATGTTGGCAACCCGCAGGCCACGGCAGTGTTGGACCAGGTCGATGGCATCATGCGCCACTTGCTGAGCCAGCTCTCGGGTGGGGCAGACGATCAGTGCGCCAGGGGTCGGGGCTTTGAAATTGCGCGCGTTGGTCGGGTCTTTGCGCTTGGGACGCTTGGGAGGCGCTTCGCCCTTGGCAGTGGCTTGGGCGACTGCTGCTTCATAGGCCTGGCGCTCATCGGCTTCGGCTTGCGCCATTTGCTTGAGCAGGGTGTGCAATACCGGCAGCAAAAACGCGGCGGTCTTACCGCTACCGGTTTGACTGGAGACCATCAGGTCGATGTATTTTTTTGCGCCCTTGTCTGCGCCCTCGGTCGGTAAAGCCAAAGGAATAACTTTGGTTTGCACCGGTGTGGGCTGGGTGTAACCCAGGTCCATACAGGCTTGTATCAGCTCGGGCGCAAGGTCCAGGGCCAAAAAGCCATTGGGCTCCGCTGGGACAACAGGTGCTTCGTCAGCGGCGGCCAAGGCTTCGTCCGCCATGGGCGCTTGGGCGCTGTGGCTCGGCTGGAAAGCCTCACCATCTTGGGTGGAAAAGGTGTGCTCGGACGCGAATTCGCCCGTTGCGATCAAAGAATCAGTCATAGTTTCACTCACACAGCAACGCCACCCGCGAGGTGGGCGTTCCGTCAATGGTTAAAAAACATCAACCATCAAACGGAGGCTGCGCCAGGTGCGTCTGCTACGCTGCCGGTACGGCTGGGGCCCTCTTAACTTGGACCCGGTGAATGTTGGGAGATGTGCAAATTTCGCTGGCTCCGGACCTGACTGCCGTGCTGCCGTGTTGCGAAGCCCTCGATTATGGCACGGATTCGGGTTTGTACTTATACGTAGACCTTGTAGGTCCACCCAAGCGTTTATCCCGCATCCCGGATGGGCGGCACGCCCACTGGGCGTTCAGAGCTTCAAGAAATGCGTTCGGTAGTGTTCCAACTCATCAATAGATTCATGCACGTCAGCCAGCGCAGTATGCTTTTGTTGCTTTTTAAAACTCGCGTACACCTCGGGTCGCCAGCGTCGGCTGAGCTCTTTTAAGGTGCTGACATCCAGATTGCGGTAGTGGAAAAAGGCCTCCAGGCGCGGCATGTAGGCGGCCAGAAAACGCCGGTCCTGGCCGATGGTGTTGCCGCACAGGGGCGAGGCGCCGGCTGGCACATGCTGCGTCAAAAATGCGAGCAAGGCCTCTTCCGCCTGTGCCTCGTTCACGGTTGAGGCCCGGACTTTGTCGATCAGGCCGCTTTTGCCGTGGGTGCCTTTGTTCCAGGCGTCCATGGCATCGAGCTGCGCATCAGACTGGTGGATCACAAACACCGGGCCCTCGGTGCGCGCCTCCAACATCGGACCGGTAACCACCACGGCGATTTCGATAATGCGGTCCTGTGCAGGATACAAACCGGTCATTTCGCAGTCGAGCCAGACCAGGTTTTTATCGGATTTTGTGAGTGGGCTTAATGTGTCTTGCATAAAGGCGATTGTCGCCTATGGCCTAAACTGCATCCCTATGCAAGACACCGCGCTCAATCCCTCCGACACCCTGACCCTTATTTTTGCGTTGGCCCTGGCGGCTAGCCTTTTGTTGAAATTGTGGCTGTCCACGCGCCAAATCCGCCACGTCGCCACCCACCGCGACGCGGTGCCGCCAGCCTTCGCATCCACTATTGCCCTGCAAGCGCACCAGCGCGCGGCCGATTACACCGTAGTGAAAGCACGCTTTGGCTTGATCGAATTGGCATGGGTCGCGGCCCTCGCCTTGGCCTGGACCCTGCTGGGTGGCTTATCGGCATTGAACGGGTTTTTACTGGACACCATGGGCGCAGGCCTGTGGCAGCAACTGGCCCTGGTGGGCGCCTTCACCGCCATCAACACGCTGCTCGAATTGCCTTTTTCCTTGTATGCAACCTTTGTGATTGAAGAGCGATTTGGCTTTAACAAAACCAGTGCCAAGCTCTGGTTGCAAGACTTGATCAAGTCTTTGCTTTTAGGTGTTTTGATAGGCGCCCCTTTGCTCGCCCTGGTGCTTTGGATGATGGCTGCGGCGGGCACGCTGTGGTGGGCCTGGACCTGGGGCGTTTGGATGGGCTTTAACCTACTGGCCATGCTGATTTACCCTACCTGGATTGCGCCGCTGTTCAACAAATTCCAAGCATTGGATGATGCGGCACTGACTGAGCGCGTGCGTGCCTTAATGCAGCGCTGCGGCTTTCAGGCGCAGGGTTTTTATGTGATGGACGGCAGCAAACGCAGCGCCCATGCCAACGCCTATTTCACCGGCTTTGGCGCCTCTAAACGGGTGGTGTTTTATGACACCTTGCTGGCTCGCCTTACGCCCGAAGAAGTTGATGCAGTGTTGGCCCATGAATTAGGCCATTTCAAGCACAAGCATATTCTCAAACGCATCGTGTCGATTTTCGCCATCAGTCTGGCCGGCTTTGCGGCTTTGGGCTGGGCCAGCGCGCAAGTCTGGTTTTATACCGGCCTGGGCGTGATTCCCAACTTAGCGGGCGCCAACGATGCCCTGGCCTTGTTGCTGTTCATGCTGGTCTTACCGTCTTTTACCGGTTTCCTTGGACCCTTGTTCGCCCAGATTTCACGCAGACACGAGTTTGAGGCCGATGCCTATGCCATGGCGCAAACGCGCGGCGCCGATTTGGCCTCAGCCTTGCTGAAGTTATACGAAGACAACGCCTCCACGCTTACGCCAGATCCCTTGTATGTGAAGTTTTATTACTCGCACCCGCCCGCATCCGAACGCCTGGGCCGGATGCTGGCCGCGCCTTAAGTTAAGACTTGTATGAGCGCACCAGCAGCCAAACCCCAAAGTAGCAGAGGCCAGGCCCTGAGCGGCCCGCAAGTGATCGCCCGACTGGCCAGCTTGGACGGATGGAAGCTTTGGGGCGACGGCGACACGCTGGCGATTGAGAAAACATTCCGCTTTGCAAGCTATCTGCACACCCTGGCATTTGCCAATGCCGTAGCCTATCTGGCCGAGCAACAAGACCACCATCCGGACATGCTGCTGGCCTACCGCAGCTGCAGTGTGCGCTGGCGCTCCCATGATGTGGCTGGTATCTCGCAGCGGGATGTGCGCTGTGCCGCCCTGGTCGATGCCTTAGCCAACCCCGAGCCAGCGGGGAGCGCGCTTGGCTGAGCAAGCCGGTTTGCAAGAGGGCCTGGTTATCGCCAGCCATGGCCGGCATGTATGGGTGGAGACCCCGGCGGGCCGCAAAGTTATCTGCCATGCGCGCGGAAAAAAAAGTCAAACCGTGGTGGGCGACCGGGTACTCTGGCTTGCCACCCAAGATGAGGGCACCATCGAAAAGGTTTTGCCCCGTCGCAATTTGATGTACCGCCAAGACGAAATCCGCACCAAGTCCTTTGCGGCCAATATTGACCAGGTGGTGATTGTTCTGGGCGCGGAGCCCGAGTTCTCCGATGGGCAGCTGTCGCGCGCTTTGATTGCCGCTGCGGCCCAGCATCTGGACGCACTCATCGTGCTCAATAAGCGCGACCTGGGCAGTTTGTTTGCCGCCGCCTGGGAGCGCTTGGCGCCCTACCGCGCTATGCAATACCCGGTTTTGGCGACCGCTTTCAAGCCTTCCAGCGATACGCCCGTTGTACAAACAGCCGAAGATGACACCGAGCGGCTACGTACACTATTGGCAGGCAAGACCAGCCTGGTCTTAGGTCCCTCAGGCGCGGGGAAAAGCTCACTTATCAACCGCTGGGTTGCGCAAGCCAACGTCCTGACCCAGGAAATTTCTATTGCCTTACAGGCGGGCAAGCACACCACCACCAGCACCACCTGGTACTGGTTGGACGCTGATAAACAATCCGCATTGATCGACTCACCAGGGTTTCAGGAATTTGGCCTGCACCACATTGCGCCCATGGACTTAGGTAAGCTGATGCCCGATATTCAAGCGCATGCGAGCGAATGCAAGTTTTACAACTGCAGCCATTTGCACGAACCCGGCTGCGGTGTTCGCAGCGCCTGCGTAGCTGAGCCCAGCCCGATTAGCCCGGTGCGCTACAAAATTTACAAAGACTTGTTCGAAGAGCTTTCGCAAAAGCGGTATTGAGGCGGCCCGCTTAGGGCCAACCAAGCGCTTAGCGGCAGGCGCAGGCGGGTACTTCAGCCCAGCAAGCGCGCCAGCGACATCAAGGCCAGCACCACCATCCACATCACCACCGTCCGCCAGACCAAGCCAACGATGGCGCGCAAATGACCGGCTTGGGGAGCCGGTGCCGCAGTGTGCAAGTCCACTTCGGTCAGACCGATGTGCACTGCGCCGGCCGTCGCTGCCAGCACGATGCCGTCGTTATCGCCGGGCACAGCAGCTTCGAATTTTCGCCACCGGTCAATCGCATCTTCAAAGCTGCCTACAAAAGCAAAGCCCATGGCCGTTAAGCGGGTAGGAATCCAATCGATGCGGTGCCACCAAAGGCCCACATAGTCACGCAATGCTGGGCTAAGCAGCAAGGTCTGCGGGCTCACAGGCCGCTTGGCCAAGGCGGAAAAATACTCCGCCAAGCGGTACATCACCGCGCCTGCGGGCCCCAGCCCCAAGCCAGACATCAGCGAATACCAAGCAAATACCCCAAACACGCAGCGGTGGGCATTGAGCACCGAGTGTGCGATCACCTGGCGGACAATTTCGCTGCGCGGCAAATCGGACGCATCCATCTGCATCCATTGGGCCAGCAAACTGCGCGCCGCGTCTTCGTCCCCGGCATCCAACGCATCGCGGATATCGGTGAAATGGTGGCTGAACTGTCTGAAACCCAGCGTGAAGTACAAAATGATGATGTTCCACACCAACGCGGCAATCCATCCCAGCCAAGACAGCAAGGCCCAATGCAGCACAGCGGTGAAAACTGCAGGCAACAAGACGACCACGACGCAGGTCCATCTGGCCTGCGAGTCCTGTCCGGTGTCCAACTGACGCACCGCCCAGGACAGGGCATTTCGCACCTGGGTATGCAAAAAATTCGCATCTTTGAGCGGGCGGGCCTGCTCAATCAACAACGCAAAAAGTATGGCGAAAAAGCTCATGTCAACGCATCATACCGACGGGCTGGTCCGCTACCGGGCCTAGGCCGGTAGCAAAAAACGGTACAAATTGCGCAACATGCCGGCGGTGGCCCCCCAAATATAGCGCTCATGGGCGCCATCCTGGTAGGGCATAGAGATCCAATGGCGCGGGCCTACGGGAGTTTGCAGGGTGTGGCGCCGGTGGTGCGCCGGGTTCATCAAAAAATCCAGCGGCACTTCAAATACGGCATCGACTTCACCAGCATTGGGCGCGATGGCAAAGCCGGGTTCTAGCAGCGCCACCACTGGCGTTACTACAAAACCGCTGCCCGTGGTGTAGTGCGGAAGACTGCCTAACACGCGCACATGGCGTGGGTGCAAGCCGACCTCCTCCTGGGCCTCGCGCAAGGCGGTGGCCACGGCGTCCTGGTCCTCTGCATCCGATTTGCCGCCTGGAAAAGCGACCTGGCCGGCATGGCTGCTCAAACCGATCGTGCGCTGAGTCAGCAAGACCGTGGGTCGCGCATGGGTCACCAAGCCCACCAGAACAGAGGCGGCGCTAGGTTGACGATCTATGAAGCGCGGCTCCACCCGGAATTCGGGCTCCCAAGCAGGGGGCGCTTGAAAGCGCAGGGCGACCGCTTTGGGATGCAAATGGGTGTCGGGTACCGGTGGCAGATGCCCGTCGGCCATCTCAAAAGGCACTTGGCGCGGGTCAAATGGCGGGATTTTTCGCATCCTTTTATGCCCTATAAATTCATTGGAAACATAAAAAAACCGCCGCCGGGATGCCCGGGGCGGTTTTCACAATGACCCAAGAACCGGTCAAGCTGCGGTCTTTTTGGCTGGCAGCTTTTCTTTAATACGTGCCGACTTACCGCTGCGGTCACGCAGGTAGTAAAGCTTGGCGCGACGCACATCGCCACGACGCTTCACTTCGATACCGGCAATCAGCGGGCTGTAGGTTTGGAAGGTGCGTTCCACGCCTTCGCCGCTGGAAATTTTGCGGACAATAAAACCGCTGTTCAAGCCACGATTGCGCTTGGCAATCACCACACCTTCGTAGGCCTGGACGCGCTTGCGGGTGCCCTCGACCACATTGACGCTAACGATGACAGTGTCACCAGGGGAGAAATCGGGGATGGTTTTACCCAAACGCGCAATTTCCTCTTGTTCCAGAATTTGGATAAGGTTCATAGCTTCTTTCGTGATCATGCAAGCGCCGGGACCCCAAAGGGTCACCTTGTCGTGTCAGCACCATTGCTGCGCCTTATTTGGCCATGCAGAGGATCGGTTAGCCTGTCATTATAACAATCCAGGCAAGGCGCCGCTTCAACCCGAACTTGGCTCACCAAGTCAGGGCGCTAGGGCGTGCCGCGCAGCAATTTTTCATCCTCGGCGCCCAACGCACCGGCTGCCCTGGCCGCAGCAATCAGCTCGGGGCGCAACCTGGCTGTCAGCAACAAGCGTTGATCACGCCGCCATCGCTCGATGCGCTCGTGGTGGCCCGACAGCAGTACCTCGGGCACAAGGCGACCTTGCCAATCTTCAGGACGTGTGTAATGCGGGCAGTCCAACAAACCGTCCAATGCGGGGTTAAAACTGTCCTGTTGGTGGCTTTGGGCGTCGCTAAGCACCTCGGGCTGCAAACGGGCAATCGCGTCAAGGAAAAGCATGGCCGGCAACTCGCCGCCGGAAACCACAAAGTCTCCCAGGCTGATTTGCTCATCGACATAGCGGTCCACAAAGCGCTGGTCCAAACCTTCATAGCGGCCGCATACCAATAACGCCCCCTCGCTCACCGCCCAGCGCTGTACGGTCGCGTGGTCTAACACGCGCCCGAGTGGGGAAAACAAAATGACTTTGCCGGGCCTTGATCGCTGCGCCTGGGTGTGCGCCAGCGCCAGGGTCAATGGCTCGGCCATCATGACCATGCCCGGACCGCCGCCAAAAGGGCGGTCGTCCACGCGGCGGTAATTACCTTCGGCGTGGTCACGCAGGTTGTGCAGACAAACCTGTACCTGCCCCGACTCAAAAGCACGCCGGGTGATGCCGGTGCGCAAAAATGGCTCAAATAAGTCGGGAAACAGGGTGATGACGTCAAAACGCACGGCCTGGCCCCTTAGTAGTCGCTTTGCCAGTCCACGCGGATGCGCCGGCCAAGCAGATCCACCTCGTCGATGAAGGCCGAGACAAATGGAATCATGCGTTCCTGCACTTTGCCCTGTTCTACATACTCCAGCACCAACACGGTTTGCGCACCGGTCGATAGCAGCTCGCGCACGCAACCCATAGGCTCATCCTGCCGGTTGATCACGTCCAGGCCAATCAGGTCCACCCAGTAGTACTCGTCGGGATCGGCGGTAGGGAAACTGGAGCGCGGGACAAACACACGCGCGCCCCGCAAAGCCTGCGCAGCATCACGGTCGAGCACCTCATGGGCACTGGCGACAACCGTATCGGAATGCTCTTTGGCCTCTTGGATGGCGATTTTGACCACACCGGCAAACGTGGGAGTACCCCGCTCGGTGGGCAGCAAATACCAACGCTTGGAAGAAAAAAGCGCCTCGGGCTGGGCGCTAAATGGCAGTACCTTGAACCAGCCTTTGACACCCCAGGCCTCGCCGATGCGCGCCACCTCAATGGCATCTGCCGGAAGCTCAGCGGGCTCCAGGCCTGCGATCATGCGAAATAAGGTCTGCCGTAAAGGGTTTGCACCGCGAGGCGCAAGCCCTTCAGGGACTATTTAGGCTGCGACCGGCGCGCTGGCAGCGGCCTGGTTGATCAGACGCTCCACCGTCGGCGAGGCCTGAGCGCCAACGCCTTTCCAATAGGTCAAGCGATCCTGTGCAATGCGAATGCGCTCTTCATTGGCGGTGGCAATCGGGTTGTAAAAACCGATGCGCTCGATGAAGCGGCCATCACGACGGGTACGCTTGTCGGCAACGACGATACTGAAAAACGGGCGGGCCTTAGCACCACCACGGGCGAGTCGAATAACGACCATGATTCATCCTTTGGGGAGATTGAAATGAGTTTCAACCATAAAATTCGGAGTTGAGACACGCAACTGACCACCCGGCCAGTGACACTCAGAATAGCCCTCGATTATATCTTTTCC
>CAMBFO010000101.1 GCA_945865675.1 Comamonas sp. lk
AACAGCACAAAGGAATTAAGGCCGGGGATTGCGACCAAGGGCAGCATCTGGCGCCTGGCGGCGGTGTAACCGCATAAAACCAAAGCAAAAAACGGAAAGGTAACTTCAAAGATTTCCAGCATGCCCCGATTGTCAAGGCAAATGCACGCACGGCCTGCCGTTAAGATGCACGGCCTTTTGAGTTCGCCAATTACCGGCCTTTGCCGACGCCTCGCGCATGTCTTCCCCCCACAACGCTATGAACACCGCCCAGCAAGAGGCGGTGAACTTTATGCACGGCCCCTGCCTGGTGCTCGCTGGTGCCGGTTCGGGCAAAACCCGCGTGATCACGCACAAAATCGCGCGCCTGATTCAAGTGGGCATGCCCGCCAGCAAAATTGCCGCCATCACATTTACCAACAAAGCCGCCGCCGAAATGCGTGAGCGCGCCAAAACACTGATAGGCAAAGCCGCACAAGAAGTGTTGATTTGCACCTTTCATGCGTTAGGCGTGCGCATGTTGCGCAGCCATGGCGCGGTCTTAGGACTCAAACCCCAGTTCAGCATTTTGGGTACCTCGGATGTGACCAGTATCTTGAAAGACGCCGGTGGCAGCACTGACTCGGCTACCGCGCGTAACTGGCAATGGACGATTAGCGCCTGGAAAAGCGCGGGGCTCAATGCCGAACAGGCCTTGGCCCAGGCCGCCGATGAAGACCAGCGCCAAGCCGCCGTCATCATGGGACGCTATGAAGAGCGCTTGAGCGCCTACCAAAGCGTGGATTTTGATGATTTGATCAGCCTGCCGCTCAAACTCTTGCGCGAATACCCCGAGGTGCGCGCGCAATGGCAGTCTTTTGCCGGGCATGTGCTGGTCGATGAATACCAAGACACCAATGCCACGCAATACGCCATGCTCAAGTTGTTGGTGGGTTGTGAGCCCGATGGCAGCTTAGCGCCTGGGCGGGATGCCGCGCGCTTTACCGCAGTGGGCGATGACGACCAAAGTATTTATGGCTGGCGCGGCGCCACCTTGGATAACTTGCGCTTGCTGCCGCAAGATTTTCCGGCGCTGAAGGTTATTAAGCTGGAGCAAAACTACCGCTCCACCGCCGCCATCTTGCGTGCCGCCAATAACGTGATTGCGGCCAACCCCAAGCTGTTTCCGAAAAATCTGTGGAGCGATTTGGGCGAGGGCGAACCGGTGCGTGTGGTCGATGCCGATAGCGAAGACCAAGAGGCCGAACGCGTAGTAGCACGCATCCAGAGTTTGCGCGCCGAGGGCACGCTGGCGCAAGCGGGCATGCAGTTCAAAGAGCTGCGCGACTTTGCCGTGCTCTATCGCGCCAACCACCAGGCCAGGCCTTTTGAAAAAGCCCTGCGCAAAGCGGGCATTGCCTACAAGGTGTCCGGCGGGCAAAGTTTTTTTGATCGCGCTGAAATCCGCGACCTGTGTGCCTGGCTGCGCCTGTGGGCCAATAACGATGATGACCCGGCATTTTTGCGCGCCGTCACCACGCCCAAACGTGGCATAGGCCACCAGACTTTGGGCAGCCTGGGTACCTTTGCCAGCCGTTACAAACTGAGTTTGTTTGAAGCCTTGTTTTCATCTTCGCTGGGCTCGGTCTTGTCCAGCCGCGCGGTGGGCAGCTTGCATGAGTTCGGTCGCAGCGTCAATGATTTGCAGTTTCGCGCCAAACACACCGAGGGCGCGGAAAACGCCTTGCTGTT
Source organism: Comamonas sp. lk (assembly GCA_945865675.1). GTDB lineage: Bacteria > Pseudomonadota > Gammaproteobacteria > Burkholderiales > Burkholderiaceae_C > Allorhodoferax. The sequence continues at coordinate 1,711 of CAMBFO010000101.1, forward strand.
TCTCAAGACCTGGTTGGCCGATATGGCCTACGAAAAGCATTTGTACGACACCGAAGACAGCCCGCAAATCGCTGCCATCAAATGGACCAATGTGATGGAGTTTTGCGAATGGATGGCGCAGCGCTGCGGCGGGCAAATGGACGAGGACATCCTGATCACCCAACGCGCTAGCAAAAACCTGCTGGACGTGGCGCAAAACATCGCACTCTTGTCCACCTTAACCGAGCGCGAGAAAGACCAAAACGTAGTCACCTTGTCCACGCTGCATGCCGCCAAAGGTCTGGAGTGGCCGCACGTGATGCTGGTGGGCGTGACCGAAGGCCTGCTGCCTTTCAAGATGGAAGAGGCGGGCAAAGCCAGTGCGGATAAAACAGGCGATGAAGCAGCGGACGACGCCGCTACCGCGCTGGCGCACGCAGACCTGGTCACCCGCTTGCAAGAGGAGCGGCGCTTGATGTACGTGGGCATTACCCGCGCGCAACGCACGCTGTCGGTAAGTTGGACGCGGCGGCGCAAAAAAGGGCGCGACACGATTGCCGCGCAACCCAGCCGCTTTATTACCGAGATGGCTTTAGACCAGGCCACCATCAAAGAAGACCCGCGCGAAAAGCTGCGCGCCTTACGCGAGGAGTTTGCCGCACGCGCGGCGGCGACAGCGTCACAAAAGAAGCCTGCCTGATGTTTGCGTTGCAAGTCTTGGCAAGGACCCGGTTGCTGTTGCGCGATGTATTTGGCTTTGCGGGGACAATCCTTGGCTGTGCGCTTTGCTACTGCACGCGATAAGCCAAGCTTTTTCATTTTTCCATTCACCAGCGACTCCCCCTTTGTCTTATTTGAGCATCCTGCAGGAGGTATTTGGTTACGACTCTTTCCGCGGGCCGCAGCAATCCATCATTGAGCATGTGGGTGAGGGCGGCGATGCGCTGGTATTGATGCCCACCGGCGGCGGCAAGTCGCTGTGTTACCAGATTCCTGCGATTGCGCGCCAGCGTGCGGGACACGGCATCACGGTGGTGATTTCGCCGCTGATCGCACTCATGCACGACCAGGTGGGTGCCTTGCATGAGGCGGGCGTGCGCGCTGCGTTTCTCAATTCCACGCTGTCGGGCGAAGAGGCTTACCAGGTGGAGCAGCGCCTGCTGCGCGGTGAGGTCACCTTACTCTACGCTGCACCCGAGCGGGTGACCACTTCGCGTTTTTTGGCGCAACTCGATTCACTGTTTGAGCGCGGACAACTGAGTTTGTTTGCAATTGACGAGGCGCACTGTGTCAGTCAGTGGGGCCACGACTTCCGGCCCGAATACCGGGGATTGACCGTCTTGCATGAGCGCTACCCCGGCGTGCCGCGCATGGCCTTGACGGCTACCGCCGATGACTTGACGCGTGCCGATGTGCTGGAGCGTTTGCAACTGGAGCAAGCGCGCGCTTTTATCAGCAGCTTTGACCGGCCCAATATCCGCTACACCATCGTGGAAAAACGCGAAGGCAGTGCCCAATTGCTGCGCTTTATCGAGCGCGAACATGCCGGCGATGCCGGCATCGTGTATTGCCAATCGCGCAAAAAAGTGGAAGACATTGCCTCTATGCTGAACCAGGCCGGTGTCAAAGCTTTGCCCTACCACGCGGGTCTGGACAGCAAAGTGCGCCAGACACACCAGGACCGCTTTTTGCGCGACGAGGGCTTGGTGATGGTGGCGACGATTGCGTTTGGTATGGGTATCGACAAGCCCGATGTGCGCTTTGTGGCGCATCTGGACATGCCAAAAAACATCGAAGGCTATTACCAGGAAACCGGGCGCGCCGGGCGCGATGGCCTGAGCGCTAACGCCTGGATGTGCTACGGCCTGCAAGATGTGGTGAACCAGCGGCGCATGATTGACGAAGGCCCGGCCGAGGAAGACTTCAAACAGGTGATGCGCGGCAAGCTCGAGGCGCTGCTGGGTCTGGCCGAAGCCACCGACTGCCGGCGCGTGCGCTTGCTCGCGTATTTTGGTCAGGCTAGCAGCGCCTGTGGCAATTGTGACAACTGTCTGCAGCCCCCAGCGGTATGGGACGGCAGCGAGGCGGCGCAAATGCTGCTGTCCACGATTTACCGCATTCAACAGCACAGCGGCATCAGCTTTGGCGCCGGGCACCTGATGGATATTGTGCGCGGCAAGCGCAGCGAGAAGGTACTGCAACACGGGCATGAAAGCCTCAGCACCTTTGGCGTCGGCCAGGCCTTGAGCGAGCTGCAATTGCGCGGGGTACTGCGCCAATTGCTGGCGCTGGGCGCGGTGATGGTCGATGTGCAGGCCTTTAACACCCTGGTGCTGACACCGCAGGCACGCCCAATACTCAAAGGCGAGCAGGCGGTGCGTCTACGCCAGTCGCTGTCCACGCCCAAGGCGGTCAAGGTAAAGGGATCGGGTGGCGCCTCGGCCCTGAAAGCGCCGGTGGACCTGGATGCCGCTGCTTTGGCACGCTATGTGGCGCTCAAGGCCTGGCGCGCAGAGGTGGCGCGCGAACACAATTTGCCGGCCTACGTCATCTTCCACGACGCCACGCTGGCGGCCATTGCCCGGCTGGCACCAAGCTCCATCGGTGACTTGCAGGGCATCAGCGGCATGGGGGTGAAAAAGCTGGAGGCCTATGCCGATGAGGTCTTGCGCGTGGTGGCGCAGGCATAAAAAAACCCCGCGGTGCGGGGTTTGGTGGGTGGCCGGCGCTATTGCCTAGGGATCGTAGCGCGCGCTGGTCAAGGCCCTCGCTCCGCAGCGCCAGGCTTGCCCGCGCCCTTAGTGGCGCTGAAAGCTGCTTTCGTACGCCAGGGCGGCACCGCTCAAGGTGTTTTGCAGGCGGGCAATGGCTTTGTGGTGACGCGGACCTTGGGCAGCGTCAGAGGCGTGTTGGCGGTGGTGTTGCAAGAGCGTTTGCACTTTGGCGCGGCAGACATCGAGTGCACCGGCGAAATTGAGGGCTATATAGGCTGAATGGTCGGCCCGGGTTTGGCGGTATTCGTCCGACCAGTAGTTGAACAACTGCCACTGGTAGGTGCCTTTTTCGGGCATTTGGATTGCGGTTTTTTGCATAACAGCCATAAAGTGAAGCCCCTAAGGGCACAAACGCCACAAGAAAAGTGGCGCCCACCTATCACGCGCCAGGCCATTGGGCGGTTGACACGAACTATCGAATTTTTTGATTTTGGTGGTTTTCGGCGGGTGTACCTCGCTTGCCAGTGCGTATAGCGCCTGCGGCTTGCCACTAAAATCCCGTCTCGCACCCGGCCTCTGCGGCCCTACTTTTGAAAGCATCTGTATGTCCAGCGCTCCTTCCCAGCCCCCTGAAGACCATGAACATGATCCCATCGAAGACATCGTCCCCATGATGCCGATCGTGTTGCCCATCGGCGGCGCCGTACTCATCTTCTTGCTGGCTTTTATCGCCGTCAGCATGGCCTAAGCAGCCTGCTTTGCTCTCACGCATCGCTGGGACAACCCACAGCACACCTAAGGCGTTTGTAGTTTTATGACTTTTGCCTCCCTGTTTTCCCCGCTCCAAGGGCGCCTTGCCGCCCTGCTGATAGCCCTGTGCTGCGCCTGCAGTGGCGCGGCCAGCGCTGCTGAGACCGCCGCCACCTGCCCGCCTATTTTGCAAAAAAGCTTTAACCGCCTGCAGGACGACGCCCCCCAAAACCTGTGCCAGTACGCTGGCAAAGTGCTGCTGGTGGTCAATACCGCCAGCTACTGCGGCTTTACGCCGCAATATGAAGGGCTGGAAAAGCTCTATGCCCAATACGGCAGCAAAGGCTTAGTGGTGCTGGGCTTCCCCTCCAATGACTTTGGCGAGCAAGAACCGGGCAAGGGCAAGGCCATCGCAGACTTTTGCTACAACACTTACGGGGTGAAATTCCCGATGTTCGAGAAAACCGTGGTCAGCGGCAAAAGCGCCAACCCGCTGTTTGCCGAGCTAGCCAAGGCCGGTGGTGGCAGCCCGAAGTGGAATTTTTATAAATACCTGGTGGGACGCGATGGCAAGCTCATCGACAGTTACTCCAGCGTTACCAAGCCCGATAGCAGCGGCCTGGTCAAAGACATCCAAAAAGCCCTGGCCCAGCCCTGATCACGCCCTGAGCGCTCGGGTTTTTGCAGGCGCAAGACCGGTCAAAAATGGGCAAGGAGCAGGTATTTCGATCTGCAGGGTCATGCGGTTTAAGCATAACTATTGATCGTAACCGGCTTGTAACTTAAGTACCCCTTCCTAAAATCGACTCCCCGCAGGCGTGCCTGCGGCGGTTTGCCACAGCCCCGGTCCGTTGTGTGACGGGGGCTGTGGCAAACCCGATTTTTAACTTTAGGAGTACCTCCCATGAACGCAAGCTCCACCCCAGGACTGGACCTCAAAGCCCCTGCCTATGTGAAAAACCAGCGCCTGATCGCCTGGGTAACCGAAATGGCAGCTTTGTGCAAACCGGCCGCCATCCACTGGTGCGACGGCTCGCAAGAGGAATACCAGATGCTATGCCAGCGCCTGGTCGATGCCGGTACCTTTACCAAGCTCAATCCGGCCAAACGCCCGAACAGCTTCTTGGCCTTGTCAGACCCCAGCGATGTGGCGCGCGTAGAAGACCGCACCTATATTTGCAGCGAGAACCAAGAGGACGCCGGTCCCACCAATAACTGGATGGCTCCGGCCGAGATGCGCGCCACTTTGCAACCCTTGTTTGACGGTTGCATGCGCGGACGCACCCTGTATGTGGTGCCTTTTTCCATGGGGCCGCTGGGTTCGCACATCGCCCATATCGGCATCGAACTGAGCGATAGCGCGTATGTAGCGGTAAACCAGCGCATCATGACCCGTATGGGCCGCGCGGTGTATGAGGTATTGGGCGCTGATGGCGACTTCGTGCCCTGCTTGCACAGCGTAGGCGCGCCCCTGGCGCAAGGGCAGGCGGATGTGAAGTGGCCGTGCAACAAAACCAAGTACATCGTGCACTATCCGCAGACACGCGAAATTTGGTCTTACGGCTCGGGCTACGGCGGCAATGCTTTACTCGGCAAAAAATGCTTTGCGCTGCGCATTGCCTCGACCATGGGCCGTGCCGATGCCAGCGCCAACAGCACCGGCTGGCTGGCCGAGCACATGTTGATTTTGGGCGTGACCAATCCGCAGGGCAAAAAATACCATGTGGCTGCAGCCTTCCCCAGCGCCTGCGGCACGACCAATTTCTCCATGCTGGTGCCTCCCGCGGGCTTTGAGGGCTGGAAAGTCAGCACCATCGGCGACGACATTGCCTGGATCAAGCCCCAAAGCGATGGCCGCATGTACGCCATCAACCCCGAGGCGGGTTATTTCGGCGTCGCGCCCGGCACCAATTACCACACCAACCCCAACTGCATGGCCAGTCTGAACCATGACGTCATCTTCACCAATGTCGCGCTTACCGACGACGGCGATGTGTGGTGGGAAGGCATGGAAAAAGACCATGGCAAATTGCCCGCGCATTTGATCGATTGGCAGGGTAAAGACTGGACACCGGCGATCGCCAAAGAAACCGGCGCCAAAGCCGCGCACCCGAACTCGCGCTTTACCGTAGCAGCCACCAACAACCCGGCGCTGGACAGCGCCTGGGACGACGCCAAGGGCGTGCCCATTGACGCCTTTATCTTTGGCGGGCGCCGCTCCACCACTGTGCCGCTGGTGACCCAAGCGCGCAACTGGGTAGAAGGCGTGTATATGGCCGCCACGATGGGCTCGGAAACTACCGCGGCCGCTGCGGGACAGCAGGGCGTGGTACGGCGCGACCCGTTTGCCATGCTGCCATTTACTGGCTACAACGTGAGCGACTATTTTCAGCACTGGCTCAACATTGGCGACAAGATGGGGCAGGCCGGGGCCAAACTGCCGGCGATTTACTGCGTCAACTGGTTCCGCAAAGACGCTGAGGGCAAGTTTGTATGGCCCGGCTATGGCGAAAACATGCGCGTGCTCAAGTGGATGATTGAGCGCATCGAAGGCAAATCCATGGGTGTGGATAACGGCTTTGGCATCAGTCCGGCATTTGACGAAATCACCTGGACCGGCCTGGATTTCACCAAGGCCCAATTTGCCACCGTCACCAGCCTGGATAAAGCCGATTGGAAAACCGAAATCGCTTTGCACACCGAGTTGTTTAAGCAGTTGGCCTACCACCTGCCAGCGCAACTGGAAAACACCAAAGCGCAGTTGGAGCAACGGTTGGCGGCCTAAGCCCATATCCGTCTTCGCCGTACACCTCATTGACACGGCGCGAATACGCGCTTGGTGCATTGGGCGCAGCTTGGGGTAACGCTGGCCATAGCCGCCGCCAGCAGGCGCTGCGCCAAGCGCGCCACCGTCAGGGCAATCGGCGCGAGGGTCTGGAAATTATTTTGCGGCGAGCTGAAACATTTATCACGCAAAGCAAGGGTTTTTACTAGGTGCCATGCAAATCGACGATCTCATAATGTGTTTCAAGTGATAATTTAGCGCTTGTTTTTTCACATATCGATTGGAGCCCATCTTGATTGACAACAAAACCCCACGCCGTCGTAACCTACTTAAAGGGATTGCCATTGCAGCTGGTGCAATGTCTGCCCCCATGATCGCCAAAGCGCAAACTGGCCCCATCTCCATGCGGTGGCAGAGCACCTGGCCTGCCAAGGACATTTTCCATGAGTACGCCCAAGACTATGCGAAAAAAGTCAATGACATGACCGGTGGCGACCTGAAAATTGAAGTGTTGCCTGCAGGTTCTGTGGTTCCCGCCTTCGGTTTGCTCGAAGCGGTGTCCAAAGGCACACTCGACGGCGGTCATGGCGTGTTGGGCTACCACTACGGTAAGCAAAATGCCTTGGCTTTGTGGAACTCTGGCCCAGCCTTCGGCATGGATGCCAACATGGTGTTGTCATGGCACAAGTACGGCGGCGGCGCTGCCTTACTGGCCAAACTTTACGCCTCGATTGGCGGCAACGTGCAGTCTTTCTTGTACGGCCCCATGTCCACACAGCCCTTGGGCTGGTTTAAAAAGCCCATCACCAAATCCGCTGACTTCAAAGGCTTGAAATTCCGTACCAACGGTTTGGCGATTGACTTGTTCACCGCCATGGGCGCGGCGGTCAACGCCTTGCCAGGCGGCGAGATCGTGCCCGCGATGGATCGTGGATTGCTCGACGGCGCTGAGTTCAACAACGCCACATCAGACCGTATCTTGGGCTTCCCTGATGTGTCTAAGGTGTGCATGCTGCAAAGCTACCACCAAAGCGCTGA
>CAMBFO010000102.1 GCA_945865675.1 Comamonas sp. lk
GTAGGCGTAGGGAATCCATTTGCACAAATTGAGTACGAAAAAGAAAAACGACATGGTGGCGGCAAAAGTCACTGGCCTGATGCGCAGGCCAATGAAATAAGCGTTGATAGGCGGCCCGCCGGCGTGGGCTACAAAGCTGGTAAAGCCGGAGATGGCCGACAACAAGCGGCCCAACCACACCGGTGGCGTCGCCAAGGCTGATACCTTCCAGAACAGCCGTTGGGCTAGAAAGGCCAGGGTCACCACGCCCACTACCGCCGATACCGCATTGGGAGGCACCAGCTTGAACAACAAGGCGCCCACCACAATGCCCAGCACGCCAAAGGGCAGGATGCGGCGCAGCAGCACCGGGTCAAAGTCTTTGCGAAAAGCCGCGCTGCCCAGCACGTCCATCACCAGCAACAGTGGCATCAAAATCGCGGCCGCCTCGGCCACCGTCACGGACAAGGCCATCATCGGCACCGCCAAAGAGCCAAAGCCCGCACCGAAACCACTTTTACTCACGCCCAAAAGCAAAACGGCCGGAATGGCCACCGCATAAAAAAACGGATCGGTAATCAAGGGCCAGGCGTCAAACATAGGGGTGCAATCGCCCTTCGCGGGCCAAAACGCCCATGGTAACCTTGCCCTATGTTCAACCCCTCCCAAGAGGATGTGCGCCGTTTTTTTTGCTCGGCGTATGCCAAATCGCGCAGCGCCCAGCCCATGGACGCCATTGAAACCCTGGCCGGCCAATGGATTGCGGAGCATCCGCAGTACCACGCCGACTTAGCAGACCAAGAGGCCGCCATCATCCGCGTATATCCCGAGGGCAGCGGTCAGACCAATCCGTTTTTACACCTGTCCATGCACTTGTCCATCAGCGAGCAATGCAGTATTGACCAGCCGCGCGGTATCCGCCAGGCAGTGGAACTGCTAACGCATAAGCGGCAGTCGCTCCATAGGGCCCACCACGAAGCCATGGATTGTCTGGGCACGATGTTGTGGGAAAGCCAGCGTGCCGGGCGGCCGCCCGATGGGCAGGCCTATATCGACTGCGTGCAGCGCCACGCCACCCGCGACTGAGCGCAAAAAAACCGCCCGAGGGCGGTTTTTTTATCAGGACGCCAGGGTTCAACGAAAGCGGGTTTGGGGCACGGTTTTGAGCGGGCCGGGCAAGCTACCCACGTAATTGGCCAATTCTTTGAGTTCGGCATTGGAGAACTGCTTGGCCACGCCCGCCATGATGGCGTTGCCGCGGCCCACTTGCGAGTTGGCTTCGGCTTTATAGGACTTGAGCGCCACAAACAGGTAGTCGTTGTGTTGACCGGCGATCAAGGGGTAGCTGGGGTCAATCGGCTTGCTTAGGCTTTCGCCATGGCAGGAAGCGCAAGCGCCTTTGGCTATCAGGGCTTCACCTGCAGCACTGCCGCCCGCATTTTTTTCCAGCGGCTTGGCATTGGCATCCACACCTAAAGCGCTGAAATAGGCTGCCAGATCAGCGATGTCTTGGTCCTTGAGGGTGACCGCAATACCGCGCATGGTAGGGTGCTTGCGTTCGCCCTTTTTATAGGCGTTCAGGGAAGCAATAATGTATTTTTCGCCCTGTCCCGCAATCATGGGAACCTTGTGTACCTCGGGGAAGCTAGCCTGGTAGCCCACGATGGAGTGGCAGCCCAGGCACATGGCATTTTTCTTTTCACCGGCTTTGGCATCGCCCTTGATGTCCTGTGCAAAAGCAGATGTGAGGGTCACTGAAGCGACAACAAGTGCGATGAGGGAGCGGAGCAATGGGTTCATTTTGCGCGGACAATAGGGTGAATATTGGTATAAATCGAATAGCGAATTATATCGACCCCACTCCCGTTGCCCCGCCTAGCCATGCTGACCGGCCCCGACCGCCGGGCGGCCATTAGATGAGGGCAGGGTTTGCCGGGCACATCGACCACCTTAGCCCCAACTTTTTGTCGCGCCATGAAATTTACCGGTTCCAAGAATTACGTCGCCACCCAGGACTTGATGCTGTCCGTCAACGCGGCCTCCACATTGCAACGCCCGCTGCTGGTCAAGGGCGAGCCGGGCACCGGCAAAACCATGCTGGCCGAGGAGGTGGCCACCGCGCTGGACCTGCCGCTGCTGCAGTGGCACATCAAATCGACCACCAAAGCGCAGCAAGGCCTGTATGAATATGACGCCGTGAGCCGCCTGCGCGATTCCCAGCTATCGGACATCGACGGCGGAGAGCGGGTCAAAAACATCCACAACTACATCGTCAAAGGCGTGCTGTGGCAGGCCTTTACCTCCGAAACGCCGGTGGCCTTGTTGATTGACGAGATCGACAAAGCAGATATTGAGTTCCCCAACGACTTGCTGCGCGAAATCGACCGCATGGAGTTTTATTGCTACGAAACCCGCGAGCTGATCCGCGCCAAGCACCGCCCGCTGGTGTTTATTACCTCCAATAACGAAAAAGAGCTGCCCGACGCGTTTTTGCGCCGCTGCTTTTTTCACTACATCAAGTTCCCGGACCCGGCGACTATGCAGATCATTGTCGATGTGCACTTCCCCGGCCTGAAAAAAGAGCTGCTCAGCGCCGCCATGAAAACCTTTTACGAGGTCCGCAACCTGCCGGGCCTGAAGAAGAAGCCCTCCACCAGCGAATTGCTGGACTGGCTCAAGCTGCTGCTGGCAGAGGACATTCCGCTCTCTGCCCTGCAAGCCAAGGACGACAAAATGGCGGTGCCACCGCTGGTGGGTGCTTTGCTCAAAAACGAGCAAGACGTCACGCTGTTTGAAAAGCTGATGTTTATGCAGCGCAATAACCGCTGAGATGGCAAAAAAGCCCCGCGCCAATTTTCTGGCCGTCGGCATTTCCGACGCTCTTGGTTTTGTCGTCGGCTGCCTGGCCGGGTACGGGCTGGGCAAACTTATTGGCATGGACGTGTTTGCGCCGGGCTATGACAACGCCAGCATGGTCGGTATTGTGTTGGTGGGGCTGGGCGGCGGGCTGGGCTTGCAATGGGCGCGGCGCTGGCAGCAAGGGCGTCAAGATAAAGACGAATAAGGAAGACCAGCTTGGCTTTTGTTGAACCTGTGGACCTGGCGGGCTATGGCGTGGCACTGACCCCGCTGGCGCTGGCGCACGAGACGGGGCTACGCACCGCCGCTGCCGACGGGGCGCTGTGGAATTTGCGCGTCACCTCGGTGCCCGAACCGGAAAACACCCGCCAGTACATCGAGGACGCGCTGGCTATGCGCGCAGCGGGTAACCGCTTTGCGTTTGCCGTGCTGGACAAGCCTGGCGGTACGGTGATTGGCTGCAGCAGTTACCACGACATCCTGCCCGCCGTGAAGCGGGTGGAAATTGGCTACACCTGGTACGCCAAAAGCAGGCAACGCAGCCATGTCAACACCGCCTGCAAACTGCTGATGATGACCCACGCCTTTGAAACCCTGGGCTGCCATGTGCTGGGCTGGCGTACCGACAATTTCAACTTTGCGTCGCAGGCGGCCATCGAACGCTTGGGAGCGCGTAAAGACGGCGTGATACGCGGCCATGCGCTGCGCCGCGACGGGACTATTCGCGATACCGTGATGTACAGCCTGCGCTCGGGTGAGTGGCCGGAGGTCAAGGCGCAACTGCTCTATTCAATGCACAAGCCCCGCTGAGGTAGCCCATGCTGATTGACTTTTTTTACACCCTGCGTTCGGCCAAGCTGCCGGTATCGGTCAAGGAATACCTGACGCTGATGGAAGCATTACAAAAAGGCGTGGTCGGCCCCAATGTGCCCGAGCCGGCTAGCGGCGAGGAGGCGGTAGGCTACGCGATTGACGATTTTTATTTCCTGAGCCGCACCACCTTAGTCAAAGACGAAAAGCATTACGACAAGTTTGATCGCGCGTTTGCCGCGTATTTCAAAGGTGTAGAACAGATTGCGGACTTCACCAAAGAAATCCCCCTGGAGTGGCTGCGCAAAAATTTGGAATTGCAACTCAGTCCGGAAGAACTGGCCAAAATCGAAAAAATGGGCTGGGACGAGCTGATGGACACGCTGCGCAAGCGTTTTGAAGAACAAAAGGAACGCCACGAAGGCGGCAGCAAATGGATAGGTACCGGCGGCACCTCCCCCTTTGGAGCCTACGGACACAACCCGCAGGGCATCCGCATCGGCCAAGACAAAGGACGCAACCGCAGCGCCGTCAAAGTCTGGGACCAGCGCGCCTACAAGGACTACGACGACACGCAGGAGCTAGGCACGCGCAATATCAAAGTGGCGCTGCGCCGCCTGCGCAAATTCGCCCGCGAAGGCCATGAGGACGAATTGGACCTGGACGAAACCATCAGCAAAACCGCAGCCAACGCTGGCTATCTGGACATCAAGATGCGCCCGGAGCGGCACAACAATGTCAAAGTGCTGCTCTTAATGGACGTGGGCGGCACGATGGACGACCATATTGCCCGGGTTGAAGAGCTCTTTAGCGCCACCAAGACCGAATTCAAGCACCTGGAGTTTTATTACTTCCACAACTGCGTGTACGACTTTATGTGGAAAAACAACCGGCGCCGCTTTGCCGAAAAGTTTGCGACATGGGACATCATCCGCAAGTACAACAAAGACTACAAACTCATCTTCGTGGGCGACGCCACCATGAGTCCTTACGAAATACTGCAGCCCGGCGGCAGCGTGGAATACAACAACGAGGAAGCCGGCGCCGAGTGGCTACAACGCCTGACCAGCGCCTTCCCTAAATTTGCCTGGATCAACCCCGAACCCCAAGGCGTCTGGCAATACCGCCAAAGCATCAGCGTGGTGCAGCAGCTGATGCAGCAACGCATGTACCCGCTCACCCTCAAAGGGCTGGAAGATGCGATGCGGATGCTGACGAAATAGGCTTTACGTCGCCGATCAACGGCGAAGGTACGCACCTAAAATGCCGCACCCCTCGCCGTAGCACAATGGATAGTGCGCATGCCTCCTAAGCGTGAAATTCAGGTTCGATTCCTGACGGCGGGACCAGCGTGGTCCTGCAGCTTCACGATTCCTCCAACGCGTGTGCCCGACCAAGCACCCCTCAAGAGCGGGGTTTGAGGTTTTCCGGGTCGTACAAAGCCCCGTAGCCCACCGCTTCCACCGTGACCGGATAGACATCGTCAAAGTACTGGATCTGCAGCTCGCGCCCCACCTGGCAATACGCATAGGGCAAATACGCCAGCGCAATGTTCTTGCCGATGCTTGGGCCAAACGCGATGCTGGTGGTGTAGGAGCGGCGACCTTGGCTGTCGATCAGGGTGTGGCCGGTGGCGGGATCCATCACCGGCAAGTTGCCCAGCGGGTAGCGGGCCACGCCAGTGCTGTCGATGTTGTGGCTCATGGTGAGCGTGCACAGGTATGCCGGTTGATGTTCGCGTTCGCGGAACTTCAGGTGCGCCGCTTTGCCGTGGAAATCAGCCGCCTTGACCTTGGGGCGGGCCAGGTCGCATTCCATCAGGTTGTATTCGGTCAGCAGGTCGCCGTTTTGCAGGCGCAGGCTCTTTTCCATGCGGCGGCTGTTGGCATAGGTTTCCACGCCCACGGGGGTCACGCCCAATGCAAACAGCGCGTCCCACAGGGCCAGTCCGTCCTCGTATTTGAAGTGCAATTCCCAGCCCTGCTCACCCACGTACGAAATACGAAAGGCCAGCACCGGGACGCCCGCAATTTTGAGGTTGCGAAAGGCGGCGAAGGGAAAGTTCTCGTGTGTCCAGGCATCGGGCGCATCGGCAATCTTTTGGATGGTGGCGCGGGCATTGGGGCCCCACACGCCGATGCAGCCGTAGGCGGTCGTGGTATCGGTAACTTTCACCTGAGCGCCGCGGTCCTGCGCCATACGCTCAATCCACACCAGGTCGCGGTGGCCGGCATCGGCGCCGTCGATGACCCGGTAGTGGTCTTGGCCCAGGCGCAACACGGTCAGGTCGGCGCGAACGCCGCCTTTGGCGTCCAGAAAGTGGGTGTAAACGCCCTTGCCCACGGGTGTGTCGCCACCCACTTTGGCCACGCAGATGTACTCCAGCAGATCGGCGGCATCCGGGCCTTGGACATCGATTTCGGCGAAGTGGGAGATGTTGATCATGCCCACGTCCTCGGTCATTTTGAGGTGCTCGGCGTTGGACACGCGCCAGAAGTGGCGGTTGTCCCACTCGTTGGCGCGCACCGGCACCTTGTCGCCATAGACCGCCAGCAAATGCTCATTGCTGGCGTAGCCATGCGCGCGCTCCCAGCCCGAGAGTTCCATAAAGTAAGCACCCAGCGCTTTTTCGCGCTCGTAAAACGGGCTCTTAAAGATGCCTCGGCCGGCGCTATAGGGCTCGCGGTTGTGCACCGGCGGGTTATAGATCTTGAAGGCCCCCTCGTAGCAGCGGTCATGGATGTATTGCTCGTCCTGCTGGTAGGGGTAGATGCGGGCCACGTCGATGCGGGCGTGGTCAATGTGCGTGTAACCATCGGTCATCCAGTCGGCCACGATTTTGCCCACACCCGGGCCGTCTTTGACCCACACCGCTTCGGCATACCAAAGCCCGCGCACCTTGGACGATTCACCGATCGACGGGTTGCCGTCGGTCGTCACCTGCAACAGGCCGTTGAAAGAGTATTTGTCGTCATAGCCCAGTTCGGCCAGGATCGGCGTCAGTTCAATGGCGCGTTCCAGCGGCGCCATGATTTGATCGAGCTCGAGATCGCGCTGCGAAGGCGACAGGCGCGCCTGCTCTTTCTCCAGCAAATCGCGCGGGTGGCACATCCGCGGGTTCTTTTCTTCGTAATAGCCCCACTCGATCTGGCCGCCCTCGGGAGTTTTGGGGTCACCCGTGTCACGCAGGTAAGCCGAGTTGCCTTGGTCGCGCAGCAAGGGGTAACCAATATCCTTGCCGGTACCCGCAAATTCCAGATAGGGTTTGAAGAAGGTCAGCGGGTGATCCACCGGCATGATGGGCAGATCTTCCCCCGCCATGTTGGCAATCAGGCGGCCCCACAAGCCGGCGCAAACCACCACGTAATCGGCGGCAATAAAGCCCTTGGTGGTTTCTACGCCCTGGATGCGGCCGTTTTCGATGCGCAATCCGGTGCAGGCGGTGTTGGCAAAGGACTGGAGCTTGCCGGTCGCGACCGCGGCGTCCACCAGCTCGCCCGCCACCATTTGGGAGCGGGGCTTGACCAGGCCCGCATCCGGGTCCCACAGCGCGCCCTGCACCATGCTCTCCTCCAGCAGCGGCATTTTGGCCTTGGCCTGGGCGGCGCTGATGAGCTCTACCCGGTTGCCAAAGGCCTTGCCAGAGGCTACGCGGCGTTTGAGCTCTTGCATGCGCTCGTCGTCGCCCACCCGCGCCACCTCGATACCGCCAATGCGGTCATAGCGGCCCATCTTCTCGTAAAAGTCAATGCTGTACTTGGTGGTGAAGATGGTCATCTGATCGTGCATCGTGTTAAAGCAAAAATCAGAGGCGTGGGCCGTGGAGCCCACATCAGTCGGGATGGCGGACTTGTCGATACCGACAATGTTGTCCCAGCCGCGTTCAATCAGATGGTGCGCCACCGAGGCGCCGACGATACCGCCTTGGCCGATGATGACAACTTTGGCGCGTTCAGGAAATTGGGCCATTTTTGCGCTTGCTCCTACAGAAATTGAAAGTGGGGGCCCCTAGGGCAACCGACAGTGTATTGAACCCAGTAATCTTGGACGGTTCAATTGCGACAGCTGTTTTCATATAGTCGGCAAAGTCGTTCTATGGCTCGGGAGTCGCAATAGTCATTGCAAGTTTCTATGGTGCTACAATTTCCGGCTCTGGCCCGGTAGCTCAGTCGGTAGAGCAGAGGATTGAAAATCCTTGTGTCGGTGGTTCGATTCCGCCCCAGGCCACCAAATTCCCCCTCTCGCTTTCTATGGCGCTTTTGCTGCCGCCTGACCGCCAAACCCCCGTTTATAATTTTCAAAATGGCAAATAGTGTGCCGCGCAACGGCGGCATTGTTTGCTTGCGATCAAAGGTAGCGTCAGCTTGGTTCAGTTTATTGACTCGCAATGACGCTATAGTTAATTTGGATTTTTTGGGAATTCATGATGCACTGGTACCTCGTTCACAGCAAGCCTAGGCAAGAGCGATTAGCCTTGGACAACCTGACACGCCAGGGTTACGAGTGCTACCTGCCGGTGCTCCCCACTGAAAAAATCCGTCAGGGCGCGATCACCTTGGCAGACGAGCCCCTTTTCCCGCGCTACTTGTTTATCCGTTTGGGTAGCGACCTTTCCGCTAAGGGTTGGGGACCAATTCGCTACACCACGGGGGTGAGTCGCTTGGTCAGTTTCGGCGCGGAGCCAGCCAAAATTGATGACGATTTGGTGTTTCAGCTGCAAAGAGCCGAGTCCACCCACAAGACCAAGCCGGCTCGGCTTTTTGAGGTCGGAGACCGGGTGCGGTTTACCTCAGGCGCGTTTACCGGCATCGAAGGCGTTTTCCAGATCGCTGAGGGCGAGAAGCGGGTCATGGTGCTCATTGAGATGATGAGCAAACCGCTTTCAGTGCGCGCTGCGCCGTCGATGCTGAGAAAACTGGGCTGAGCCAAAAACCGCGCCCAAGGGCGGCTTTTGCTCCTTGCCGAGCCGGTTTACCAAGAGAAAAATCGACTTTCTGGCGCTGCAATGCGTCGGTATTGCGCGAAAACAACCCAGTCCGGCTACAATGGAAAGCTTCGCAGCGATTGAGTGGCTCCGCGGCGAAGCTCGAAAACCCCACCTAAGAGGCTCCCGATAGTGGAGCGCCGACCGTGGAAAAGAGCCCTGCAAACCTTCTTTTTAAAGAGAAAACTCATGTCAACTTTCAGCGCAAAACCCGCTGAGGTCGTGCACGAGTGGTTTGTGCTTGACGCGACCGA
>CAMBFO010000103.1 GCA_945865675.1 Comamonas sp. lk
ACCACCGCCTGGTTGCAAGCAGCGGCCACGGCTTTTGGCGTGCCCGCGCAGCGTTTTGAATCTGCCGTATCCGCCCCTACCGCCCGCGCCACAGCCGCCCTGGCCCGCGCCCGCTTGCACCTCGAAGGCAAAAGCATTTTCTTCTTCCCGGACTCGCAGCTCGAAATCCCGCTGGCGCGTTTTTTGGCGCGCGAATTGGGCATGCGCCTGCTCGAAGTGGGTACGCCCTATCTGCATCGCCAGCACATGGCCCAAGAGTTGGCACTGCTGCCCGAAGGCACCTTTTTGTCGGAAGGCCAGCACGTGGAAAACCAGCTGGACCGTTGCCGCGCCGCGCACCCGGACATCGTGGTTTGCGGCCTGGGTCTGGCCAATCCGCTGGAGTCCGAAGGCATCACGACCAAATGGGCGATCGAACTGGTGTTCACGCCCATTCAGGGCTTTGACCAAGCGGGCGATCTGGCCGAACTATTTACCCGTCCGCTGGTGCGCCGCATGCGCCTGGCGGCCTAAGAAAGCGCGGCATGCAACTGACTTTGTGGACATACGAAGGGCCGCCCCATGTGGGCGCCATGCGTATTGCCACGGCCATGGAAGGCGTGCATTACGTGCTGCACGCGCCCCAGGGCGATACCTACGCAGACTTGTTATTCACCATGATCGAGCGCCTGCAAAAGCGCCCGCCTGTCACCTACACCACTTTCCAGGCGCGCGACCTGGGTGGCGACACCGCCGAATTGTTCAAAACCGCGGCGCGCCAGGCCTTTGAGCGCTTTGCGCCGCAAGCCATGCTGGTGGGTTCGTCTTGCACCGCCGAACTGATCCAGGACGACCCTGGAGGTCTGTGCAAGGCACTGAATTTGCCGGTGCCGGTCGTTGCGCTGGAGTTGCCGTCTTACCAGCGCAAAGAAAACTGGGGCGCGTCCGAAACCTTCTACCAACTCGTACGCCATTTATCCAAACCCCGCAGCCAAGCGCCGCAAGAAGGACGCGTTCCCAGCTGCAATATTTTGGGCCCCAGCGCATTAGGCTTTCGCCACCGCGACGACCTCACCGAAATCCGCAAATTGCTCACGGATATGGGCATCGCCATCAACGTGGTTGCGCCCCAAAGCGCTACCCCGGCGGACTTGGCTCGCCTGGCAGAGGCCGATTTCAACGTCGTGCTCTACCCTGAAATCGCCCGCCTTAGCGCGCAGTGGTTGGAGCGCAACTATGGCCAGCCCTTTAGCAAAACCATCCCCATAGGCGTGGGCGCCACGCGTGCTTTTGTGCGCGAAGTGGCGGGCCTGGCCGGTCTGGACCCCGAGGCCGCTTTGGCCAAGGTAAATTCGCGCGCCCAGTGGTATGCACGCTCGGTCGATTCCACCTACCTCACCGGCAAACGTGTGTTTGTGTTTGGTGATGCCACGCACGCAGTCGCAGCGGCCAAAGTGGCGGCTGAGGAAATGGGTTTTGCCGTGGTAGGCATAGGCACTTACAGCCGTGAGTTTGCGCGCGAAGTGCGTGATGCCGCCAAGCTCTATGGCGTCGAGGCACTAATCAGCGACGACTACTTGGAAATCGAATCGCGCATTACCGAGCTGCAGCCCGAGCTGGTACTGGGCACGCAAATGGAGCGTCACATCGCCAAGCGTCTGGGCGTGCCCTGCGCGGTGATTTCCGCGCCGGTACATGTGCAAGATTTCCCGGCCCGCTATGCGCCGCAAATGGGCTTTGAAGGCGCTAATGTGCTGTTTGATACCTGGGTGCATCCGCTCATGATGGGGCTGGAAGAGCACCTCATCGGCATGTTCCGGGGCGACTCTGAATTCCATGAAGACGCCGCCCCCTCGCACCTGGGTGGCGCTGCGCACATGCAGCCCGCGCCTCAGCCGGTGGTGGTGGCCATTGAGCCCGCACTGGCTGCGGTCCAGGAAGCGGTCACGCTAACGGTCGCCGCCGACAAAACCAATACCGGTGGAGCCTGCACCTGGGACGCCAGTGCCGAGAAAGAATTAAAAAAAATACCGTTCTTCGTGCGGGGCAAGGCCCGGCGAAATACCGAGCGCTACGCATCCGAGCATGGCCTATCGGTGATTACGGTGGAGACGCTCTATGACGCTAAAGCTTACTTCGC
Organism: Comamonas sp. lk; assembly: GCA_945865675.1. GTDB lineage: Bacteria > Pseudomonadota > Gammaproteobacteria > Burkholderiales > Burkholderiaceae_C > Allorhodoferax. The sequence continues at coordinate 2,120 of CAMBFO010000103.1, forward strand.
CCGCTAAGGCAGCACCGCCGCGCAACACCACCCCGATCAAGGTGGTGATTGTGACTATGGACACGCACCTAGCGAGCTCTATCAACCGTGCCAGCCACACTTTGGGTCGTGAGTTTCCCGGGCTCTCGATAAGCTTGCATGCCGCATCGGAATATGCCGGCAATGAGGCCTTAATCGCACGCTGCAAAAAGGACATCGCCCAGGCCGACATCGTGATCGCCGGCATGTTGTTTTTGGAAGACCACTTCCTACCCATCCTGGAAGATTTGCGCCAGCGCCGTATGCACTGCGACGCCATGATTTGCCTGGCCAGCGCCACCGAGGTGACGCAACTGACCCGCCTAGGCCAGTTCGACATGGGCAAGCCCGCCAGCGGCCCCATGGCCTTGCTGAAAAAGCTGCGCGGCAGCAAAGAAAAAGCTGCCACCGGGGGCGCCGCGCAAATGAAGATGCTGCGCCGCCTGCCGCAAATACTGCGTTTTATTCCGGGCACCGCGCAAGACGTGCGCTCCTACTTTCTAACCATGCAATATTGGATGGGCGGCTCGGACGACAACGTGCTCAATATGGTGCGCCACGTCATCGATCGGGGTGCCGATGGTCCGCGCAAAATACTACGCGGCAGCGTGAAAGTGGCTCCTCCGGTCGACTACCCCGAAGTGGGCGTTTACCACCCACGCATGGCTGGGCGCTTTAGCGAAGACGCGCAAGTGTTGCCACGGCCCGAAGCGAAGGCGGTGCGTGGCACGGTCGGTATTTTGCTCATGCGTTCCTACTTACTCTCTGGCAATGCTGGACATTACGACGGCGTGATCGCCGCGCTCGAAGCACGCGGTCTGCGTGTCATTCCAGCCTTCGCCGCTGGCTTGGATTCTCGCCCCGCGATCGATGCATTCTTCATGAAGAACGGCCAAGTAGCAGTGGACGCGGTGGTTTCCCTGACCGGGTTTTCTCTGGTTGGTGGCCCCGCCTACAACGACGCCAAAGCGGCTGAAGAAGTACTGGCCAAACTGGATGTTCCTTATGTTGCCGCGCACCCGGTAGAGTTTCAAACCCTGGACCAATGGGGCGGCTCGGACCGTGGCTTGTTGCCAGTCGAGAGCACCATCATGGTAGCGATTCCTGAGTTGGATGGTTCCACCGGTCCTATGGTCTTCGGCGGCCGTCCCGGCGCTGCCGGCGTCACCTGCACCGGCTGCCACCACGCCTGCACCTTTGGCGAAAGTACCAATGCGCAGGATATGCACTCCTGCCCCGAGCGCGCCCTTATGCTGGCTGCGAGGGTGAGCAAGCTGGTGGCGCTCAAGCACAGCCATCACCGTGACCGCAAAGTCGCTATCGTCTTGTTTAACTTCCCGCCCAATGCCGGCAATATCGGCAGCGCCGCCTATTTGTCAGTGTTTGAATCGCTGTGGCACACGCTCACGGCCATGAAGGTGCAGGGCTACCAGGTGGAGGTGCCGCCTTCGGTGGATGCTTTGCGCGAGGCGCTCTTGCAAGGCAATGCCGCGCAATACGGTGCGGACGCCAATGTTCATACGCTCATTAGCGCTGACGAGCATGTCAAGCGGGAGCGTTGGCTTAAAGAAATCGAGGCCCAATGGGGCCCTGCGCCCGGGCGCCAGCTCAGCAATGGCAGTTCTATTTTGGTGCTGGGTAAGCAGTTTGGCAATGTACTGATCAGTGTGCAGCCTTCGTTTGGTTACGAAGGCGACCCGATGCGCCTGTTGTTTGAAAAAGGCCTGGCCCCCACGCACGCTTTCTCGGCCTTTTACCGCTACCTGCGCGAAGACTTCAAAGCCCATGCGGTACTGCACTTCGGCACCCACGGCGCGCTCGAATTCATGCCCGGCAAGCAAACCGGCATGAGCGGCACTTGCTGGCCCGATCGCCTGATCGACGACCTGCCTAATGTGTATTTGTACGCATCCAACAATCCGTCAGAAGGCGCCATCGCCAAGCGCCGCTCGGGCGCCACGCTGATCAGCTACCTGACGCCGCCGATTGCCCAGGCCGGTTTGTACAAAGGTCTGAACGATCTCAAATCCTCGCTGGAGCGCTGGCGCACTCTGGAGCGCGGTAACACCGAACGCGCTGCCTTGGCGGTGGTAATCCAGGCGCAGGCTGCGGAGTTGGATTTGGTCAACCCCGAGCCCATCTGGGACACCGCTATCGGCGAAGCCCTGGACCAGCAAGTGCTGCACTTGTCGCAAGAGGTGCTGGAGCTGGAATACACCCTCATCCCGCATGGACTGCATGTGGCTGGACGCGCGCCCAGCGCCGCCCAGCGTGTCGATATGTTGCTGGCTATGGCCGATGCCAACCACGGCATCCAAATTGATCGCTTAGCAGTCGAGGCTTTGGTGCAAGGGCAGGCGCCCGAGCGCGCCCTGGCAGCTGCCGGCTTGCCGCGCAACCACAGCAGCCTGGAAGCACTGCGCGCCCTGGTAGAGCCGCAGGCGCTGATGGCGGTGGACACCGAAGTGCCCGCCCTGTTGCGCGCTCTGGATGCGCGCTACATCCGCCCGGCGCCTGGCGGCGATATTTTGCGCACGCCCGCGGTCTTGCCCACAGGCCGCAACGTCCACGGTTTTGATCCTTTCCGCATCCCCAGCGCGATGGCGGTGTGCGACGGCAAAGCCCAAGCCCAACTGCTGATCGAGCGCCACTGCGCCGATGGCAACCCGCTGCCCGAATCCATTGCCATGGTGCTCTGGGGTAGTGATAACCTGAAAAACGAAGGCGCACCGATTGCGCAAGCGCTGGCGCTCATGGGCGCGCTGCCCCGCTTTGACAGCTATGGCCGCATCGCTGGTGCCTGCCTGATTCCGTTGACCGAGCTGGGCCGTCCGCGCATCGACGTGGTCATTACCCTTTCAGGCATCTTCCGCGACCTGATGCCCTTGCAGATCAAACTGCTGGCAGAAGCGGCGTTCCTAGCAGCTAGCGCTGATGAGCCGCTGGAGATGAACTGGATCCGCAAGCATTCCCTGGCCTACCAGCAAGAGCATGGTTGCACTTTGGAAATTGCGTCCTTGCGTGTGTACGGGAATGCCGAGGGCGCTTATGGTTCCAACGTCAATAATCTGGTGGAGAGCAGCCGCTGGAGCGACGAAGGCGAACTGGCCGAAACCTACAAACGCCGCAAAGGCTTTGCTTATGGCCGAACCGGCCGCGCGGTGCAGCAAACCGCGCTCTTGCAAACCGCTTTGGCCGACGTGCAGCTCACCTACCAAAACCTGGACTCGGTAGAACTGGGCGTTACCACCGTGGACAACTACTTCGACACCCTGGGTGGCATCACCCAGGCGGTCAAAGTAGCGCAGGGTGGTAAGACGCCGCCGGTCTATATCGGCGACCAGACCAAGGGCAATGCGGCCGTGCGCTCATTGCGCGAGCAAGTCTCCATCGAAACCCGTACCCGCATGCTCAACCCCAAGTGGTACGAGGGCATGCTCGAGCATGGTTACGAAGGCGTGCGCCAAATTGAAGTGCATGTCACCAACACCATGGGCTGGTCGGCCACTACCGGTCAAGTGCAGCCCTGGGTTTACAAACAATTGTCCGAGACCTTCATGCTCGACCCGCAGATGCGTGAGCGTCTTGCCAAACTCAATCCGACGGCCTCTGCCCGTGTGGCTAACCGATTGCTAGAAGCATCGGAACGCAACTACTGGCAACCGGATGAAGCGACTTTGCAGGCGTTACGCAACGCCAGCGAAGAACTAGAAGACCGCCTTGAAGGCGTATACGAAGGAGCAAACGCATGACTGTTGAAACATTGCCATTCCCCACGGTAAAGCGCAACACGCGCCTGGACGGCGAGGGCAGCGTGCAAGTGCAGCTCGACCCGAAGGTGAAGATCGGTAACGCCAAGGTGTTTGCCATTTATGGCAAAGGCGGTATCGGCAAGAGCACCACCTCGTCGAACCTGTCAGCGGCCTTTTCCAAATTGGGCAAGCGGGTGTTGCAAATTGGCTGCGACCCGAAGCACGACAGCACTTTTACGCTGACCAAAAAAATGCTGCCCACGGTGATCGACGTGCTCGAAACCGTGGACTTCCATGCCGAAGAACTGCGCGTGGAAGACTTTGTGTTTGAAGGCTACAACGGCGTTATGTGCGTCGAAGCCGGTGGCCCGCCCGCCGGAACCGGCTGCGGCGGCTATGTGGTCGGGCAAACCGTCAAGCTCCTCAAAGAGCACCACTTGCTCGAAGACACCGATGTCGTGATTTTTGACGTGCTGGGTGATGTGGTGTGTGGCGGCTTTGCAGCCCCCTTGCAGCATGCTGATAAGGCCTTGATCGTCACTGCCAACGACTTTGATTCCATCTTCGCGATGAACCGCATCGTGCAAGCCATTGGTGCCAAGGCGAAAAACTACAACGTGCGCTTGGGCGGTGTGATTGCCAACCGCAGCGCAGCGACCGACCAGATCGACAAATACAACGATCGCATCGGTCTCAAGCTAGCGGCGCACTTCCCGGATCTGGATGTGATCCGGCGCAGCCGCCTCAAAAAGTCAACGCTCTTTGAGATGGAATTTTCGCCCGAACTTGAAGCGGTACAAAAAGAATACATGCGCCTTGCCGCTAGTTTGTGGTTGGGTGGCGAGAGCTACAACGCCGTGCCCATGAAAGACCGCGATATTTTTGACCTATTGGGCTTTGATTGAGGCAAATACCATGAGTAATGCAAGCTACCAGGAACGACGCGGCCAGATCGAAAATTATTTCGACCGCACGGCCGCAGCCGCCTGGGCTACGCTGACCTCGGATGCACCCGTGGGCCGTATCCGCACAACGGTGCGCGCCGGGCGCGACCGTATGCGCGCTACCTTGCTGTCTTGGCTAGGCGACGATTTGCAGGGCAAGCGCCTATTGGACGCCGGCTGCGGCACCGGGGCACTGGCGGTGGAGGCGGCGCGCCGTGGCGCACAGGTGGTAGCGATTGATTTGTCACCGACGCTGGTCAATTTGGCGCGCGAACGCATCCCGCAAGATGTGGCGCATCTGGTGGAGTTCCATAGCGGCGACATGCTGGACCCTGCCTTAGGCCACTTTGATCATGTGGTCGCAATGGATTCCATCATCCATTACCAAACCGATGACGCGGTGAATGCGTTGGCGCAATTGGCCTACCGCACCAGTGGCTCTATCGTCTTTACCTTTGCGCCACGAACACCGCTTTTGGCTGCCATGATTTCGCTGGGCCGCTTGTTTCCGCGCGGTGACCGGGCCCCCTGGCTGGAGCCCATGGCCCAAGAGCGCATTGCACGTTTGATGAAGGCGCATGGCGCATTGGATGGATGGGCTTGCGCCCGCACCCAGCGCGTTTCCAGCGGCTTTTACAAGTCTCAGGCTATGGAGTGGTTGCGGTCATGAGAGCCAAAACATTTACCAAGTACGCCAAGCAAATGCCAGCGAGCTGGCTGCCGTTTGCCGACGTGGCCAGCGCCGGTTTGCCGCTGCCGCGTTTGCTGCGTCTGACACTCTTTAAGTTCACCATGGGCATGATCACTGCCCTGATGATCGGCACGCTCAACCGCGTGATGATTGTGGAACTGGGCGTACCGGCGTGGCTGGTGTCTTTGATGCTGGCGTTGCCATTGGTCGTGGCACCGTTTCGTGCCATCACCGGTTACCAGTCGGATGTGCATGTATCGGCCTTTGGTTGGAGGCGTGTGCCCTATATGTGGGGTGGCACGCTCATCCAGTTTGTCGGCCTTGCAGTAATGCCGTTTGCGCTCCTGGTCTTATCCGGGCGCGGCCAAGTGCAGGTGCCTGATTTTGTGGGCCAGGCAGCCGCGGGCATGGCGTTTTTGCTGGTGGGCGCTGGCTTGCAAACTTCGCAAACTGCCGGTTTGGCTTTGGCTACCGATCAGGCCAGCGAAGAAACCCGTCCGCGCGTCGTAGCGCTGCTCTACACCATGCTGTTGGTCGGCGCCGTGAGCGGCAGCTTGATCTTCAGCGTGCTACTGGCTGATTTCACCCCGGAGCATCTGGTGCAAGTGGTGCAGGGCAGTGCGCTGGTGGTGCTCGTCCTCAATGCCATTGCCTTGTGGAAGCAAGAGCCGCGCAATCCGCAGCGCGTGGCTGCACTCAAACACCAGGTGCAACCCAAGTTCAGAGAGGTATGGGCGCAATTCATCGCCTTGCCGCAAGCGCGCCGCTTCTTGTGGGCTACGGCCTTGGGCACCGTGGCCTTCAATATGCAGGACATTATTTTGGAGCCCTATGGCGGCGAAATCCTCAAGCTCAGCGTCGGTGCGACCAGTGCGCTGACTGCCATGCTCGCCGTCGGCGGACTGCTGGGGTTTTATGTCTCCGGACGGCGTCTGGCCAAAGGCATTGATCCGATGCGATTGGCCGCTTACGGCGCACTGGCTGGCTTGCCTGCCTTCTCCGCGGTTATTTTTTCTGCACCTTTGGATGCCGGCTGGCTATTCCGTCTTGGCGCCTTGGGCATTGGTTTTGGTGGCGGTTTGTTTGCCGTGGGCACCTTGTTTGCTGCCATGCGCATGGAAGGGCAGTTTGTTGGCCTCGCGCTTGGTGCCTGGGGTGCGGTGCAGTCCGCAGCCGCCGGTATCGCCATGTTTTTTGGCGGTGCCTTGCGGGATGTGGTCAGCGGCATCACCACGCAGGGCCTGTGGGGCCCTGGCATGGTCGACCCCTCTGTCGGTTACAGCATGGTCTATCACGTCGAAATGCTGTTCCTTTTCATTACCTTGATCGCGATTGGCCCCTTGGTCAAACGCAGCACGGT
>CAMBFO010000104.1 GCA_945865675.1 Comamonas sp. lk
CCCGTACCCAACTTGTTTTCCAGCACCAGGGCTACGCCCGCCAGGCCCAAGACCAGACCGAGCCATTGCCTAGGCACCACTGTCTCGCGTAAAAACAGGCCGGCTCCTACCGCCACCAACAAGGGTTGCAGGCCCGCCACCAAAGCGGCTACACCCGCAGGCAGGCCCATGGAAATGGCAATAAATACGCCGCCCAGGTACACCCCGTGCATCAGCAAACCGGCCACGCCGATGTGAAACCAATCCCGGGGCTGCGCCGGCCAGGGCGCTTTGCTCAGCACCGCCAGCACCAGCAGCAAGGCCACCACCAGCAGATAGCGCACAAACAAAAACGTCAGTGGCTCGCTATGCGGCAAGCCTAAACGCGCACCGATAAATCCGGTGGACCAAAGGACGACAAACAGCAGTGGGAAAATGCGGTATATACGTGGGGACATCAGCCCATTTCTTGCGCAAGTTGCTGCGCCAGTGCGATGTACTGCGCAACCGGAACCTCTTGTGCGCGCCTTTGCAAATCAAAGCTCCCAGAGAAATTGTGTTTTTCTAAATAGGCACCCAAGGTGTGCCGCAGTAGCTTGCGTCTTTGACTAAAGGCCGCTTGCACCAAGGGCCCCAAGAGTGCGGCATTGGGTAGTGCCGGCGCAGCCAGCGGCAGCATGCGTACCACGGCGCTGTTAACCCGTGGCGGTGGTGTAAAGCTATGGGGGCCAACGGCCAATACGTTTTCCATCTGGTAGCGCCATTGCAGCATCACGCTCAGGCGCCCAAAATCGGCGGTGTCTGCCGTGGCCACCATGCGGTCCACCACTTCTTTTTGCAGCATGAAGTGCTGGTCTTGTATGCAGGCCGCAAAGTCGAGCAGGTGAAACAAAATCGGCGTCGAGATGTTGTAGGGCAAGTTACCCACTACCCGCAGGCGATTTAGCCGAGCTGCTTCGCTCATGGCGTTAAAGTCAACGCGCAGCACATCGGATTCGATCACTTGCAAATGCGCATGGGTGCGCAAGCGCGCTGCCAAATCACGGTCCAGTTCGATGACCGTCAGCGCGCCCAAACGCTCTACCAGGGGCTGTGTCAAAGCCCCCAGACCCGGCCCGATCTCCACCATAGCCTGACCGGCTTGCGGAGATATGGCATTCACGATGGCGTCGATCACGCCGCCGTCGCTCAAAAAATGCTGGCCAAATCGCTTGCGCGCTATGTGTTGCATCAATGTCTAACTAGAGCAGTGGCACTGCGCGTGCCACCGGCTTAGCCGGGGTCACGGATTTCAACGAAAGCGCGGCCGCGCACGTCGCGGACCCAGCCCTCAAAGACCTCGTCTGCACGCTTGGTCCGCAGCAGGTTGCGCTCGCGCTCGCGTAGCTGGGCAGGGGTCAGGCCCACATTGCGGCGCTCTAAGAGCTCAATCAGGTGCACCCCAAAGCGCGACACCAGGGGCTCGGCAATTTCTTTTTCCCGCAAGCGCTGGAGCACTTGTTCAAATTCGGGCACAAACAGGCCAGGCCCAGCCCAGCCTAAATCGCCGCCCTGGGCTGCGCTGCCGTCTTGCGATAGTGCGCGCGCTTGCGCCTCAAAGCTGGTAGCGCCTGCAAGAATGCGCTGGCGCACCGCGGCGAGTTGCTCAATGGCTTGTTGCTGCGTCAAGGCCGCATCGGGCCGCAGCAAGATGTGGCGCGCGTGGTGCTGTACCTGGGTGTCAGAAAGCCCATTGACACGCCGCTCCAAAACTTTGAGCAAATGCAAGCCTGCATCCGAGCGCACCCATTGCGACACCGCGCCGACCGCAAGCGCTTGGCTTGCATTGATAAACAAAGGCGGGTAACGGTCTGACCGGCGCATGCCAATTTGCCCGGCATTGCTGCGTTCAGCGGCTGAAAATTCTTGTACCAGTGCCTCAAAGGATTCGCCCGCTTGTATGCGATCGCTTATTTTTTGGGCCTGCTGCTGCGCTTGGGCAAGGGCTGCCGCACTCGGGTTTTCAGGTAGGGCGAGGAACAAATGCCCGAGATTGATTTCCTGATTTTGGGGGTCGCTGGCCGCTTCTTTGCGTGCCGCCAAGGCGGCCTCCACATCGGTATCGCTGATCTTGACCCGCGTCTCCACCTCGCGCTCTTGCAGGCGGTTGATCAGAAGTTGATCGCGCAATTGCCGTCGAAACGCCGCTTGCGTGGTTCCACGCCGCTCCAGGTTGGCACGCAGCTGCACCAGGTCCAATTGGTTTTGGGCGGCGATATTGGCTTCCGCCTGGTCAATCGCTGCGGCATCCACGCGCACGCCGGTTTCCCTGGCCAGTTGGAGCTGAGCGCGTTCTACGATGATGCGCTCCAGCACAGCGGCCCGAAGCTCGGCAGCGGGCGGAAGCGGCCCAGACTGGGGCCCGCGGCTCTCTACCACTTGCCGGATTTGGGTTTGCAACTCGCCATGGGTAATGGGCTCTGAATTGACCAGAGCCACAATGTAATCATCGCTGGGCGCAGTCTGTGCATGGCCTGCTGCACTGAGAGCCAGCAAAAGAGAAAAAATCCACACAGGCATCTTCATAGGATTGAGGTGTAAAGAGTGAACAAGCAATCGAAAAAAGCGCTTTAGCGAAGGTACTGGTAGCGCGGGATGCTATCGCTTAAGGTCTTGAAGGGGTCGATTCCAAGCCGGGTAAAGCCCACCAACTCGATTTGGAACATCACCTTAGAGTTCGCGGTTTGGGGCGTGATGGGTGTGCGGCTATAGACGAGACGGGCGATCCAGCAGCCCGCATCGTACTCCAGGCCTAAGAGGCTATCGACCAGCTGCTGGTCGCGCAAACTATAGGCCACGCGACCGAGCCCGTAGTAGCGCCCGGCGTCTGAATCGGCTACCCCGCCTCTTGCGCCCCACAGACCCCTGAGCGGCCATTGCCAGCTGATGTCTACTTGTTCACTCGCGTTCAATTGCGAGCGGTAGGCGATGTTCAGGGTTTGGAAGTCGCCCGCGTGGTAGCGGCCACCGATGACCGAGCGCACCGATTGTTGGGTCTGGATGTTGTATTGCGTGGCAGCGTCCAGCACCCAGCGATCCCCCAGGTTCAGGCGCGAACCCAGCAAAACATCGCTCAGCCCGACAGCAGCGGGCGCTTGCCCGGGTAACAGCGTCACTTTTTGCTCTTCAAAACGCAAGCGCTGCGCAATGCCCAAGCTGGCCAACTGGGCGCCGGTGTCCGGGTTTAAGAATCGTGTCGTCAGGCCGAGCGTGAGCAAATTGTTATCGGAAATTTTGTCGTGGCCGATATAGGCGTTTTCGGTAAACACCGCGGTTAAATTGAGGTCCTGCGCCGCGGTGTCGTAATTGGGTAGCAGGCTTTGGTCGGTATAGGGCGTATAGACATAGTAGGCCCGCGGCTCCAAGGTCTGCAGTAGCTTTACGCCCAAAATATCGGTATTGCGTTCAAAGGTAAGTCCTGCATCCAGGCTGAAGGTGTTAACCAGGCTGCTGCTTGACTGCTGATGGTTGATAGGGGCGTCAAATTGGTAGCCCGCCACATGGGTTTGCAGTTTGGGCGTCAGGTAAAAAGCCGGCCAGATCAGGGGGTAGCTAATTTGCGCCAAAGCAAAAGCGCGTTGCGCGTTGGGCTGGCGGGTAAGCGTACGGTCGCCCTCAAACTGGGTGATGTCGGTGTCAACCGACCAGTCGATGCCTTGCACATTACTTTGCGCGTAGCGCAGCGTCCATTGCGGCAGCCGGTCATAGGGGGCTGTGGTTTGCAGGGCTTGCCATTTTTGTACTTTGACCATGGACGATAAATCGCCCCGGCCCCAAGTCGCCGTGATATCGGCCGGCAAGGCCCGGTTGGTGCCGCCTGCGGCCACACTATTGAGAAAAATCGTGCTGCCGCTAAAGTCAGACCAGTAGTTATCGTCGCCGACGCGACTGATATTGGCCCCGAACGAAATGTTTCCGATGGGGCTGGCAATCTGCATACTGTGTGTCAGCGCCAAGGCAAGCCGGTCCTGCCCCCGCAATCGGTCGCTCGGCATATAGGCCAGCTTCACATCCCCCGCAAAGCGGGGTTCCAGGTAGCGCAACTGGTTTTCTACATTCACCCCGCGGCTCGTCATGAAGTTGGGTGTCACCGTCAGGTCGTAATTGGGCGCCAGGTTGAAGTAGTAGGGGGTGGCCAGTTCAAAGCCATTGGCGCTGTCTATGCCAAACAAGGGTGGCAAAAAGCCCGATTTGCGTTTTTCCGTGATGGGAAAACTAAAGGGCGGCACCGGCAGTACCGGCACGCCCTGAAAGTGCAAATAAGCGCCCTGGGCTTTGCCAATTTCTTCTTCATTGTCAATGTTCAGCTGGGCTGCGGTCAGCACCCATTCGGGCACCCAGTGGGGGCCGGGCTTGCGACGGCAGGTGGTGTAAGTGCCCTGGTGGGCAGTCATATGGTTCTTATCTGCAAAATCAGCGCGCAGTGCTTCGCCATGGCCTTTTTCGCCGCCCAGATCGTAGGTAATGTGGGTGAAAAAGCCTTCAAAGCGCTCGACATCCATGTCCAGATAGCTGCCGGTATAAATGCGTTCCTTACGCACAATGCGCACATGGTCTTGGGCTTGCATGCGGTCGGTGCGCTGGTCGTAACGCATGCGGTCGGCGTTGATCTGCGAGTCGGAGCGCTGCATTTGCGCGTTTCCTTCCAGTAGCACCTCCTTGTCGGCATGGCCGCTGAGCTTGTCGCCAGACAGGTAGATCCAGGTTTTCTGGCCGCTTGTGTCCAACAGGCTGGCTTGGCTCGGTGTCCCTGACTTTGCGACTTGGGCGCTGGCGGGCATTGCGAGGCATGTCAGCGCGGCGCATAGCCCGGTGTGAACCAGCATCCTCGCCTTCCCATCGCACGCTAAGGCGGACCGCAAGCGGTGAGTTGGAACCATGAACGAGGAAGAGGGCAAGGTAGGTGCGCAAAAAGATGGACAATGGATTATCCATGAGCCCTCATCACCCGTCTTCTCTCACCCGTGGCGCGCAGCCGTCCGCTGTGGATTACCAAAGCGCTAGCGCAGCCACCCCAAGCCCGGACAGTGCCACGCCCACCATGCTGCAAGCCGTGCACTGGGCTGATGCCGCGCGGGGGCAGGCGTTTGCTGTCTGGCTGCAGTCGATCCAAGAGCGCTTTAGCCTGCAGCCCCAGAGCCTGCGCCTGGCGTCGGTCGATGCCAGTTTTAGGCGTTATTTGCGCCTGAACAGCGGCCATAGCACGTACGGGCCCAGTGTGATCGTTATGGATGCGCCACCGGACAAAGAAGACAGTACGCCCTTTGTCAAAGTCGCCGAGCTGTTGCAGCAGGCGGGCCTGTACTGTCCGCAGGTACTCGATTGGAACCAGGCGCAAGGTTTTTTGCTGCTCACCGATCTGGGTGATCACACCATGATGCAGCGCATAGACCCGACAGCGCCACCCCCTTTAGACGTGTATTTGCAAGCGGTGGACACCTTGATCGCCTGGCAAAAAGCCTCCCAGCCCGGCGTCTTGCCGCCTTATGACCATGCGCTCTTGCGCCGGGAAATGGACTTGTTCCCCCAGTGGTATGTCCTGCAGCACCGCCAACTGGTGCTCGATGCAGCGCAAAGCCAAGTCTTGGATGCGGCGTTTGAAACCATCATCGCCAACAACCTCTCCTGGCCCTCGGTGTACGTGCACCGTGACTTTATGCCGCGCAACCTGATGGACGCCGGGCGCGCCCACCCATTGGGTGTGCTGGATTTTCAGGACGCGGTGTATGGGCCGATTAGCTATGACATCGCCAGCCTGATGCGCGATGCCTTTGTCAGCTGGGAAGAGGACTTTTGTCTGGACGTGACGGTGCGCTACTGGCAGCGAGCGCGCCAAGCCGGCTTGCCGGTGGGCGATGACTTTGGCGAGTTCTACCGTGCGGTGGAATGGATGGGCTTGCAGCGGCACATCAAAATCGCCGGTATCTTTGCCCGCCTGACTTTGCGCGATGGCAAGCCCAAATACCTGGCCGACACGCCGCGTTTTGTCGGCTATATCCGCGCCACCTGCGCCCGGTACCGTGAGCTCAAACCCTTGCTGCGCCTGGTCGAGCGTATCGAGGGCATAGAGCCGCCCCAGGCGTTTTCGTTTGGCCGTGTTTAAGCACTTGGTGCCACACGATGCCATGTCCGCACTAAGGGCCGCACGCTGATGCCCCGTTTTTACTGCCCATCCCCTTTGCAAACCGGCGCAGTGCTGGACCTACCGCCCGGCCCGGCCCGCCATGTACAGGTCTTGCGCATGCAGCCGGGCCAGACCATTACCTTGTTCAACCACGGCCCCGGCTGGGATAGAGGCTTGCAAGCGCAGCCGGCAGCGGGCGAATTTGAGGCGGACATCCTGCGCATGGGCCGCAGCCAGGTGCAGGTGCGCGTAGGGCCGCACAAGGCGCGGGAATGTGAGGCCGCGCGCCGGGTTGCTATCGCCGTGGTCATGCCGGCCAACGAGCGTATGGACTGGCTGGTGGAAAAGGCGACGGAGTTGGGCGTGGCAGCGATTTACCCCTTGACCAGCGAGCGCAGCGTGCTGCGCCTGACCGGGGAGCGGGCGGACAAAAAAATCGCGCACTGGCAAGCCGTCGCGATTGCGGCCTGCGAGCAGTGTGGCGCCAACCAGGTGCCGCGGGTACATGGGGTGCAAAGCTTGCCGCATTTTTTACGCGACCTGGCCGGCGCAAATAGTCCCGAGGGCGCAGTAGCCCCGGCCCGTTTACTGCTATCCCTGCATGCTGACGCTAAGGCCTTGCGCCATTGGGCTGCGCTGGCAAGCACGCAAGCCGCACTGGTTTTGTCCGGCCCCGAAGGCGGGTTGAGCCCGGCTGAGGAAGCGCTTGCCATAGAGGCCGGGTTTGCACCGCAGTCGCTGGGTGCGCGCACTTTGCGTGCGGAGACGGCGGCCTTGGCGGCCTTGGCGCTACTGACCTGATTCCTTTGCTGGGCCGCTTTTGCTAGCCAGTCGCGGCCAGATCAGCCCAGCCCACCTGCAGCCATTGCTGCAAGGCGGCAAACACGCCGCCGGCCTCGGCTTCGTTAAAAATTTCGTGGAACAGCGCCTCAAAGCACAGCGACTGCACCATGGCCCCAGGGGCCAGTTTCAAAAAGTCGCGGCTGCCTTGGGGGCTGACTAGCTTGTCCTGGCCGGCAAAGAGCAGCAGCGTGGGCGTGCTCCACTGCGGCGCAGTGGCCAAAACTTCACGACCGGCTTGGGCGATGAACAGGGCAAGACGCGCGCTAATGCGGTCATGCACCAAGGGGTCGGCTTGGTAGGCGGCGACCACTGCCGGGTCGTGCGAAAGGTATTTGACTTGCAAGCCGTTGCCCACGCGCAAATTGGGCGCGATACCCGGCAGCGTGGCCAGTAGCAGTTTTTGAAAGGCGTTGAGGCCCGGGTCTAGCGCGGGGCTGGATAAGACCAAGGCGTCTATGGGCCGCATGCGCAGCGATACAAAGCGCGCCGCCAACAAGCCGCCCAGGCTGTGGCCCAGCAAGACCAGGGACTGACCCGGCGCCATGGCTTTGCGCGTCTGGTCCACCACCGCGGCCAGATCATCGAGCAGGGCGTGTTCGTCGCGCATGCTGCCGCGCTCACCGTCGGACAGGCCATGGCCCCACAGGTCAAAACTGCGCACCGCATAGCCCCAGCTATTGAGTTGTTGCGCTACGTGCTCGTAACGCCCGCTGTGTTCGCCCAGGCCGTGCACGATAAGCACCTGGGCGCGCATCGCCGTCGCGTTGGCCAGCGGCCAGTCGCGCAATGTCAGCTGCAGGCCGGGCGCAAGGTTTAGCTTGGAAAGCGTGGAGGTATCGGTCATGGCAAAGCAGCTTGGTTAAGGGAAACGCGCAATCACCTGCGCCACAGCCGCCGTCAGTTTTTTAGCGTAGGGCACATGCAGGAACTCATTGGGGCCGTGCGCATTGCTCTTAGGCCCGAGTACGCCGCACACCATCATTTGCGCTTTGGGAAAACCTTGGCTGAGCATATTCATCAGCGGAATCGTGCCGCCTTGGCCGATGTAGCCGCAGCCCGCGCCAAAGTGCGCTTGCGAGGCCGCGTTGAGTGCGTGTTCAAACCAGGGCGCGGTATCGGGCGCATTCCAGCCGGTGGCGCCGCCGGAGGACTCAAAAGTCACCTTCGCCTGATATGGCGCGTTGTCTTCCAGCAAGGCTTTCAGCGCTTGCACCGCTGTGGCCGCTTCTACCAGCGGCGGCAGGCGCAGCGAGAGCTTGAAGGCGGTGAAAGGGCGCAGCACATTGCCCGCATCGCGCATGGCCGGAAAGCCTTCGGCGCCGGTCACACTGAGCGTGGGCATCCAGGTGCGGTTGAGCAGGGCTTGCAGCGGGTCGGTGGTAGTGGGCAGCACCGATTGGGTAGCGCCACCGCAGTCGTAATGCGCCCAGGGAAAGCGCTTGTACACCTCATCGCCCAAAATATCTGCGGTAGTGCGCGCCTGTGCCAGGCGCTCGGGCGGCACTTCGCAGTGGAAGATGCCTGGCAACAAGCGCCCGGTAGCGCTGTCTTCCAGCCGGTCCAAGACCTGGCGCAAGACCCGAAAGCTCGAGGGCACTACGCCACTGGCATCGCCCGAATGCACGCCTTCGGTCAGCACATCCACCCGCAGTACGCCGCTGGCCATGCCGCGCAAGCTATTGGTCAGCCACAACTGGTCGTAATTACCGGCGCCAGAGTCCAGGCA
>CAMBFO010000105.1 GCA_945865675.1 Comamonas sp. lk
TTGCCGCCGGCCAGTGCGAGATCGCGTCCATCGTTGGGAAGCGTAACGATGAAGTCTTCCAGCCCGCATGCCTTCAGGCGCAAACGGGCATATCTGCCTAAATACGTGATGTCGATGACGGTAGCGGAAACCAGATTGCCATCGCCTTGAGTGTGGGATTCAATACGCACCCGCTCAGGCCGGATGGACGCGAGCTTGTGTGCACCCACGGTGGGCGTGTCCACGGCCTGTCCATGGATCAGCGTGCCGTCGGCCAGCGCGATCTGGCAGCTAGTGCCGGTGGCGCTGTGTACCGTGCCCTTGAGGGTGTTGTTCTCGCCAATGAACTGCGCCACAAAAGCATTGGCCGGGCGCTCGTACAGCTGCGTGGGAATATCGATTTGCTGGATGCGTCCCTGGTGGAAGACCGCAATGCGGTCGGACATGGCCAGCGCTTCGGTTTGGTCGTGCGTAACGTACACAATGGTGATGCCCAGGTCACTATGCAGGCGTTTGATTTCATACTGCAGTTGCTCACGCAGTTGTTTGTCCAGTGCCGACAAGGGTTCATCCATCAGCACCAACTTGGGCTCAAACACCAGCGCACGCGCCACCGCCACGCGCTGCTGCTGGCCACCCGACATTTGCGCAGGCCGACGTGACTCCAAACCTTTGAGGCCCACTTTATCCAAAGCCGCCATAACGCGGCTGTGCGCCGCCTCGCCGGTGATACCGCGCACGCTTAAAGGAAAACCCACGTTCTCGGCCACCGTCATGTGCGGGAACAGCGCATAGCTTTGAAACACCATGCCGATATTGCGGTGCTCGGGGGCGATGCGGTTGATGGGTTTGCCGTCTAAATAGATTTCCCCCGAAGTAGCAGTTTCAAAACCGGCCAGCATCATGAGCGTGGTCGTTTTGCCCGAGCCCGAAGGCCCCAGCAAGGTCAGAAACTCGCCTTGTGCAATATCCAAGGTCAGATCACGCACCACCAGTTGTTTGCCGTCATAGCTTTTTTCTACATGGTCAAATCGGACAAAAGGTTGCTGCATAAAGGTGCGTATTGCGATGGTTCAGGTCAAGCCCTTGAGGTTAGCAAAGATTAGGCCTATCCGCGGATCACATTGTGCTTTGGACCATAGGGGAAACCCGTAATGTTCTGGTGTCCATCGGCTGTGACGACCAAAATATCGTGTTCGCGGTAGCCGCCAGCCCCTGGCATGCCTTCGGGCAGCATGATCATGGGTTCGATAGAAACTACCATGCCCGGTTCGAGCACGGTGTCGATGTCTTCGCGAAACTCCAACCCCGCTTCGCGCCCGTAATAGTGCGACAACACACCAAAAGAGTGCCCGTAACCGAAGGTGCGGTACCTTTAATCACTACAGAAACGCCACCTTCAACTCTCGGGAGATGCCTTCCACACAGACTTCAAATAAAAGCTTTCCCTTGCTTGCCGAGGCGGGCTTGGCGGAAGATAGGCAACCAGAGCACGGTGTCCACTCCGGCTTTACCGGGAAAAAGTCATAAGGAGGAAAGGTTGCTGGCGGATGCTCCACTATTTTGGACATGTCGACTAAATTGGGGTGCAAATGCAGCATCAACGAGGTTTCCAGCACGCCGCCATGCTCCACCGCCCAACCGGGGAAGCCATAGGGATAAATTGTGCGTATGGTTTCTTCAGTCACGAAGTCCCAGTACGACAAAACCACTACCGAGAAGTTGGTGATGCCCTCCCAGCGCAATTCGCGCAGAGCCAGGTCAACGCCTTCCACGATGAACATGGAGTTCTCAAAGTGGCCATTGACCATGGCGACTTTGCGCACTCCATGGCGTGCAAATTCCTTAAGGATGTCCTTGATCGTATTGGTCACCGTCATGCCGTCCAGACTGGTGGTTCCTGGCATATGGTTGCCCCCGCCGCTTTTTTGCTGCGACTTGTATCCGTAGGCGATGGCTGGCGCCACCAGCGCCCCGATATTGCGGGCCACGCTCTGCGACATGGCCGTCGGCAGTAGCACATCGGGGTTCATAGACATGTGGTGGCCATGCTGCTCCAGTGCCCCAATAGGCAGCAGCACCAGGGTTTCGCCGTCTTTGACCAGTCGATCGTATTCAGGCCAGGCCAGTTCGCCAATCATTACACTTTGCGTCATATTCGTGCTCCAGAAGTGAGGGGCTGTCGTCAAGCCGATTGGCGAAACAAGTGGGCGGCGCTGGGTTGCCAGCTGGTGTGCAGGGCATCGCCGATTTTCAGTCCGGCGCTGTCATACGCAGGCTCAGGGATCGTGACTTTCAACTCTTCGCCCTTCTCACATTCAAGGTACAGGGTGACCATGTTGCCGACAAACTTGTAACTCAGCAGCTTGGCCGTAACACTGTTGCAGTCCGCGTGGGCACCAACCAATTGCATCTGGTCAGCATTGACAAAGAAATCCGCCTCGGTTCCCACCGTCACACCCACCGCGCCTATGGATGCGGCCATGCGACCCAAGGGGGTATCCAAGGTGGCAATACCCTTTTCCACCGACTCCACCCGCCCCCGCAAAATATTGACGTTGCCAATAAACTCCGCCACAAAGCGGTTCACTGGGTGGCGGTAGATGTCTTTGGGAGCTCCAATTTGCTCCACCTTGCCACGACTCATCACTACCACTCGGTCGGCCATGGAGAATGCCTCGGTCTGGCTGTGGGTGACGTAGATAAAGGTAATGCCCAACTCGCGTTGCAGCGAGCGCAACAGGGCTTGCATGCGCACGCTCAGGTGTGCGTCCAGCGCACTAAGCGGCTCGTCTAGCAGCAGGACCTTCGGCTCCGTCACCAAAGCACGCGCAAGCGCAACCCGCTGGCGCTGGCCGCCAGACAACTGCGCCACGTTGCGGTCGGCAAACTCATCGAGCTCCAGTTTCTTGAGCCACACGCGGCACTGCGCATAGCGCTTCTCTTGGGACACGCCGCGCATTTTTAAACCAAAGGCAATGTTATCGAGCACGCTCAAAAATGGGAACAGGGCCAGGCTTTGCCACACCAGAGGGAGGTCACGCTCCCAAGCCGGCAGCCCGTTTTGCGACTTACCGTCCAGCCGGATCTCTCCCGCAGTGGGCTCTTCTAGGCCGGCGAGCATACGCAACAACGTGGTCTTGCCGCAGCCGCTCGAACCCATGATGGCGAGGAACTCGCCGCGCTCAATCGTAAGCGAGGTTTGTGTGACGGCAGTGTAGTCACCAAAGATCTTGGTAACCCGATCAATTTCAATCAGGTGGTTTGCCATGTATGTCTTCTCTTACGGTATTTTTAACTTATGAACTAGCGGGCTTGGATCGGACCGTTTTTCCCAGACCCGAGAAGGCCATGGCCAACACCACCAAAAAAATAGACGTTGCAAAGACCGCTGTGCCAATGGCATTGATGCGGGGACTGACCTGGCCTTGCAAGAACACCAGCACACGAACGGGTACCGTTTCCTCCAGACCGGACACAAACCACGCCACGGCGAACTCGTCAAAGGAGACGGCGGTGGTGATCAGGAAAGCCGCAATCAGGCTCTGCGCGCAAAAGGGGATGACTACATAACGCAAGGACTGCAGCGAGCTTGCGCGCAAATTCCAGGCGGCCTGCTCCAGCGAGGGGTCCATCTGCGACAGGCGCAACCGGATCAGGGCCATGGCAAACGGCAAACCTGTCACCACGTGGCAAATAAAGATGGAGTACACATTCCCCGCCAAATCGACGCGAGACAAATAGGACAGCATCGCCAAACCCATGATCACGGCGGGAATAGTGGGTGGCAACAGCATCAGCAAAATGAAAATGCTTTTGCCGCGAAAGCTGTAACGGTAGTCGCTATAGGCTGCGGCAAACCCAAGCGCGGTAGATACCAGGCCGACTGGAATAGCCACCATAAAGCTGCGCTTGAGCGAATCGAGAATCAGCGGGTCAGTAAAGGTCTGCGAATACCACTCCAAGGTAAAGCCCTTGAGCGGCAGCGAGGGGAAACGGTCGGCATTGAAAGAGAAAATCAGGCTGGCCACCAAGGGCGCCAAAATGATGGCGACCACCAGCAGGGTGTACAGACGACCGCCAAGACGGAGCATTTTCCAGCTCATTTCTTCCCCTTGTAGGCGTAGGCGGTGGCCAGCAGCGAGGTGACGACGAGCGTCGAAATCATGGCAATAGCGACCACCGCAGCGCGGGGCCACTGCTGACCCGATTTCACGGTGTCAATAATCAGATTGCTCAGGGTCGGCGAGGCTCCGCCACCAAGGTAAGTGGGGCTGACGAAATCGCCGAAAGAAAGAATGAAAGCGAATAGCCACGCTACCACCAGCGAGGCCTTGATAGAAGGAATAACCACTTCGAACAAGGTACGCCAGGGTCCTGCACTCAGGTTGCGTGCGGCCTCAATCAGCGAGCGGTCAATCTGCACCATGCCCATCACCTGGATCAGTACCACCAGCGGCATGCACAAGGTGAGGTAACCGACCCATGAGCCAAATGCGGTGTTGAGCATCTGCAAGGGGGTGAGGCCAACCGCTGCGAGCAGGCCATTGATGATGCCGTTGTCTGACAGAAAAATTTGCCAGGCATAGGCGCGGACCAGATAGCAGGTAAAAAAGGGAATCACCAACAACATGATGGCGACAGTTCGCGCGCGGTTGCTGAGATGGAATGCGATGCTGTAAGCCGCCGGCAGGGCAAGCAATGTCGCAGTGAAGGCCGTCGTAAGAGCCAGAGCCCAGGTGTAGTTGTATGCGGACCAGAACGTATCCCGCGACAGCATCGTCGCCCAATTCTTGAATGTGAAGTCAGCCGTTAACTGGAAGTTCTTTACCGACCAAAAGGAAATCACCAGCAAAAATGCCAAAGGCAGCGCGAAGAAGACTAACTGCCAAATCAGCGGAGCCCCAATCAGAGACCAGCGTAAACTTTCTTTCTTCGTCGACATATCCAGTCCTTTGCATGGGGTGGAGCCGTTCTATTTCCAAGATTGCGGCGCAATCCCCCTAGGACTGCGCCGCATCTTCCGCTTAAACCCGTTTCTTGTAATCCGACCAGAAATCGTTCCAGTCTTCAATGGGCTGCTGGATAGGCAACTCGCGAAAGCGTATTTTTCCAGAGCGGATACCGTCCAGGCAGTTAGGGCCCTTGAGCAACATACCTTGGCGCTTGGCTTCGGCGGCGTCGACCGTATTGAGCAACTCCCAACCCTTTTTGTTGGGAATCATTGCCGGATAGGCCCCCATGCGGGCGGACACCACCTGGCCCTTGGCGGAGGTGATGAACTGGATAAATTTCTTGGCTAGCTCCTGATTTTTGGTGCCTTTGCCAATTGAGAAAGACTCTGTCCACTGCAGGCCGCCCTCGTCGGGCACCACGGAGTCGACCTTGCCACCGGATTTTTTCAACGCGCCCGTAATCCAGTCGCCGATACCGCAAACCAATTGCAGCTGGCCATTCTTCATCCCGCCGAAAGTGCCGCCGTAGTCAAAGTAACCCGCCACCTGAGGTCGCAGACTCATGACCTTTTCTTTCAGTTTTCCAAACTGTGCGGCGTTCACATCAAACGGGCTCTTGTTGCCGTTGAGAAAGCTAATTTGTCCCATGTTGGGCAGGTACCAGTCAAAGTGACCCACCTTACCTTTGAAGGCTGGGTCCCAGAACACCTGGTAGGAGCGGGCCTTCTTCTCAGATACAGTTTCAGTGTTGTACGCCACGCCCAAAAATCCAAACCGGGTGATCACCGAGTACAGGTCGTTACCCTGCCAGTGACCCGGGAACTTTTGAAATTCCGGGAAGAAATCATCAAACGCATAGTCTTTCGGGTTGAGCTTCTCGATGTAGCCTGCTTTTTGCAACTGCGGCACATATTCGGCATCCGACAGAATCAGGTCGTATGTGCCGACGGGCGACTGGGATATGAGCGCAAGCATGTTGTCGCCACCCGTGTAGTACTTGGCTTTGATCTTGCAATTATTCTGCGCCTCAAATTCGGCCACCACATCCGGTTCTGCGTGACCGTACCAAGCCAGCATATTGACAGTGACCGGTGCTTGCGCACGAGCGGCTCCGCCAATAAAGAAGCTTGTCGACACTGCAGGTATCGCCACTGCGGCAGTGGTTGTACTCAAAAACTTTCTGCGACTGAACCTACCGGTATTTTCTTTTTCCATGGGATTGTCTCCTTATGTAATGACGAGCACCGCTAGGTTATTTAGTCAGGTCCGGCCGGCGGTGACAACGACTGGACCTGAGGCGAAAGTCACGCAGGAATAACGTTGTGTTTTGGGCCGTACGGGAAACCCGTGATGTTTTGGTGCCCGGTGTCGGTGACGACCAAGATGTCATGTTCTCGGTAACCACCCGCGCCGGGCATGCCTTCTGGCAGCATGATCATGGGTTCGATGGAAACCACCATACCGGGCTCCAGCACGGTGTCAATGTCTTCGCGGAATTCCAGACCGGCTTCGCGTCCGTAATAGTGCGAGAGCACACCAAAAGAGTGCCCATAGCCGAAGGTGCGGTACTTGAGCACGTCGTACTCTTCATAAATCTTGTTCAGCGCATGGGCCACGTCGCAGC
The DNA here is from genome assembly GCA_945865675.1 of Comamonas sp. lk. Lineage (GTDB taxonomy): Bacteria > Pseudomonadota > Gammaproteobacteria > Burkholderiales > Burkholderiaceae_C > Allorhodoferax. The sequence goes on from CAMBFO010000105.1 coordinate 6,559, forward strand.
AGCGCACGCCGGGCTTGACCAATTTTTGGCCTTCCTCGTGCACACGCACATTAATTTCCCACAGCCGCAAGGACGCCGCATCTACATCACCAAAGAACAGCGTGCGTTCCAGCGCGGTGTAGTAGCCCGAAATCATAGAGAAACAGTTGAGGCTCAGGATGTCGCCGTGCTGCACTTTGCGCGTGGTCACCGGGTTGTGCGCGCCATCGGTATTGATGCCGGACTGGAACCAGGTCCAGGTGTCCATCAGCTCGGTGTGCGGGTAGCGCTTGGCAATTTCGCGCACCATGGCCTGGGTCGATGCCAGCGCCACTTCATGCTCAGGCACGCCGGCATGCACCGCCGCCACCAGCGCTGCGCCGCCCACGTCGCAGACCTGCGCGCCGTTTTTAATGAACTCGATTTCCTCGGCCGACTTGACCATGCGCAGCTTCATCACATCGGCTGCCACATTGGCAAACTCGACGCCCGGCAAAGTGGCGCGGATTTTGTCCATGCGCTCTAGGGGCAGATGGTCATATTCCAAACCAACGCGGCCTTTGTTGGGCACTTCTTGCGCAATTGCGCGGAAGTAATTGCCCTGCTGCCAGTCGGTATAAATCACCGCGCGGTCGCACACGCCTTTGCGCCAGGGTTGGCCGCCGTCGATATTGGCGGCGATGATGATGCTCTTGTCTTGGGTGACCACCAAGCCGTAAAAACGGCCAAACGAGCAGTACAAAAAGTCGCTGTAGTAATTGATGTTGTGGTAGCTGGTGAACAGCACGCTGTCCACATTGTTACGGGCCATCATGGCGCGCAGCTTGGCAATGCGATTGGCGTACTCGGCGTCCGAGAAGCTGTGGCGAACGCGTTCGCCGTTGTCGATAGAAATCAGGTTAGGCATGGTCATAGTGGGTCTCCGTAAGGTTCAACGGGCCGAGTATGCGGGCAAAGCCCGCTTGGGGACTTTTTGATTACGACAATAATCTGTCTTTTGATGCCATACCCTGCGCGCGCTTGTCGCGGTCTTTTTGGGGCGAAGCACCATAGCGGGGCGTGTAGCGCGCGGTTAGGTGCGAGGGCGAGGCAAAACCGGTGCGCGCTGCAATTTCGCGCACACTTTTGTCGCTGCGGTGCACCAAAAGGCGTGCATGTGCCAGCCGGATGTCCAAATACACCCGCTCGGCCGAGCGCTCAAATTTTTGTTTGAACAAGCGCTGCAAACTGCGCAAAGAAACGCCGGCCAGTTGCGCCAGTTCACCAATCGGCAAGGGTTCGGCCACGTTAGCTTCCATCAAGCGCAAGACTTCAATCGCCACCGGATTGGTCACCCGGCTTTGGTGGATGATGGAAACCGTCTGCACATCGGTCAGGCTGCGCCGCTCGGCGATCAGCAGGTTGGCCACTTCATTGGCCAGCTCACGGTTGCCTGGGGCCTGCGTCAGCAAATACGTCATCAAATCCAGCGGCGCCACGCCGCCGCTACAGGTATAGCGGTCGCGGTCTACCTCAAAAAAATGTTGGGTCACGATGACTTGGGGAAACTGCTCGGCCAGGGCCTCGTGGTCTTCCCAGTGGATGGTGCAGCGATAGCCATCGAGCAGCCCGGCCTGCGCCATCAGGTAGGCGCCGGTGTCAATACCGCCCAGCGGCAAACCCAGAGCCGCTTGCCTTTTCAGCCAAAGCGCCAAGGTGCGCAAACCGCGTTTGGGAATCGGGTTGGGGCCGATGACAAACACCACGTCCAGCCCCGGCGCCTGGGCCAGGCTGTGCTGGGTCATGACCTGGATGCCATCGCTCGAGGCCACCAGACCACCATCGACCGACAAGAGTACCGATTGGTACACCGTCTGTCCCAGCACCTGGTTGGCCAGGCGCAAAGGATCAACGCAAGCGCTCAGCGCAATCAGCGAAAAGTTGGGTACAACTACAAAGCCGAAAACCAGCGAGCGCATGGGGCGCTATCAGGCGGCGGGCAGCGCAGCCTCGATGTCGGCAGCCAAACTGGCGGGCGTGTCGGTAGGCGCATAGCGCTT
>CAMBFO010000106.1 GCA_945865675.1 Comamonas sp. lk
AAGGGGCCGTAAAACGCGCTGGCGTATTTGGCGCTGTAGGCCATGATGCGGGTGTGTACCAGTTTTTCCGCTTCCAGCGCCTGGCGGATGGCGCCTATGCGCCCGTCCATCATGTCGCTGGGTGCCACGATATCCACGCCGGCGCGCGCTTGCGTGAGTGCTTGCTGCACCAGCATGGCGGTGGTTTCGTCGTTCAGGATGTAGCCTTCGGTTTCGGGTCGGGTGTCGGGCAGGCCGTCCTGGCCGTGGCTGGTAAATGGGTCTAGCGCCACATCCGTCATGATGCCCAACTGCGGAAACTCTTTTTTCAGGGCGCGTACGACGCGAGGCACCAAGCCGTCGGGGTTGAGCGCCTCGGCGCCGTCATAGGTTTTGAGCGACGGGTCGATCACCGGGAACAAAGCCATTACCGGGATTTCCAGCTCCACGCAGGCCTGGGCCACCGGCAGTAGCAAGTCCAGGCTCAGGCGCTCCACGCCCGGCATAGAAGGCACGACCACGCGCTGGCGCTGCCCCTCGACCACGAAAACCGGATAAATCAGGTCATGCGCCGTAAGCGCGTTTTCGCGTACCAGATTGCGGGTAAAGCTGTCGCGACGCAGGCGGCGGGGGCGGCCAATGGGGAAGGGTGCGGGGGTCATCATGGGGAAAATTGTGCCTGATTTCGCAGCGGGTCGGGAATAAAAATGGCGCGGCCCGCTGCGCAGCCCGCCTTCGACGCGCCCGATGACTATGCACTATTTGCAACACATAAAACATTTTTTTTAATCAAAACAAAAAATTCGTGACTTTTTTGCTAATAAATGTATACTTGCCCTCGGGAACTTCGGTTCCTCCCGCTTTTCCTCCCTGAGCGGGGCCTTGATGTGTGACAGCAAATAGGCTTACCACCCCGGCCATGTGCTGGGGTTTTTTTTGCCCGCGATGGGGGCCTCGGCCCCGGCGGTGCTGCGGCTACACTTTGAATATGCTCTGGGTCAAAGCCTTCCACATTGTTTTCGTCGCCAGCTGGTTTGCCGGGTTGTTTTATCTGCCGCGCATATTTGTAAACCTTGCGATGGTCGAGCCCGGTTCCGAAGCGGAACGCGCCCGCTTGCTACTGATGGCACGCAAGCTTTTGCGCTTTAGCACCGTGCTGGCCGTGCCGGCGCTGGGCTTGGGTCTGGCTTTGTGGCTGTACTACGGCGTGGGGCTGGGCCCGGGTAATGGGTGGATGCACGCCAAACTCGTCGTAGTTATCCTGACCCTGGGCTACCACCACCTGTGCGCCCGCATCCTGCGCCAGCTGGAAGTGCAGACCGCCTTGCGCAGCCATGTGTGGTTCCGCTGGTTCAACGAAATCCCGGTACTTTTTCTCGTCGCAGCGGTATTGCTGGTGGTGCTCAAGCCTTTTTAACCGGATAGCGCCATGCACAAATCCGCTGCCTGGCCCCTCACCTGGATGTACTGCACGCTGGTGGTCTATGCCAGCTTGTACCCCTTTGCCGACTGGCGCGACCAAGGCATTGCGCCCTGGGCCTTTATGGCGGCACCGCTGCCGCGCTATTGGACCGGCTTTGATGTCGCCATCAATATCGCCGGTTACTTGCCTCTAGGGGCCTTGCTGGCCTGGCTGGGATTGCGCACCCGGCACCGGGTGCCACCCGCTTGGCTGGCTGTGGCTGGTGGCGCCCTGCTGTCGCTGGCGCTGGAAACTTTGCAAAGCTATTTGCCGCAGCGCGTCGCTTCGCGTGAGGACTGGTTGCTCAACACCTTGGGCACGGTTGCAGGCGCACTGCTGGCCCTGTACGTCGCGCGCCGCGGCGGTTTGGCGCGTTGGGACCATTGGCAAAGCCGGTGGCTGGCACCCCCGTCGCGCGGCGTGCTGGTTTTGCTGCTCAGCTGGCCGGGCGCGCTGCTATTTCCTTCTGCGGTGCCATTTGGCCTGGGCCATGTGTGGAATGGTTTGCAGAACCTGACCATGGCTTTGCTGGGCCTGGGTGCACATTGGTTGGAAGGCGCGCAGTTACACCAGCGCTTACCCGCTATCAGCGCTATGCCGCTGGGAGCAGGTGCCGCACTGGCCTGCGTGGTCACCGGTTTGCTAGCTCCTTGTTTGCTTGGCTTTGGCGTCTTGCATAGGCCCAGCCACCGCGCCTGGCTGAGCCTGGCCGTACTGGCCGTGGGCGTCAGTGCCAGCGCTCTGTCGGCCGCGCTGAGTTGGGGACCGGCGCATATGTGGTCCTGGCTGGACGCCACCACCATCGGCGGCTTGTTAGCCGCTTTGGTATTGGCCATGGCCTTGGCGCGCATGCCCTGGCGCTGGGCTTGCGCCCTGGTGGTTGTTCTGCTTTGCGCCCATGTGGGTTTGCTCAACCAGGCGCCCCAAAGCCCGTATTTTGCGCAAACCTTGCAATCCTGGGAGCAGGGCCGCTTTGTGCGATTTAACGGCCTGGCCGAATGGCTGGGCTGGCTCTGGCCGTATGCGGCTATCGCGCTGGCGCTGGGCCGGATTCGCCCAGACAGCAGCGAATCTAAAATCGGCGCATGACTTCCACCCTATCCACTACGCCATCCGCGGACCCAAGCTATTACGCACGCCATATTTTTTTCTGCTTGAACGAACGAAAAAGCGGCGAGGAATGCTGCGCGCAACACCAGGCGCAAGCGGGTTTTGACCGTTGCAAACAACGCATCCGTGATGCCGACGGCAATGGGCCCGGCCAGGTGCGGGTCAACAAAGCCGGTTGTCTGGACCGTTGTGCCGGTGGCCCGGTGGCGGTGGTGTATCCCGAGGCGGTCTGGTACACCTTTGTGGACAGTGCCGATATCGACGAAATCGTTGACAGCCATTTGCTGGGTGGCACACCGGTCGAGCGTCTGCGTCTGCCCCCCAGCGTAGGGCGCTAAGCGCGGATGAATCCGCGTACCCAACAGCGGGCACTTCAGGGTCCAGCGGGCAGTTTGCAAGCCCTGGTGGATGTGCCAGCACTTGCGGTGGGCCAGATACCTGTCGGTGTGGCGGTGATTGCCCATCCGCACCCGCTTTTTGGCGGCAGCATGGACAACAAAGTGGTGCAAACCCTTGCGCGGGCTTTTGTGCAGGCCGGCTGGACGGCGGTGCGTTTTAATTTCCGTGGCGTGGGCGCCAGCGAAGGCACCTACGACGAAGGGCGTGGCGAGTTGCAAGACCTGCTTGCTGTTATCGCGCATTTTTCTCCCGCAGCAAGCGCGCAAGGCGCACTGGGATTGGCAGGTTTTTCCTTCGGTGCTTTCGTGACGTCCCACGCGGTGCAGGCTTTGCATGCGCTGCGCAAGATAGACCGACTGGTTTTGGTCGGCACGGCTGCGGGGCGCTTTGAGGTCGCTGAGTTACCCCAAGAACTGCATGCCAACACCTTGGTGCTGCACGGTGAAGAGGATGACACCGTTCCCCTGTCTGCCGCCCTAGACTGGGCCCGTACGCAGAACTTGCCCGTCATGGTCTTACCCGGCGTGGGGCATTTTTTTCACGGACAATTGCCCTTGTTGCGCGACCTGGTCACACGCCATGTGGCATTGCCCTTGGCCTAGGCACCTGCCAGCTACTTCACACCCTTCGTACTTTTACACAGGCCGTGCGCATCCGCCGGTCACGCCCCTCTTCCAAAGGTTTTGAATTCATGAAATTGCTTGTTTCCTGCGTGCTCGCCATGTCCATGCTGGCCAGTGCCAGTGCGCAAAACCCCCAGCCACCCGAAATCGCCGCGCGCGCTTATTTGTTGCTGGACGTATCGGCGCATCAGGTGCTGGCGGCCAAAGACGCGGATATGCAGGTGGAGCCAGCCTCGCTCACCAAACTGATGACCGCATACCTGGTGTTTGACGCGCTCAAGTCCGGCAAGATCCGTTTGGATCAAAAGCTCGCGGTCAGCGAGCGCGCTTGGAAAATGCCGGGTTCGCGCATGTTCATCGATCCCAAAATGCAAGTCCCGGTAGAAGACCTGATCAAGGGCATGGTGGTGCAGTCGGGTAATGACGCCACCATCGCCTTGGCTGAAGGCGTGGGCGGCGACGTGCCGCGTTTTGTGCAAATGATGAATGCGCAGGCCCAGGTGCTGGGCTTGAAAGGCACCCGCTACAAAAACCCGGAAGGCTTGACCGAGGCCGGCCACACCACGACCGCGCGTGACCTGGGCACCCTGGCGACCCGCTTGATGGCCGACTTTCCGCAGTACGTTGGCTACTATGCCCTGAAAAAATATCGCTACGCCGGAACGCCTGCCGCTAACGACACCAACCGCAACCTCTTGTTGCAACGCGACCCCACAGTCGATGGTCTGAAAACCGGCTACACCGAAGCGGCCGGGTATTGCATGGTGGCCACCGCCCGGCGCGATTACGCCAGCCTGGGTTCGCAGGGTGCCAGCCCAAGCCGTCGCCTCTTATCCATCGTTCTGGGCACCGCCAATGAAAATGCCCGCGCCAATGAGTCGCAAAAACTGCTGAACTGGGGTTTTACCGCCTTTGAGCCGGTTAAATTGTTCGATCCGGGTCAGGCCGTCGTGACCGCACAGGTCTGGAAAGGCAGTGCCTCCAGCGTGCGGGTGGGACATCCCCAAGGCGTTTTGCTGGCCTTGCCAGCGGGTAGCTCCGGAAAAATCACCACCGAAGTGGTGCGCAAAGAGCCGCTTTTGGCCCCCATCACGCAAGGCCAGGAGGTGGCGAGCTTGCGCGTGCTTTCGGGCGGCGTGGAAGTAGCGCAAATGCCTTTGCAGGCCCTGCAAGCAGTGGATCAGGCAGGCATTTTCGGTCTCGCCTGGGACGCCTTGCGCCTGTGGATACGTTAGGCGGGATGCCTGCCCGCTGAGACCCGGGCTCGGTCAGCGCGATATCTGGTATATTAGAAGGCTTTTCGGAAACTTCCGAAGGGCTTTTTGTTTTCGAAGTTTTTGAATCGTATAGCGCCTGCGCAGCGGGGGCATTTTCATTAGGAGGCTTAAGTGCCAACCATTAACCAGCTAGTGCGTCAGGGGCGTGAGGTCGAAACGATCAAGTCCAAAAGCCCTGCCATGCAGAACTCGCCGCAGCGCCGCGGCGTGTGCACCCGCGTGTACACCACCACCCCCAAGAAGCCCAATTCCGCGCTGCGTAAAGTAGCCAAAGTGCGCTTGACCAACGGTTTTGAAGTGATCTCCTACATTGGCGGTGAAGGCCATAACCTGCAAGAGCACAGCGTGGTGCTGGTGCGCGGCGGTCGTGTCAAAGATTTGCCCGGTGTGCGTTACCACATCGTGCGCGGTTCGCTGGACTTGCAAGGTGTGAAGGACCGTAAGCAGTCGCGCTCCAAATACGGTGCCAAGCGCCCCAAGGCCAAGTAATACCGGGTTTCCCGGTTCGTTTTAGGTGTTGTTCCCCGCGTGGCGCGGTGGTGCAGCGTAGTGGCCCGAAGCACAAAATTGTTTGTGTGGGTCGAGTAAGTGGGGGTCGATTGGCTCCCGCGGCGCCCAGTTTGGGTGCCAACTGAAGCAAAGAGGTGAAAAAATGCCACGTCGTCGCGAAGTCCCCAAACGTGAAATCTTGCCCGATCCGAAATTCGGCAATGTTGAACTGTCCAAATTCATGAACGTCATCATGGAAGGCGGCAAAAAAGCTGTCGCCGAGCGCATTATTTACGGCGCGCTAGAGCAGATTGAAAAGAAACATCCCGGTAAAGATCCGCTGGAAGCGTTTACCGTTGCCATCAATAACGTCAAGCCCATGGTCGAGGTCAAATCCCGCCGTGTCGGTGGTGCGAATTACCAGGTGCCGGTTGAGGTGCGCCCCGTGCGTCGCCTGGCCTTGTCGATGCGCTGGATTAAAGAAGCGGCGCGTAAACGTGGCGAAAAATCCATGGCGCTGCGTTTGGCCAACGAATTGCTCGAGGCCACCGAAGGCCGTGGCGGTGCGATGAAAAAGCGCGATGAAGTGCACCGCATGGCTGAAGCCAACAAGGCGTTCTCACACTTCCGTTTCTAAGTAGCGCACGCCGGCGGGCCCGGGTGCCCGCACCGCTAAGGCGCAGTGTCATCACACTGTTGCTGCGGTGCGTTAGCCTTGGCGACCGGCTGCAAGCAGCGCCTCGTAGCGCACCGATTATTGAATTCTCAGATCAAAGAAGGATCCACCATGGCGCGCCATACCCCTCTTGAGCGCTACCGCAACAGCGGTATTTCAGCGCATATCGACGCCGGCAAAACCACCACGACCGAGCGCGTGCTGTTTTACACCGGCGTGAACCACAAAATCGGCGAAGTGCACGATGGCGCGGCCACCATGGACTGGATGGAGCAAGAGCAGGAGCGCGGTATCACGATTACCTCGGCTGCAACTACGTGCTTCTGGAGAGGCATGGATAAGTCCTTGCCCGAGCACCGCATCAACATCATCGACACCCCTGGGCACGTGGACTTCACCATCGAGGTGGAGCGTTCGATGCGCGTGCTAGACGGCGCTTGCATGGTCTATTGCGCGGTCGGCGGCGTGCAGCCCCAGTCAGAAACCGTGTGGCGCCAGGCCAACAAATACAAAGTGCCGCGTCTGGCATTTGTCAACAAAATGGACCGCACCGGCGCTAATTTCTATAAGGTCGTGGATCAGATGAAACTGCGCCTCAAGGCCAGCCCTGTGCCCATGGTGATCCCTATTGGTGCTGAAGAAAACTTCGTGGGCGTGGTGGACTTGCTCAAGATGAAAGCCATCATTTGGGACGAGGCCTCCCAAGGCATGTTGTTTGACTACCGTGATATTCCTGCCGATTTGGTCGAGTTGGCCAAAGAGTGGCGTGAAAAAATGGTGGAAGCTGCTGCTGAAGCCACCGAAGAGCTGATGAACAAGTACCTCGAAGAAGGTGACTTGACCGAATTAGAAATAAAGGCCGGTATCCGCGCGCGCACGATTGCCAGCGAGATTCAGCCTATGTACTGCGGCTCGGCCTTCAAGAACAAAGGCGTACAACGGATGCTGGACGCCGTGATCGAATTCATGCCATCGCCTGTTGACATTCCGCCGGTTAACGGTATGGATGAAGATGAAAACCCGGTCGTGCGCCAGGCAGATGACGGAGAGAAATTCTCCGCGCTGGCATTTAAGCTGATGACCGACCCGTTTGTAGGGCAACTCACCTTTGTGCGCGTTTACTCCGGCGTGCTGCAAAAAGGCGACAGCGTTTATAACCCGATCCGCGGCAAGAAAGAGCGTATCGGCCGTATTGTGCAAATGCACGCTAACAACCGCGAAGAGGTCAGTGAAATTCGCGCCGGTGACATCGCTGCCTGCGTGGGCCTCAAAGACGTGACCACCGGCGAGACCTTGTGCGACCCTTCGGCGATCGTCATGCTCGAGCGCATGATCTTCCCCGAGCCCGTGATTACCCAGGCCGTGGAACCCAAGACCAAGGCCGACCAGGAAAAAATGGGCATCGCTTTGCAGCGTTTGGCGCAGGAAGATCCTTCTTTCCGCGTCAAAACCGACGAAGAATCGGGCCAGACGCTGATCGCTGGTATGGGTGAGTTGCACCTTGAAATTATTGTGGACCGCATGAAGCGCGAATTTGGCGTGGAAGCCAATGTGGGTAAGCCCCAGGTGGCCTACCGCGAAACGATTCGCAAGACCATTGAAGACGCCGAAGGCAAGTTTGTGCGCCAGTCTGGTGGTAAGGGTCAATATGGTCACGTGGTGCTCAAGATTGAACCCAATGAAGCCGGTAAAGGCATCGTATTTGTTGACGCCATCAAAGGTGGTGTGGTGCCGCGCGAGTACATTCCTGCGGTCGAAAAAGGCATCCACGAAGCGGTAACGCAAGGCGTATTGGCAGGCTACCCGGTGGTGGATGTCAAAGTAACTTTGCACTTCGGCTCCTACCATGATGTCGACTCCAACGAATTGGCATTCAAGATGGCCGCTATCTTTGGTTTCAAAGAAGGTTGCCGCAAAGCGAGCCCGGTGATTCTGGAGCCCATGATGGCGGTAGAAGTTGAAACGCCCGAAGACTATGCCGGTAACGTGATGGGCGATTTGTCCTCGCGCCGCGGTATGGTGCAAGGCATGGAAGATATGGTCGGTGGTGGCAAAGCCATCAAGGCCGAGGTGCCACTGTCCGAGATGTTTGGTTACTCGACCACGCTGCGCTCTATGTCGCAAGGTCGGGCCACTTACACCATGGAATTTAAGCACTATACCGAAGCGCCACGCAATGTGTCCGAAGCCATCATGGCTGCACGGGCCAAGTAAGTTTTCAAACGGTCTGCGACGCTATGCCATCCTGTGCCCGTGCGGGATGAATCAGCAATAGCGTGCAAACCTTAAATCACACACGGGTCTTGCTCTTTTTGGAGAATTGAAATGGGAAAAGAAAAATTTACGCGTACCAAGCCCCACGTCAACGTAGGCACCATCGGCCACGTGGACCATGGCAAAACTACGCTGACAGCGGCGATCACGACAATTTTGTCGGCTAAATTTGGCGGTGAAGCCAAGGCCTATGACCAA
>CAMBFO010000107.1 GCA_945865675.1 Comamonas sp. lk
AGAAGCCCCTAAACCCGCCGTTAAGCGCGTACGCACCGTCGCCGCGCCAGCTGCAACAGCTGACGGCAAAGGAGAATAATCATGTTGCAACCCGCTCGTCGCAAATACCGCAAAGAGCAAAAAGGCCGTAACACCGGCATCGCTACCCGAGGCAGCTCGGTCGCATTCGGTGATTTTGGTCTTAAGTGCACCGACCGGGGCCGTTTGACGGCTCGCCAGATCGAGGCCGCTCGCCGTGCCATTTCGCGCCACGTCAAACGTGGTGGACGCATCTGGATCCGTGTCTTCCCGGACAAGCCGATTTCCCAAAAGCCCGCGGAGGTGCGTATGGGTAACGGAAAGGGTAATCCCGAATACTACGTGGCTGAAATTCAGCCCGGCAAGATTGTGTTCGAGATCCTGGGCGTGTCCGAAACCCTGGCGCGCGAGGCCTTCCGCCTGGCTGGCGCCAAACTGCCTCTGCGCACGACTTTTGTCAGCCGCATGATCGGCCAGTAATCAGGAGCATGACTATGAAATCGACTGAACTGCGCAAAAAAGACATTGCCGGCCTAAAAACGGAGATCAAAGAGCTTCAACGCGCTCACTTTGGTCTGCGTATGCAAAAGGCAACGCAACAAATCACTAATACCGCAACGCTGCCCACAGCGCGTCGCGCCATCGCCCGTGCTAAGACCATTCTGGTTGAAAAGCAGCGCGCTGAATCAACTGCCACCTAAGGAGCACACCATGACGGAAGCTAAACAATCCCTCAAGCGCACCTTGATTGGCAAGGTAGTCAGCGATAAGCGGACCAAAACCGTAACGGTGCTGATCGAGCGTCGCGTTAAGCACGCGCTTTATGGCAAGATCGTCGGTAAATCGAGCAAGTACCACGCCCATGACGAAAAGGGCGAGTACAAAATGGGCGACATGATCGAAATCACCGAAAGCCGTCCGATTTCCAAAACCAAGAACTGGGTAGCGACCCGTTTGGTGGAAAAAGCCGCAGCGGTATAAGTTTTTGCAGCCTCGCGCTGCACGAAACCGACAAACGGCCCACAATACGTGGGCCGTTTTTATTTTTTGCAACTGATAGAAGGAACACCCATGATTCAAGTTGGAGACACCCTGCCCGCCACCACCCTGATGGAGTACCACGAGGTGGAGGCTGAGGGATGCAGCATTGGCCCCAACGCCGTCGATGTGGCCAAAGCCAGCGCCGGCAAGACCATTGCCTTGTTTGCGTTGCCCGGTGCATTCACGCCCACCTGCTCGGTTAAGCACGTGCCTGGTTTTGTAACGCATTACGAGGACTTCAAAGCCGCTGGCGTTGATGAAATTTGGTGTCTGAGCGTGAATGACGCTTTTGTGATGGGCGCCTGGGCGCGCGAGCAAAATACCGGCACCAAAGTGCGTATGTTGGGCGACGGCAGCGGTGACTTTGCCAAAGCCACCGGCTTGGTATTGGACCTGACCACCCGCGGCATGGGAGTGCGTAGCAACCGCTACTCCATGCTGGTCAAAGACGGCAAGGTCGTCACGCTCAATGTCGAAGGCCCTGGCAAATTCGAAGTCAGCGACGCAGCCACTTTGCTGGCACAGGCCAAGGCCTAATTTAAGGCCCAACCAGGCTACTAATCTAGGCAGCGGCGCTGCCTAGAGTTCCACTTTCAGGTAGTGCGCCCCGGCAATGGGGTTGAAGTAGTAAGGCGGGATTTCTTGAAAACCCAGATCCTCGTACAGCGCCCGCGCGGCCTCCATCTCGCTGAGCGTATCAAGCAGCATGCAGCTGTAGCCTTGCATGCGCGCAAAATCCATTTGCGCTTCAGTGAGCCTTCGACCCAGGCCTAAACCCCGGTGTACAGGGCGCACATACAGGCGCCGTATTTCGCAGGCATTGCTGTAATCCACATTGTCCAAAGGCCGCAAAGCGCAGCAAGCCAGTACGTCATCCCCCGCCATCGCGAGCAGCAGTTGGCCTCTTGGCGTTGCATAGTCTCCGGGCAGTGCAATCAATTCCTCCTCAAAACCTGTGAAGCACTCTGGCACAGTCAAAGAGCCTGCGTATTCCCGCAGTATCAAGCGCGCCGCGAAAAGCGAGTGGGTGCAATCAGGGACGCACAGGCGCACCGCTGGGGCCTTGGTGGCCGCGCTTGCGGCACTCATAGCGGGCCGCTTGCCACGAGGAAGCCCACCGCCGTAGCGCAAAGCAAAAAGAGCACCCCAGCCAGTAGGCGCGAGGCCTTGTTGTCCTTGCTGGCCAGCGCAGGGTTTGCCAGGATCTTGTCGCCGGTGAGCATTGGCCTTAGCAAATCAATCCGGCGTACCCGCAGATACCAAAAAACGCTACCAAGGTGCACCAAAACCAAAGCAATCAGCGCCCATTTACCCGGCCCGGTGTGCCATTGGGTGGCCAGTTCCACCCATGCATTGCTAACCCGGGCCGTCAGTGGCCCACTGGCGGCAATTTGGTCGTCGCTAAACAGGCCGGCTACCGCTTGCAGTCCCAAAAAAGACAATATCGCCAGGACCGACCAGGCGCCCAATGGGTTGTGCCCCACTACCGGATGCGTCTGTCCCAAAGGCTGGCGCGCGTAACGCCAGGCCTGCAAAGGGGTTGACACAAAACTGAAAAAGCGCGACCAATAGCCGCCTGCAAAGCCCCAGACGATGCGCCATATCACCAGGCTCAGCATGGCGTAACCACAGCGCATATGCCAAACCATGGCATCGCCCCCGATTTGCCCGCTAAGCACCAAGGCCACGAAAAGCAGCGCTATGGCCCCGTGGCACAAACGTGTCGGTAAATCCCAGACTCGAACCGCAAACAAATTTCACGCTCCCACGAAGTCGTACAAGGGTCAAATCCCAAGTCTAGCCATAAATAGAGGTCGAGGCCCCGCGGCCACCAGCCAATGGTAAAGCCCCAGGCCGCACTCAACTAAAGTACAGGGGCAAAATATCAACTTGGACCGAGGCAAAACGCCAAAAACCATTTAACCCATTGGGAGCAACCATGAAGCACACACCATCGACGCAGGCCAGTTATGCGGCCACCCTCCTGCTATGCATCAGCAGCCTGGCCATGCCGGCCCATGCGCAATTTGCCAAGCCAGAAGACGCGATCAAATACCGTAAAGCCGCATTCACGGTGATGGGAGCGCATTTTGGCCGGGTCGCTGCGATGGCCAGTGGCCGGGCTCCTTACGATGCCAAAGCTGCCGCTGAGAATGCGGCGCTGGCCGAAACCATGTCCAAATTGCCTTGGACTGCTTTCCCCGAGGGTAGCGACAAAGGCGAAACCAAGGCCAAGCCGGAAATTTGGACGGACAAGGCCCGCTTTGCCGAATCTGCAGACAAGCTGCAGGTGGAAATGACCAAGCTCAACGTAGCTGCCCGCGTGGGCACGCTCGATGCCCTCAAGCCCGCGGTAGCCAGCGTGGCGGGTACTTGCAAAAATTGCCATGACAACTTTAGGCAGTAAGACAATACCAGACACCTTGTTCATACCAGGGCTACTAAAGCATAGGCGCGTACCACAGGCATTCACAGCGGTTGCGCCAGGGCGCGCAAGCAGCGTGTTAGCGTTGTGCGTGCTGCTGGGGGCCTGTAGCCCGGCGCTGAACTGGCGCAACGTCCACTTAGCGGGGATACAGGCCGCTTTGCCCTGCAAACCCGACCAGGCCGAGCGTCCTGTCGCCTTGGCTGGTGTGGAGCTGCGCTTGGCTATGGTCGGTTGTGAAGCGGACGGCGGGCTATATGCCATCAGCCACCTGCGCCTTGCGCAAGGCGTGCAGGCCCAGGCCGTCATCGATGCATGGCGCATGCAGGCGTTGCAGGCCATGGGCAGCACCGCATTGCCTTTGACTACGCCGCTACCGGCGCTTGGCGCACGACCCGCGCTGACGGTCTATCAAGCCAGTGGCAACAACCCGCGTGGACAGGCGGTGCAAGCGCGTTGGACCTGGGTGCAGCGCGACCGGGATATCTACCATTGGGCTTTGTACGCTCCTGTGATTCGCGCTGAAATGGAAGAGCCATTTTTCGGCGCTTTTCAATGGCCATAGCCGCGTTGGAGTCGCTTAGAAGGGCTAGTGGCAGCGCGCTGATACAGCACCTCCAGTGCAGGCGCATTCATCTGGAACACGCATAATCGGGCGATAGCTCTGACAACATTGCATGCCCATCGATATTTTGATCATTGCCCATGCGCCTCTGGCCAGCGCCTTGCGTAGCTGTGTCTTGCATGTGTTCCCGGAAGTCGCCGCGAGTTTGCGTGCTATCGACGTACCGCCTGACGAGGCGCCTGAAGCCACGCAGCAGCGTGTACAGGCTTGCCTGCAGGCCAGCGACACGAACTCGGTGTTGGTGCTAACGGATGTGCTTGGCGCCACACCCTGCAATATCGCGCAAAAAATTGCCGATCATCGGCAATGCAAATTGGTCGCAGGCGTTAATCTGCCCATGCTGCTGCGCACCGTGAATTACCGCCACGAGCCGATGGATGCCTTGCTGGCGCGCGCGCTGGCCGGCGGCAAGCAATGCATCCTAGAAGTCGCCCCGGCACTCCCGCTTATTCAACCGGCCTGAGCCTATGATTCAAGTTACCACGACCGTAATTAACAAACTGGGTTTGCATGCCCGCGCTTCAGCTAAGCTTACCAAACTGGCCGGCAGCTTTCCCTGTGAAATCTGGATCAGCAAAGGCGAACGCAGGGTCAACGCCAAAAGCATTATGGGCGTGATGATGCTCGCCGCCGGGCTAGGCTCGGAGCTCAGCATCGAGACCGAGGGTGAGCAGGCGCAAGAGGCCATGGATGCGCTGCTGGCGTTGATGGCCGACCGTTTCGGTGAAGGCCAATAGGCCGCGACGGTCTTGCGTACATGACTTTCTCTATCCACGGCCTGGCCATCTCACGCGGTGTAGCCATTGGCAGAGCAGTTCTGGTGGCTTCCAGCCGCATGGAAGTGGCGCATTACTTCATACGCCAAGCCGACGTGGAGGCGGAAATCGAGCGTTTGCGTACGGCGCGTAACCAGGTGGTGGAGGAGTTGCAGCGACTGCATCTGAGTATTTCTCAGATGAGCGCTAAAGACGCGCCGCACGAGCTGGGCGCTTTGCTCGATGTGCATTTAATGCTCTTGCAAGATGCCGAGTTAGAGACGGGTGTTAAACGCTGGATTGTCGAGCGCCTGTACAACGCCGAATGGGCTTTAACTGCGCAATTGGATGTGATTGCCCGCAGTTTTGACGAGATGGAAGATCCCTATTTGCGCGAGCGCAAGGGCGATCTGGAGCAGATTGCGGAGCGCATCTTGCGCGCTATGCGTGGTGTGGCCAACCCGGTGGCGGTGCCGCCGCGCAGCAGCCAGAGAAACGCGACGCAAGACTTGATGCTTGGCGACACCGTGGATGTGCCGCTGGTCTTGGTGGCGCACGATTTGTCGCCGGCCGATATGCTGCAATTCAAGCAAAGCGTGTTTGCTGGTTTTATCACCGATGTCGGTGGCAAAACCTCGCACACCGCCATCGTCGCGCGCAGCATGGATATTCCTGCGGTAGTGGGTGCGCGCACCTGCAGCCAGTTGGTGCGCCAGGACGATTGGATCATTATTGACGGCGATGCCGGCGTGGTGATAGTCGATCCCTCGCCCATCATCCTGGCCGAATACAGCTTCAAAAAGCGCCAGGTCGAACTTGAGCGCGGCCGCCTGTCGCGCCTGCTCAATACCCCCGCTGTCACACTCGATGGTGAAAAAATCCAGTTGCTGGCCAATATCGAAATGCCCGAGGACGCGCAAGTGGCGCTCAAAGCCGGTGCGCTCGGTGTAGGCCTGTTTCGCAGCGAATTTTTATTCATGGGGCGTCACGGTCATCTGCCCAGCGAGGAAGAGCAATTTAGCGCTTACCAGCGCGCAGTGCAGGACATGCAGGGGCTTCCCGTCACTATTCGCACCGTCGATGTGGGCGCCGACAAACCGCTCGATGCCAGTACCCATGACGCGGCGCATCTCAACCCTGCGCTAGGCCTGCGCGCCATTCGCTGGAGCCTGGCCGACCCGGCGATGTTCCTGACCCAACTGCGCGCCATATTGCGCGCCGCTGCGTTTGGCCAGGTGCATTTGTTGGTACCTATGCTGGCACATGCCTCGGAGATCAAGCAAACCTTTGCGCATATCGCGACCGCCCGCAGCCAGTTGGATAAGCGCGGCCTGGCCTACGGACCGGTAAAAGTAGGCGCCATGATTGAAATTCCAGCCGCTGCGTTGACGCTGCCGCTGTTTTTGAAGTATTTTGATTTTTTGTCCATAGGCACCAATGACCTGATCCAGTACACCTTGGCTATCGACCGCGCGGACGAATCGGTGGCGCATCTGTATGACCCACTGCACCCAGCGATCTTGCAATTGGTAGCGGCCACGATTGCCCAAGGACACCAGCAAGGCAAAGAGGTGAGTGTCTGCGGCGAAATGGCCGGTGATGTCAGCCTGACACGCTTGCTCCTGGGCATGGGCTTGCGCAGCTTTTCTATGCATCCGGCGCAGATACTGGCGGTCAAGCAGGAAGTATTGCGCGCTGACGCCAAGCGCCTTGCGCCCTGGGCACAGCGGGTAATTGCCTCGGACAACCCGGCCTTGCTTTTGGCCGGCGGCGCAATTTAGTCGCCCCCTGGGCGCGGCGAACCCAGCAGCGCTGCGCCCACAATCAGTGCCGCAGCCAGCACCATCGACAGGCTGGGTGCTTCGCCCCGCATCCAGAGCAAGCCCAGCGTGGAAAGCAAAGGCGTGAGGAAAGACAAAAGGCCTATTTGGCGCGCATCGCCGCGTTTGAGGGCGGCGTCCCACAAATAAAACGCACCGCCTAGCGGCCCCAGACCCAGTAGGCCTATCAGCAGCATGGCGTGCGCGTCCAGGACCACCGCGTTCTCTAACATGCTGTGGCACAGCAGAGACAAGAGGCCCGATAACAAGCCAAAAACCCCTATGGATGCGCTTGCAAACGGCGCCACTCTTTGTGTCAGCAGCGAGTAGCTGGCCCACACAAGCGCCGAGGCCAGCGCTGGAATATAGCCCCAGGCAAAACCGCCAAAAGCGCCACCCTGCGGTGCGGCCGGGCCGTCCAGGATCGCCAAGGCCGCGCCGCCAAAACCCATCAGCGCGGCCAACACATGCACCGCGCGCAATCGCACGCCCGGCAAAAAAACCGGTGCCAGCAAGACCATGCCCAAGGGCCACAAATAGTTGACCAGGTTGGCCTGAACCGGCGGTGCATAACGCAAAGCCAGGAAAAGTAAAAAATGAAAGCCAAACAAACCGTACACGCCCAGCGCCAGCGTTGTCAGCGGCAAGCGCAAAGCGGCCAGCGACCGCGCACGCGCAGCGCCTCCCCGCAGCGCCTGCACCAAACACAGACCCAAGCCCAGCATACTGCCGACCAGCAAGCCCAGGCCGGTGAGTAAAAACGGCGGCACGCTGTGCAAGGCTACACCCAGTGGCGCCAAACTACCCCACAGCGCGATCGCACCCAGGGCCAATAGCTTGGCCTGGTGCCGGGATGGCACCGGCACGAATGGTTCGCTCATGCTGCGGCCTTACGCGGGGCGTTGGTCGGTGCTGGGACCTTGCCACAAATTGATGCCGCCTTCTATGGCATGGCGATCGATCGCGGCCAGCTCTTGCGGCGTGAAGTCCAGGTGCTTCAAGGTTTCCACCAGCTCGATGATTTGCGCCGGCTTGCTCGCGCCAATCAAAGCCGAGGTGACCCGCTTATCGCGCAGCACCCAGGCCACGGCCATTTGCGCCAGGCTCTGGCCCCGGCCTTGCGCGATGCTGTTGAGCGCGCGCACATGCGCTAAGTTTTGTTCGCTCAGATGCTCAGTGCTGAACGAGCCGCCGCCGGGCCGGTTGATACGCGCGTCCGCCGGCACGCCGCTAAGGTATTTGCTGGTGAGCAGACCTTGGGCCAGCGGGCTGAAGGCTATGCAGCCCATAGCGCAATCTTCCAGGGTGTCCAGCAAGTCCTCTTCTACCCAGCGGTTGAGCAGGTTGTATGCCGGTTGGTGAATCAAGGCCTTCACGCCCATGGCGCTGAGGACCTTGGATGCTTCGCGGGTTTTGCGCGCCGAATAGCTGCTCACACCGACATACAAGGCTTTGCCTTGTTGCACTGCGGTTGCCAGGGCGCCGCAGGTTTCTTCCAGCGGCGTGTCGGGGTCAAAGCGGTGGCTATAAAAAATATCCACATAGTCCAGGCCCATGCGCTTGAGGCTTTGGTCTAGGCTGGCCAGCATGTATTTGCGCGAACCGCCACCTTGGCCATAGGGGCCTGGCCACATATCCCAGCCGGCCTTGCTCGAAATCAGCAACTCGTCGCGGTAGGGCTTGAAATC
>CAMBFO010000108.1 GCA_945865675.1 Comamonas sp. lk
GGGCAATGGCTGCTGCTCACGCAAGTGGTGTTTGTGCCGGGCGACTTGTGGATCGCCGCTGCCGCCACGGCCTGGGCGGCGTATTCCATGCTGCAAAAACACTGGGGCAGCCCCATGAGCGCTAGCGCCCAATTGGCCGTTATCTGCGCTGGTGGCGTGGTGGTGCTGACGCCGTTTGCAGCCTGGGAACTGCTGCAAGGCGGCCCGCCTTTGGGCACGCAAGCGCTGGCCTTGGTGGTGATGGCCGCGCTGTTGCCGGGCGTGCTGGCCTATTGGATTTATGGTTGGACGCAATCGGTCCTCGGCCCCGGCCCGGTGGCGATGACGATGTACCTCGGCCCTTTGTACGCAGCCGTAGTAGGTTGGCTGTTGTTGGGTGAGCCACTGGAGCTGCATCACTTGATCGGTGGCGTGTTGATTTTGTCGGGTGTGGGTTTGGTGGTGGCGGGGAAGCGGGTGGGGGACTGAGCGAGCCGCTGAAACGAATTAAAAATTACAAATAGTTTAAAAGTTAAGTAATCGTTAATTTTTATATAAAGTTCGGGATGCAAGACGCCTATGCGCATCCAGGCCAACACCAACTTTCTCCGCACCAAATCGCACTTTGACGCTATCCAAGCGGCCCGGTGCGTAGGCTTTTTGATAGTTGATTCTGTGGTGCAAGGTGTTCAACCCACTGGTCGCGCTTAAATGTTCCGGGTGACCTGTAATTGACTACGCCTAAGGAGTATGATTTGCAGCCTTTTACCGTTATCGAGTCGCCACTCTTTAGCAAACTGTGGCCCGCCTACTGGACGGAAGACGAAATGGGCGTCTTTTGCGCTTTCATCGCTGCACATCCAAATGAAGGCGTCGTGGTCCCCGGCGCGGGCGGGGTGCGCAAGTTGCGCTGGAGTCGTGCCGGTGTCGGCAAGTCTGGCGGGGTGCGCGTGATTTATTTCGCGCGCAGCCAGGCTGGTGAATTGGTGTTGTTGTTTATTTACGCCAAGAGCCACTTGGAGACGCTCAAAGCGAGCACTTTGAAGGAGTTACGGGATGCCTTTGACCACTAAACAAGCAACAGCTAAAACGAAATCGCCAATGACCGATGCAGAACTTGAAGTCTGGGAGGCAAGCCGGGATCTTGAGGCCGAACTTCTGGAGTCAGTGCGACAAATGAAGCGCGGCGAGGGTCGAGTCGTGTATTCGCCTGTGATTGCTGCACGCAGAAACTCCGGACTGTCGCAAACCGCGTTTGCTGAGCTGCTGGGTGTTTCCGTGCGTACCTTGCAAGGCTGGGAGCAAGGGCGAAAGCAACCCTCAGGCGCGGCGCGCAAACTCATTACGTTAGCCCAACGCCACCCAAACATCCTGCGCGAGCTGGCCCAACCCTTGCCAAGCGCTCTGTAGTGAGCGCGTTACACCAATTCCAAAAACCCCAACACGGTATCCAGATGCAAGGCAAAGTCGCTAATCGCATGGTCACCTTCGGGCAGCAGGATGCGCGTAGCCTTGGGGTAACGCGCTTGCATTTCCCGCCAATCCAGCACTTCGTCGCGTTGCGAGATCAGAGCCAGTTCTGGGCCGGGCGGGTGCGCGCCTTCGTCGGCCATGGCCTGTAGCTCGGCGACATAGCTTTCCTGAAAATAAAAGCGTTCGTCCGGTGCGTGCCATTGGCTTTGCTCGCCAATGTGTTTTGCCAGGTCACGCGCCAGAAACACCGCCGGGTTGAGCAAGACGCTGCGGCAGCCGGTCTGGCGCGCCACCCAGGACGCATAAAACCCACCTAGCGACGAGCCGACCACGGCCATGGTGTCGCGCGGCCAGTCGGCTATCAGGCGCAGCATGTCGTGGGCCGCTTGGCGCGGCGAGGGCGGTAATTGTGGGCAGCACCATTGCGCTATCGGATGCCGCTGCGCCACGGCCTGCGCCATCAGGCGCGCTTTGGCGGACGCGGGGGACGAGCGAAAGCCGTGCAGGTAAAGCAAATGCGTGGTGTGACCAACAGGCGCGGCCATTAATGCGGCTTGGATGTAAAGGGCAAGGTGTGGGGCATCGGTGGCTCACTGCGGTATGCATGCTCAGCCATCAACCCGCCGCCTCCAGCCCGTTGGCAAAGTGTTCGCGCATGCGCTGCATGCTCAGCGCCGCATCGCGCGCCAGCAGTGCGTCCATCAAGGCTTGGTGTTCGCGCAAAGATTCGGCCACGCGCCCGCTTTTGAGCAGCGAGTTGTGGCGGTTGAGCTTCATCACTTTGCGCAAGTCCGCGCACAGTTGGTCGCGCCAGCGGTTATCGGCAATTTCCAAGAGGCGCATATGAAAGCGCTCATTCACTTCAAAAAATCGGTCGGTGGAGTCCACGGCGGCGCCCAGTTCGGTGTGCAAGGTTTGCAAGTCTTGCAACTGTGCGGGCGTGGCGCGCTGGGCCACCACCCCGGCCGCGTCAGACTCCAGCAGGGAGAGCAGGTGATATACGTCCGACTGGTCTTTGGCATTGACCTCCGTCACATAAGCGCCGCGCCGCACTTTCATAGTGACCAGGCCCTCGGTGGCCAGTACTTTGATGGCCTCGCGCAAGGGGGTACGGCTGATGCCGTATTCCTCGGCCAGCGCCATTTCGTCGATCCAGCTGCCTGGAGGCAAGGTGTTAGAAAAAATGCGCTCGCGCAGCAATTCCGCCACCTCTTGGTAGAGCGCGCGCGGGGTCAGTGCGAGGGATTGCATGGCACAAATTGTAAGCCCTAATTCAGTTTTGAATTAATAATTATGAATGATAGAATGCGAAGACAGACAAAATCTTGATTTGAAAGCCCGCGCCATGAGCTCCAAGCCGCCCGCATCCCAGTCCCCGCAGTCCACACCCTGGCCCGCTTTTGAGCAGGGCGACCATGCCGCCTGGCTGCGTGCTGCTGCCAAGTCCGCGCCCGGCGGGAAGGTGGATGCGCTGAACTGGACTACGCCGGACGGCATCGTCGTCAAGCCGCTGTATACCGCAGCGGACACCGCGAATCTGCCCTACGCCAATACGCTGCCCGGTTTTGCGCCCTATGTGCGCGGCCCGCAAGCCACCATGTACGCGGTGCGGCCCTGGACCATCCGCCAGTACGCCGGTTTTTCTACCGCCGAAGAAAGCAATGCTTTTTACCGCCAGGCGCTGGCCGCCGGCGGGCAAGGCGTGTCCGTCGCTTTCGATCTGGCCACCCACCGGGGCTATGACTCGGACCATCCGCGCGTGACCGGCGACGTAGGTAAGGCCGGTGTTGCCATCGACTCGGTGGAGGACATGAAGATTTTGTTCAACCAGATTGCGCTGGACAAAGTCAGCGTGTCGATGACGATGAACGGTGCGGTGCTGCCGGTGCTGGCCGGCTACATCGTGGCCGCCGAAGAGCAGGGCGTGTCGCAGGCGCAACTGAGCGGCACCATACAGAACGACATCCTCAAAGAGTTCATGGTGCGCAACACCTATATCTATCCGCCTGCGCCTAGCATGCGGATCATCGGTGACATCATTGGCTACACGGCCAAGTACATGCCCAAGTTCAACTCGATTTCCATATCGGGTTACCACATGCAAGAAGCCGGCGCCAACCAGGCTTTGGAACTGGCCTTTACCTTGGCCGACGGCAAAGAATATGTAAAAACTGCGATTGCCACGGGTCTGGATGTAGATGAGTTTGCCGGCCGTTTGTCCTTTTTCTGGGCCATCGGCATGAACTTCTATTTAGAAGTTGCCAAGATGCGCGCCGCGCGCCTTTTGTGGTGCCGCATCATGCAAGGCTTTGGCGCCAAATCACCCAAGAGCCTGATGCTGCGTACCCACTGCCAAACCAGCGGCTGGAGCCTGACCGAGCAAGACCCCTACAACAACGTGGTGCGCACCACCATCGAAGCCATGGCAGCCGTATTTGGCGGCACGCAAAGCCTGCATACCAATAGCTTTGACGAAGCCATTGCGCTGCCCACCGAGTTCTCGTCGCGTATTGCGCGCAACACGCAGCTCATCATCCAGGAAGAGACGCATATCAGCAGCGTGATCGACCCCTGGGCCGGTAGCTACATGATGGAAAAGCTGACGCAGGACATGGCCGACGCAGCCTGGAAAATTATCGAAGAAGTCGACGCCATGGGCGGCATGGTCAAGGCGGTTGATAGCGGCTGGGCCAAGCTGAAAATCGAAGCGGCGGCCGCCGAAAAACAAGCCCGCATCGACAGCGGCCAAGACGTGATCGTGGGCGTGAATAAATACAAGCTCAAAAGCGAAGGCGCGATTGAGGCGCGCGACATCGACAACGTGGCAGTGCGCGAAGGCCAGATAGTACGCCTCAAGCAAGTGCGCGCCGGGCGCGACCAGGCTGCGGTGCAAGCGGCCCTGGACGCGCTGACGTTTGCGGCAGGGCACGAAGGTAATTTGCTGGAACTGAGCATCGCCGCCATGCGCTTGCGCGCCACCGTGGGCGAAGTGAGCGACGCGCTGGAAAGAGCTTTTGGGCGGCATCGCGCCGATACGCACAAAGTATCTGGCGTCTATGCCGCCGCTTACGATGCCGAGCACAGCCACGGAGACACCATGGAATACTGGAACGCCCTCAAAGCCGATATAGCCGCCTTTGCCGACGCACAAGGCCGGCGCCCGCGTGTAATGATTTCCAAGCTCGGCCAAGACGGGCACGACCGGGGCGCCAAAGTGGTAGCCACGGCATTTGCCGACCTGGGCTTTGATGTAGACATCGGCCCCTTGTTCCAAACCCCCGAAGAATGCGCCCGCCAGGCCATCGAAAACGATGTGCACGCCGTGGGCGTTTCGACCTTGGCCGCCGGCCACAAAACCCTGGTGCCCGCCATCATCGACGAGCTGAAAAAACAGGGCGGCGAAGGCATCATCGTGTTTGTGGGCGGCGTGATTCCGCGCCAAGACTACGACTTTTTGTACGCTGCGGGCGTCAAAGGCATTTACGGCCCAGGCACCCCCATCCCCGTCAGCGCCCGCGATGTGCTGGACCAGATCAGCAAGTCTTTGCAGGCCTGAAGTCTTTTCATTATACTGTATTACCGTATTTCAAAAGGAGTAGATCATGGCCGTTTCCGTTCGTATGGACCCTTTGCTGGAAAAACAGATAGAGCAAGCTGCCAAGCGCCAGGGCATTACCAAATCGCAATTCATCATCGACGCGGTGGAGCGTTCGCTGGGCCGCAAAAACCCCTATGAGCTGATGCTGGCTTTGAAGGTGGAAGAAGAGCAACGCGCTTATGGCCCCAACGCCAACCCGGTGGATGCCGCGGTAGCCCAGGCCTTTGAGGGCTACGAGCAGCCTTACGACACAGATCGTTCGCGCGCGCAGCTTTTGGTGAAATTGCAGGACAAGCATGGCATTCGCAGCGATCGTTGACGCCAGCGCAATGGTGGCGCTGTTTGGCCGTGACCAGCCCAGCGGTGCGCATTACAGCCAACTGTTTGCGCGGGCCGCCCAAGAACAATGGTCGCTGACCAGCACCTGGCCTTGCGTCACCGAAGCCAGCTATTTGTTGGGCTTGCCGCAGCGCTATGCTTTTTTGCGTTGGGTGGCGGCCGATGGCGTGTCCATCTTCCCCTTTGACCAGAGCAACGTAGAAGGCATGGCCGAATTGATGCGCCGCTATACCGAATCTCCGCGCACCGAGATGGATTTTGGCGATGCGTCCTTGGTGTATTTGGCATCTGACACCGGCGTAAACCGCATCATGACATTGGACGTACGCGATTTCTCGCGCTATCGCTTGGCCGATGGCCGGGCTTTTGAGATTCTTTGATGGCGCTTCAAGTAGCTTCCACGTCCGTGTCTGACCTGCGCAGCCCCACGCCGGCAGTGCAGCGGCGCGCCATGGCCAAGGCCATCACGCTGTTGGAGTCCACGCGCGCTGACCACCGGGCGCAAGCCGATGCGCTGCTCACCGACTTGTTGCCATTCACCGGAGAGTCGATACGCGTTGGCGTTAGCGGCGTGCCGGGCGTGGGTAAATCGACGTTTATCGAAGTCCTGGGTTTGTATTTGATAGCGCATGGCCACCGCGTGGCGGTGCTCGCGGTAGACCCGTCGAGCAGCGTGTCAGGCGGCTCTATCCTGGGTGACAAAACCCGTATGGAACAACTGTCCGTGCACCCGCAGGCTTTTATTCGGCCCAGCCCAGCCAGCGGCACTTTAGGCGGCGTAGCAGAAAAAACGCGGGAGTGTATGTTGGTCTGCGAAGCGGCGGGCTACGACGTGGTGCTGGTGGAAACCGTGGGTGTGGGCCAGTCGGAAACTTCCGTTGCCGGCATGACGGACATGTTTTGCCTGCTGCAACTGCCCAATGCGGGCGACGATTTGCAAGCCATCAAAAAAGGCGTGATGGAGTTAGCCGATTTGGTCATCATCAACAAAGCCGACATCGACTCCGACGCTGCCACGCGCGCGCAAGCCCAAATCACCAGCGCCTTGCGCCTGCTTGGCTTGCACGGAAACCCCGAGCGTCTAGGTTGGAGCCCGCAGGTGGTGCCTATCAGTGCTTTGCAAGGCACCGGCATCAGCCAGTTTTGGGAGGCGGTGCTGGCCTTTCGCACCTTGCAAGCCGATAGCGGTCGATTTGCCACGCGGCGCCAAAGCCAGGCCCTGGCCTGGATGTGGGAACGCATTGATGCGGGCTTAAAACAGAGTTTCAAAACCCAGTCGGCAGTTGGCGCTTTGCTGCCCGACCTCAGCGCCCAAGTGGCCGCCGGTTCGCTGGCCGCGTCCACCGCCGCACGACAACTTTTACACGCCTATGGCCAAAGCCCTGGGCAGCCGATTACTAGCACGGAGAAGTAAGCATGCAAGACATATTGGAGCAACTCGAAGCCAAGCGCGCGGCGGCGCGTATGGGCGGCGGCGAAAAGCGCATCAGTGCGCAGCACGGCAAAGGCAAACTGACGGCGCGCGAGCGACTGGAAGTGTTGCTCGATGAAGGTACGTTTGAAGAATGGGACATGTTTGTTGAGCACCGCTGCACTGACTTCGGCATGGAAAACAACAAAATCCCCGGCGACGGCGTGGTCACCGGATACGGCATGATCAACGGGCGCTTGGTATTTGTCTTTAGCCAGGATTTCACAGTGTTCGGTGGCGCATTAAGCGAGTCGCACGCCGAGAAAATTTGCAAGATCATGGACCAGGCCATGAAGGTGGGCGCACCAGTGATTGGGCTGAACGATTCGGGCGGCGCACGTATTCAAGAGGGTGTCGCGTCGCTAGGCGGATATGCCGATGTGTTTCAACGCAATGTGATGGCCAGCGGCGTGATTCCGCAAATCAGCCTGATCATGGGGCCGTCGGCTGGCGGCGCGGTGTATTCGCCGGCCATGACGGATTTCATCTTCATGGTGAAAGACAGCTCTTACATGTTTGTCACGGGCCCCGAGGTGGTGAAAACCGTGACGCATGAAGAAGTGAGCGCCGAGGAGTTGGGCGGCGCCATCACCCACACCACCAAAAGCGGCGTCGCCGATCTGGCTTTTGACAACGACGTGGAAGCGCTTTTGATGCTGCGTCGCCTCTACAACTATTTGCCCCTTTCTAACCGCGAGAAAGCTCCGGTGCGCCAAAGCGGCGACCCTGCGCACCGCATGGACATCAGCCTCAATACGCTGGTGCCGGAGAACCCCAACAAAGCCTATGACATGAAGGAGCTCATCCTCAAAACGGTTGACGATGGCGACTTCTTTGAAATCCAACCCGAGTACGCCAAAAACATCTTGGTCGGCTTTGCGCGAATGGACGGGCAGACCGTGGGTATCGTGGCGAATCAGCCTTTGGTATTGGCCGGTTGTCTGGATATCAAGAGCAGTATCAAAGCGGCGCGCTTTGTGCGTTTTTGCGACGCCTTCAATATTGCCGTAATCACCTTTGTCGATGTGCCCGGCTTTATGCCCGGCACCAGCCAGGAGTACGGCGGCATCATCAAGCACGGCGCAAAATTACTCTACGCCTATGCCGAATGCACCGTGCCAAAAATCACCGTTATTACCCGCAAAGCCTATGGTGGTGCGTATGACGTGATGGCCTCTAAGCACTTGCGTGGCGACGTCAATTTCGCCTGGCCTAATGCCGAAATTGCGGTCATGGGCGCCAAGGGCGCGGTGGAAATTATTTTCCGCGAAGACAAGGGCGATCCTGAGAAGCTGGCTGCCAAGGAGGCTGAATACAAGGCCCGTTTTGCCAACCCCTTTGTTGCCGGCGCGCGTGGGTTTATTGACGATGTCATCTTGCCCGCTGAAACCCGCAAGCGCATATGCCGTTCGCTGGTGATGCTGAAGGATAAAAAACTGGAAAACCC
>CAMBFO010000109.1 GCA_945865675.1 Comamonas sp. lk
CCTTTTTCAAGCAGGTGAGCTATCCGCTGGGCGTGCTGGGCTTTGTGGTGCTGACCTATTTGGTGATTGTGGGCTCGAGCAATGCGGTGAATTTGACCGATGGCCTGGACGGCCTGGCCATCATGCCGGTGGTGATGGTGGGTTCAGCCCTGGGCGTGTTTGCCTATGTCACCGGCAGCCTGATTTATTCCAAGTACCTCCTCTTGCCGCATATTCCAGGCGCTGGTGAATTGCTGATTTTCTGCGCGGCGATTGCCGGTGCGGGTCTGGCGTTTCTATGGTTTAACACCCATCCGGCGCAAGTCTTTATGGGCGATGTCGGTGCGCTGGCCTTGGGCGCTGCGCTGGGCACCGTCGCAGTCATCGTGCGCCAGGAAATCGTGCTGGCCATGATGGGTGGTGTATTCGTGGCAGAGGCCTTGTCGGTGATGCTGCAAGTGCTGTATTTCAAGTACACCCGCAAAAAATATGGCGAAGGCCGCCGCTTCTTCCGTATGGCGCCTTTGCACCACCATTTCGAAAAGCAGGGTTGGAAAGAAACGCAAGTCGTGGTGCGCTTCTGGATCATCACCATGCTGCTGTGCCTGCTCGGTCTGTCCACCCTGAAGCTGAGGTAAACGCATGCATATGCAAGGGCAACAGGTGTTAGTCGTCGGTCTGGGAGCTTCCGGCCTGGCGATGGCACGCTGGTGCGCGCGCGCCGGGGCGCAGGTCACGGTACTGGACGACCGCGCTGCGCCGCCGCAAGCTGCGACCCTGACGCAGGACATTCCAGCCGCACGCCTATTGCACGGCGCGCTGGATGCACAAGCCTTGACACACGGCCCTTTTCAGCGCATTTGCATCAGTCCCGGACTCGCTCCAAAGCGCATCAGCGCCTTGGTCGATGCAGCCCGCGCTCAGGGCATTTGGGTGGGTAGTGAACTAGGCTTGTTTGCGCAAGCCTTGCGCGAATTGCAAGACGCGCAGGCCTACCAAGCCCAGATCATCGCAATTACCGGCACCAACGGCAAAACCACGGTTACTTCGCTGACCGGGCAATTGGTCGCTCGCGCCGGAAAAACGGTGGCCGTCGCTGGCAATATCGGCCCGACTTTGCTCGACACCCTGGCCCATGCGCTGCAGGCGCAAGCCTTGCCGCAAGTCTGGGTACTGGAGTTGTCCAGCTTTCAACTGCACTATGCCCAGGACTTTGAGCCCACGGTGGCTACCGTGCTCAACCTCAGCCAGGACCACCTGGATTGGCATACCGACTTAGCGGACTATGCGCGCGCCAAGTCCCGCATCTTCGGTAGCAAGGCTTTGATGCTGCTCAACCGCGACGATGCGCAGGTCATGGCCATGCTGCCCGAGCCGCAGCGCGTGAAATTGCAAAAGCCGGTGCAACGCACCCATGTGTGCTTTAGCGCGCAGACGCCAAGCCACGCTGGCGACTACGGCCTGGAAGAAGTTAACGGCGTGGTCTGGCTGGTGCGGGCGGCGCCTGCCGATGAAACGCTCAAGCGTGGGCGCAACGCGCCCGTCGAAGACATATTTTTGCAACGCCTGATGCCGGCCGATGCGCTGCGCATCCGCGGTCGGCATAACGCCTGCAATGCCTTGGCCGCTATCGCACTGGCCAGCGCTACCGGCTGCGCGCTCGGGCCTATGTTGTTCGGACTGCGTGAATACCGCGGCGAGCCGCACCGCGTCCAATCGCTGGGCGTAGTAGGCGCGGTCGAATACTTTGACGACAGCAAAGGCACCAATGTCGGCGCCACCGTGGCCGCCCTAGAGGGCCTGGGCCAGGACCGCGCACTGCTTGTGATTTTGGGCGGCGAAGGCAAAGGGCAAGATTTTTCGCCCTTGGCAGTACCGGTGCGCGCGTATGTGCGCGCCGTGCTGCTGATAGGCCGCGATGCCGGACTCATCCGCCAAGCTTTGGAGGGCACGGGTGTCCGCTTGCGCGATGCCGCGTCGATGGACGACGCGGTGCAACAGGCCGCGGCCTTGGCGCAGCCAGGCGATGCGGTACTGATGTCACCGGCTTGCGCCAGCTTTGATATGTTCCAAGACTATGCGCACCGGGCAGCCGTGTTTGCGCAAGCCGTACAGTCACTGGCTTTGACGCAAGGGCAGATGCTGGAGGCGGCGCTATGAATAGGGCCGCCAACCTGTGGAGCCGTTGGGGTCTGGGTAAATCCGCCCAAGAGAGCGAGGCATTGCCGGTGCGACTGGGCCGTCGCGCCAACTATGCCAATACACAAAGCAGCAGCCGCGTGAGCAGCCTGGACCATGCCTTGATCGCCGTGGTTTCCACGCTTTTGGTGTGGGGCGCCATCATGGTGTATTCGGCCACCATCGCCATGCCCGACAACCCCAAGTTTGCCGGCTACACGCACAATTATTTTCTGCTGCGCCACCTGGCCTCGATTGCCGTGGGCCTGCTCGCCTGCGCGATTGCCTTCCAGTTGCCAGTACAAACCTGGGAAAGGCTGGCGCCCCTCTTGTTCATGGCGTCCTTGGTTTTGCTGGTGGCAGTGCTGATTCCGTATATCGGCAAAGGCGTGAACGGCGCTAGGCGCTGGATCTCGCTGGGCATTACGAATTTTCAGCCCTCGGAACTGGCCAAGTTTTCTGCCGTGGTCTATGCCTCGGGCTATATGGTGCGCAAGATGGAAGTCAAAGAAGACTTTTTGCGCGCGGTCTGGCCCATGGCCGCTGCCGTGGGGGTGATGGGTGTTTTATTGTTGGCTGAGCCGGACATGGGCGCCTTCCTGGTGATCGCCGTCATCGCCATGGGCATCTTGTTTTTGGGTGGTGTTAATGCAAGCATGTTCTTCCTGATCTCGGGCGTGCTGCTGGCAGCTTTTGCGCTGATGATTGCGTTTAACGACTACCGCCGCGCGCGCATATTTGCCTACCTGGACCCGTGGAGTGAGCACAACGCGCTAGCCAAGGGCTACCAGCTAACGCACTCGCTGATCGCGCTGGGGCGCGGCGAGGTGTTCGGCGTGGGCTTGGGCGGCAGTGTGGAAAAACTGCATTGGCTGCCCGAAGCGCATACCGATTTTCTGGTGGCCGTGATCGGCGAAGAGTTTGGTCTGGTCGGTGTGCTGGCGCTGATTATTTTGTTTCTATGGATGACGCGGCGCATTATTCATATTGGCCGCCAGGCCGTCGCGCTGGAGCGGGTGTTTGCCGGCCTGGTGGCCCAGGGCGTGGGCATCTGGATGGGCTTTCAGGGCTTTATCAATATGGGCGTGAACCTGGGCGCACTGCCCACCAAGGGTCTGACGCTACCACTCATGAGCTATGGCGGCTCGGCGATTTTGGTCAATTTGGTGGCGCTGGCTTTGGTGCTGCGCATTGACTATGAAAACCGCAAACTGATGCAAGGGGTGCCGGCATGATGGCCGCGACCCCAGCACGCACCCCCTGCGCCTTGGTGATGGCCGGAGGCACGGGCGGGCACATCTTTCCTGGCATAGCAATTGCGCAAGCCCTGCGCGACAAGGGCTGGCGTGTGCACTGGCTGGGCGCACCGAACAGCATGGAGAGCCGCCTGGTACCGCCGCGCGGTTTTGAACTCGAAACCATCGAATTTTCCGGCGTGCGTGGTAAAGGCATTGGCAGTCTCCTGTGGCTGCCACTGCGCCTGCTGCGGGCCTGCTGGCAAAGCCTGGCGGTACTGGGTCGGGTACAGCCCGATGTGGTACTGGGATTTGGCGGCTATATCAGCCTGCCTGGCGGTTTAATGAGCGCGCTCCAACGCATACCGCTACTGGTACACGAGCAAAACTCGGTAGCCGGGGCTGCCAACAAAGTATTGGCCCGCGTGGCGCGCCGCGCATTTAGCGCCTTTCCCCATGCGCTGCGTACCGCACAGCATGTGGGCAACCCTCTGCGCGCCGAGTTTTTGGTACAGGGCGCGCCGGACCAGCGTTTTGCCGGTCGCAACGGACCTTTGCAGATTCTGGTACTGGGCGGAAGTTTGGGCGCCGGCGCGCTCAACCGCATCGTGCCGCAAGCCCTGGCTCTCTTGCCCGCAGACCTGCGCCCCAGCGTGACCCACCAAAGTGGCGAACAGCATATCGATGCGCTACGCACCCACTACACACAAGCCGGTGTGCAGGCCACGCTGGTCCCTTTTATCGAAGACACCGCCAGTGCCATGGCGCTAGCCGACCTGGTCATTTGCCGCGCCGGTGCGAGCACCGTGACCGAAATTGCAGCGGTGGGCGCAGCGGCTTTGTTCATCCCCTTTCCTGCGGCGGTGGACGACCACCAGACGCATAACGCCCGCTTTCTGGTGGACCAGGGCGCCGCTTGCCTGATGCCGCAACACAGCTTGACGCCCGAAGGCCTGGCCCACTGGCTGCAGGCCTGCGACCGGGCCACTTTGTTGCGCACTGCGCAAGCAGCTAAAGGCCTGCAAAACCTGGCTGCCACTTCGGCCATGGTGCAAGCTTGTGAGGAGATCGTGGCATGAAGCACGCGGTACGCCGTATCCACTTCGTCGGCATCGGTGGCTCGGGCATGTCGGGCATTGCCGAAATCCTGCACAACCTGGGCTACCGCATCAGCGGCTCAGACCTGAGCGACAGCGCCACACTGCAACGTCTGGGCACTTTGGGTATCCGCACTTTTGTCGGTCACCATACCGAGCATGTGGCAGGTGCCGACGCGGTGGTGACCTCGACCGCGGTGCAAGCCACCAACCCCGAAGTGCTACAAGCACGCGCCATGCATATCCCGGTGGTGCCGCGTGCGCTGATGCTTGCCGAGCTGATGCGGCTCAAGCAAGGTATTGCGATTGCCGGCACCCACGGCAAAACCACCACCACCAGCCTGGTGGCCAGTGTGCTGGCCGAAGCCGGCCTGGACCCGACTTTTGTCATCGGCGGGCGACTCAACAGTGCTGGCGCCAATGCGCGTCTGGGCCAGGGCGATTACATCGTGGTCGAGGCCGACGAGTCCGATGCCTCCTTCCTCAACCTGCTGCCGGTGATGGCCGTGGTGACGAATATCGACGCCGACCATATGGAAACCTATGGACACGACTTTGGCCGCTTGCAGCAAGCCTTTGTCGATTTTCTGCACCGCATGCCGTTTTATGGCACCGCCGTACTGTGCACCGATGACGCCGCAGTGCGCGCCATTGTGGAACAGGTGACCTGCCCGGTCACCAGCTATGGCACCCATGCCGATGCCCAGGTGCGTGCGCTCGATATCCGGGCGGCGCATGGGCAAATGCATTTCCGGGTGCAAAGGCGCAACGGCGTCACCTTGCCCGATCTGGACATTGTGCTCAACCTGCCTGGGCACCATAACGTGCTTAACGCTCTCTCGGCCATCGCGATTGCGGTGGAGCTCAACATCCCCGACGCGGCGGTGCAAAAAGCCTTGCGCGAATTCAAGGGCGTGGCCAGGCGCTTTCAGCGCTACGGTGACCACGCCCTGCCCGGGGGCGGCAGCGTGACGGTGGTGGACGATTACGGCCACCATCCGGTGGAAATGGCGGCCACGCTGGAAGCGGCACGCGGCGCCTTCCCCGGTCGGCGTTTGGTGCTGGCCTTTCAGCCACACCGCTTTACCCGCACCCGCGATTGCTTTGAAGACTTCGTCAAAGTCATGGGCTTGGCCGATGTGGTGCTACTGGCCGAGGTGTATTCCGCGGGCGAGGCGGCTATCGTGGCCGCAGACAGCCGCGCCCTGGCCCGTGCCATGCGGGTGCGTGGTAATACCGACCCGGTGTTTGTAGATGCCATCGGCGAGATGGCCGCTACCGCTGTACGCAATGCACGCGATGGCGATGTGCTGCTGTGCATGGGCGCGGGCTCCATCAGCGCGGTACCCGGACAGATCGTGACGCTCTTGCGCCAAAGCGCCACGCAGGAGGGCAGCCTATGAGCACGGCCACCCCATTGCAGGCAAGCGCCATGGGCAAAGTCGCGGTATTGATGGGCGGAAGTTCGGCTGAGCGGGAGATTTCTTTGCTTTCAGGCCAGGGCGTGCTTGCGGCCTTGCAGTCACGCGGTGTAGATGCCCATGCCTTCGACCCGCAACAGCGTTCGCTCTGGGAGCTCAAGGAGCAAGGCTTTAGCCGTTGCTTTATCGCCTTGCATGGCCGCCATGGCGAAGACGGCACGGTGCAAGGGGCACTGGAGTTGATGGGCATTGCCTACACCGGCTCAGGCGTGATGGCTTCGAGCATCGCGGTGGACAAAGTGATGACCAAGCGCATTTGGCTGGCCCAGGGCTTAGCCACACCGGCCTACCGGGTACTCGGGCCACAAGGCCAGAGCGATGCGCAGCAACTCCTTGACCTGGCCAGCGCCCTGGGTCTGCCCTTTATCGTCAAGCCACCGCACGAGGGTTCGTCGATAGGCGTGAGCAAGGTACAGGATGCGGCGCAAACGCAAGACGCAGTGCGGCTGGCCGCGCGCTATGACCGGGATGTGCTGTGCGAGGAGTTCATCATCGGTCAGGAACTCACTTGTGCGGTCATAGGCAGCGGTGCCGACGCACGGGCCTTGCCTATTGTGCGCATCGAGGCGCCCCAGGGCGCCTACGACTACCAGAACAAATACTTCACCGACGTGGTGCGCTACCACTGCCCCAGCGGCTTGCCAGCATTGCAGGAACAAAGTATCCAGGCGATGGTGCTCGCGGCTTATCGGACGCTGGGTTGCCGGGGCTGGGGACGCGCTGATTTGATGCTACGCGCCCATGACGGCCAGGCCTTTTTGCTGGAAATGAACACTTCGCCAGGCATGACCAGCCATTCGCTGGTACCGATGTCGGCCCGCGCTGCCGGCATTTCTTATGAAGACCTGTGCCTGCAATTACTGGCTAGCGCGGCGCTGGATGCCGATAGCACCAAGGGGCAGGCCGCATGAAGCGCAGCGAAACCCCGGCCCTGGATGTTCGCCTGATGAACGCAGCGGCTATCGTTTTATTTGCGGTGTTTGTGCTGGCCTGCGCGCTGGCGCTCACACGCTGGGTCGCCACGCACCAGGTGTTTGCATTTCAAGGTATCACCGTCATCGGCGATGTCAGCCATTGCAATGCCGCCACCGTGCGCGCGCATGTGGTTTCACGCGTGAAGGGCACTTTTTTCAGCATGGATTTGGGCAGCACCCGCGATGCCTTTGAAGCCATTCCCTGGGTGCGCAAAGCGGTGGTGCACCGCGACTTTCCGAACCACTTGCGCGTCAAGTTGCAAGAGCACCAGGTGGTCGCTTATTGGGGTGATGAAAGTGAGCAGCGCCTGCTCAATAGCTATGGCGAAGTATTTGATGCCAATGCCGGTGAAGTGGAGCAATACGGCTTGCCGCGCCTCAATGGTCCGAAAAACCAGAGCGCGCTGGTACTCGCGGCCTACCGATTGATAGAGCCGCAGTTCTCCGCGTTCAACCTGACCATCGAAAGCCTGGACTTAAGCGTGCAAGGCAGCTGGCGCATAGCCCTGGCCGGTGGCGCCCTGATAGAAGCCGGACGTGGCGACGGCCAAGCGCTGGCCCAGCGCACCCAGGCGTTTTTGCAAACCCTCTCGCGCGTAGTGGCCCGCTACAGCCGCCCCCTGGGTTCACTCGAATCAGCCGACTTGCGGCATGAAAACGGTTATGCCATCCGCTTGCGTGGCGTCAACACAATAGCGACAGCACCTTCCCCCACTCCATGATGAACAACACAACAGGTAACTAGCTATGGCCCGCGAATACAAAGACTTAGTCGTTGGACTGGACATCGGAACCGCCAAAGTGATGGCGGTAGTGGCCGAGGTGCTGCCCGACGGCAGCCTGCGTCTGGCAGGTTTTGGCTCGGCGCCCAGCAGCGGGCTCAAGCGCGGCGTGGTAGTCAACATCGATGCCACGGTACACAGCATCCAGCAGGCGCTCAAAGAAGCTGAGTTGATGGCCGATTGCAAAATCACCCGCGTCTATACCGGCATTACTGGCAGCCATATCAGGGGACTGAACTCCAGCGGCATGGTGGCCATCAAAGACCGCGAAGTGAGCCAGGCCGACGTCACACGTGTGGTGGAAA
This sequence comes from Comamonas sp. lk, assembly GCA_945865675.1. Taxonomy (GTDB): domain Bacteria; phylum Pseudomonadota; class Gammaproteobacteria; order Burkholderiales; family Burkholderiaceae_C; genus Allorhodoferax. Next base: position 8,032 of record CAMBFO010000109.1, read on the forward strand.
CTGCCAAGGCCATCCATATCTCCAGCGACCAGCGCTTACTGCTGGTCGAGCCGCAGGAATTTGTGATCGACGGCCAGGATGTGAAAGAACCCATTGGCATGAGCGGCATGCGCCTGGAAGCCAAAGTCCATATCGTCACCGGCGCGCAAAGTGCGGCGGAAAACAT
>CAMBFO010000110.1 GCA_945865675.1 Comamonas sp. lk
AGTGCCACCGAAGCATCATAGTTTTTGGTTTGGCTGGCAAGTACGCCGAACAATTGAAGCGCGTCGTAATTATCTGGCTGCGCCGCTAATATCCGTTCATACAGTTCCTTGGCATCAGGCCATGCACCTTTTCGGTGGAGTTCCAGCGCTGCTTGCAACTGCTGCTTACCATCGGGTGGATGTCCTGTTGCGGCGGGCTCGCGCGGCAGACTTTGATTCATAAGTGAACGGGTATATTTGACTTGGTCCGCTTCGCTTATTGGCACGGACTATGCAACCTTAATTTCTTTGGCCAATGGGTCTGAGCTGTGCACCGCTAAAATATTCAAACCCAAGGGAAATAATTGATAACCCCAGGCAATCAACATTTCGGACAAGCGGTCCTCATCAGATTTAATTTTTTCAATTAATAGGCTAGGCAGGCATCGGCGGATCGTTTCCGCGGCGCCCAAGAGCGCTTCGAGTTCCATGCCTTCAATGTCGATCTTGATAAAGTCCACGCGCGCAAGACCCAGGCTGTCGATGGTCATTAAACGGGTTACTTGCGGTTTATCGTAATCAATGGCTTGTCCAATAAACTCATTAGACGCTCGCTTTCTGATTTCCAGGCTGCCAAAACTAGAGGGCGAAAGGTAATCGGGGACCGGTACGCCAATTTCCCCATTTTCGGCGCCAACCGCTGCCCAGATGGCCCGGGCGTTAAAACAGTTATTCATGGTGATATTGCCGGCGAGCGCATAAAAAACTCTTTCCTGCGCCTCAATGGCCAATACTTCGCCCCAGCCATACATGAGTTTGGCCCATTCCACAGTGTGGGCACCTATGTTGGCGCCGCAGTCGATGGCGACAACGCCTTCGCCATATTGGGATTTCCGAATTTCCAATAATTGCAAGGCGAAGTCGATTTCAAATGGGTCAAACGAAGAGTTCTTAAATAGTTGGTAACCCACACCATAGCCACCGTTGGGCGTTGTGTGAAAATCATTGCGATTGACGAGCATGGAGCCGTGGTTGGTCGCTGTTAATACAAAAGCTACGGGCCTTTTGCTAGTAATTTTCATGAGAAAGCTTTCAAAAGTTATATTTAATGTTTAGCGACGAGCCAGCGGGCTGGTATATTCACATACGCTTTTTGTTAAAGGATTCGGCAAAGCCCAACAAATCTGCAGCCACACGCTCCAAAACAGGTTTCCAATCCATTTTCACGTCTTGCCGGTATATTTTTAAAGTCGGATACCAAGGGCTGGTATCCCCTTCAAGCAGCCAGCGCCAGCAAGTGTCATATTTATTGAGTAGCCAGGTCGGTTTGCCCATGGCTGCGGCCAAATGCAGCGTGGAGGTATCTACCGAAATCACCAGGTCCATCTGCGCAATAAGGGCTGCGGTGTCGGCAAAATCACGCAGTTCTCTGGAAAAATTATAAAAATTCCCGCTAGGCCAGTATTTCTGCTCGTGGCCGCCTATTTCGGATTCTGCTGGCTCGCCTTTTTGTAAGCTAAAAAAAGCAATATCAAGATCGCTCAGCGCTTTGGCCACCATCGCCAATGGAATATTGCGCGCTTCATTGAGCTCGGCCTGTTCGGCCCGCACGCCGCCGCTCCACACAACGCCCACTTTGAACTGCTCCATCGGGCCTAAGCGCTCTTGCCAATAGCGCTTTTTGCTTTCCGATGCCTGCAAATAGGGTTGCCTGCCCGGCGCATTTTCCGGCGTGGTGCCAAATAGCCCCGGCAGCGACAAAAGGGGGCAGTGGAAATCAAAGGCGGGCAAGGCCTGGCCGCATTCGATGAGCGCGCTGACGCCGGCCAGGCCCTGCATCAAACCCAATAATCCCGAGGGAACTTCCAGCAGTACGCGAGCGCCTAGCTGACTGCAAAGCAAAGCGTATCGACAAAACTGGATCGTATCGCCCAGCCCTTGCTCGTGGTGTAGCAAGAGTGTTTTCCCCTCTAGTGTCTGCACACCGTCCCATAGGGGCTGCGCAAACGCACGCTGGTACCTTGCGTTTTCGGCATATTTCCAGCGCCATTCGTAATGCGGCCAGCCCCGCTCCCATTGGCCGCTGAGCAGCAATAGGTGCGCCAAATTCCAATGCACCAAGGCGCTGGCAGGGTGGTGTGCCAGCGCGGCTTCGCAACGGGTAATTGCCTCAGGGACTCGGCCCAGTATACGCAAGGCTTTAGCCAAGTAGATCGGAGAAGTCACGGATCCAGGGTCCAAGTCCATCGCCTTGCGATAGCTCGCAGCGGCCAATTCCCACTGCTTGAGCGCTGTTTGCGCATTGCCGAGGTTCAAATAGGCGGGTACGCAGGTGGCATCGGCCTTGATAGCTTGTTGAAGGCTCGCGACTGCCAAGTCTATGCGCCCCAATTGCTTCCAGACCGCGGCGCGGTTGACCAAGGCCTGTACGTAAGCAGGTCGGATGGCAATCGCGCGGTCGTAACTTCTGATGGCCTCGTCCAATCGTAGGAGCTTTTCCAGAGCGAGCGCCCGGTGGAAATGCATGCTTGCATTAGGCGGACTCAAGGCTAAGGCTTGGTCAATCCATTCCACGCAATCTTCTGGACTCTGGGTTTGCAGCGCCACCAGGCCCAACATATGCATCGCCTCAAAGTGCTGACCCTGCAACACCAGTACCTGTTCGTAAAAATACTTGGCCGCTTCCCATTGCCCTATTTTGTGCAGGCCGCTTGCCTGTTGAAAAAAGACGTCAATGTCCGAAGCCGCTTGCAGGGCTGGCTCTGGCTGTACGGCGGCGGTGGTCTGCGAATACATGCTTGGGTCCAAGAACTTGCTATGCAGCCCCGGGCGAAAACGCCAGGTTATGGTGTGGTCGAATCGACTTATTATGCAAAAGCACAGCAGCTATAGTTCTGCAGATGCAATAAGCATGCCCGAAACTCCAGGCGCAAACCCTAAATGAACGATGAATCCTTCGTAATTCGGACTACGCAGCGCATCCAAGCGGGCGACTACGCCCAGGCGCGGCAGGCACTAGAAACCCATCTCAGCGCCCGAGCGGGCGATGCCAGGGCTTTGGACTTGCTTTGCAAATTGGCAGATCGCAGCGGCGACTATGCCCATGCCGCCGACTGGCTCTGCCGCAGCCTGGAGATCGACCCCCACAACCACCGCGCCTATTGTTTTTTGGGCTATGTGATGTGCAAGCTGGGCCAGTTTGAGGGCGGATTGGAATGTTATGACCAGGCTATTGCGCTGGACCCAGCGCAGCCAGCCTATTGGTGCGAGCGCGCCGCAGCGCTGGCTGAACTGGACCGCCATGCCCAGGCTGTGGCGGCTTATGAGCAGGCCTTGGTGCTCGACCCCGCTTATGCCGAGGCCCATGCCCATCTTGGCACGTCCTTGCTCAGCTTGGGGCACACCGAGGTAGCGATTGCACGTTTTGGCCAGGCCATTGCCCTAGACGCCCGCTGCGTCAGTGCCTATTTAAATCGCGGCAACGCCTATCTTCAAAAACAAGAGCTTGCAAATGCCCTGGCTGACTATGACCAGGCAATTGCCCTCCAACCCGATCACGCCTTGGCCTACGCCAACCGGGCCGCTGTACTCAAACACCTGCATCGCCTGGACGAATCGCTGCAAAGCAGCGACCGGTCTATCGCTTTGGATCCGCAATATGTAGATGCGCGGTTTAACAAGTCCTTGACCCAACTGCTGCGCGGGGACTTGGACGAGGGCTTTCGCGGCTACCAGGTGCGCTGGCAAACGCCAACATTTGCCCCGATACGACGCCAATTTACCCAGCCGCTCTGGCTGGGCGAAAGCGCTGTCCAAGGTCAGCGCTTATTGGTGCATAACGAGCAAGGCCTGGGCGACTCGATTCAGTTTTGCCGCTTTGTAACCTTAGCCGCGCGCGCCGGGGCGCAGGTGATTTACGAAGTGGAAGCGCCGCTTTACGACCTGTTCCAATCCTTGGAAGGCGTCACCTCATGGGTGCGGCAGCGTGAACCCCTGCCCGCTTTTGACCTCTACTGCCCGGTGATGAGTTTGCCGATTGCCTTTAATTGCACTGTGCAAAGCATTCCTGCAACAACGCCCTATCTCAAGGCAAAGCCCGAAAAGCTAGCCCAATGGGCCGATCGGCTCGGTCCTCGGCGAGGGCCACGCATCGGGCTGGTGTGGAGTGGCAATGCAACCCACAAAGCAGACCAACAGCGCAGCATTGCCTTAGGCGATTTTCTCAATGCGCTGCCGCCGGGCCTAGCGTACTTCAGCCTCCAAAAAGAGCTGCGCGATACCGACGCACAGGCCCTGGCCCAAGCGCCGCAGGTAGTCCATTTCGGCGCTGCATTGGCGGACTTTTCGGATACGGCGGCTTTGTGTACCCACATGGACCTCATCATTGCGGTGGACACCAGCGTGGCCCACCTGGCCGGGGCGCTGGGCAGACCGACCTGGCTGCTGCTACCCCACCTGCCCGATTGGCGCTGGTTGCTGGACCGTGAAGACTCGCCCTGGTACCCAGAAATGCGTTTGTTTCGACAAGCCAGTGCGGGGGACTGGGGTAGCGTCTTACATAGTGTGCGCGCCCAGCTTGCAAGCAAGCGCTGGTAAGGGTCTTTCCCTCACAAGACCCCTTGGCTGCGCCGTTGCCAGGGCTAGAGCAAACCCTTGGTAAACACCACTTCCGGGTCCTTGGGCGCCATCTTATGGGCCAGTTCCAAGTGAGCGCGGGCGGCATCCATGTCCTGCAAGGCGATCGCGATGCGCACCAAGCCCATGCGTGGGCGCACACTGCCTAGCTGGGTGTTAATCGCCGGGCCTTGCTGCGACAAAGCTATTTCAAAAGCGGTTTTCGCTTCGTCCAGCCGCCCAAGCAACTCCAACAATTCGCCACTGCGGTGCGCTATTGCAGGTGAATCGGGCACACGTACCGCCATCGCTTGCAGTTGCACCAGTGCCGCCTCCCACTGACCTGCATACAAACCATCGACCACCATGACGGCCAACTCGCCCGCCCAATAGTTCAATGCGCTGTCGGGCGCCCGCTGCCAAGCCTCTAGCGCAAGCGGCGCAGCGGCACTGGCCAGCGCAGCATCCCCCCAAAAGCGGGCTTGCTCCAAAAGCTTGAAATGCAAATACAGATCGTCCGGGTTTTGGCGCAAACTAGATTCGATGATGGCGGTGTCGCGCTGCTTTTTGTTGCGGGCCTGTGCTATCTCCTTGCGATAGCCATGGTGGATGATGGGTGCGTTCAGATGCACCAGTTCCTGGCCGGTAGCGCGCAGTTGTGGCAGCAGGGTTTCAGCCACGTCTTCGTGGATGGCATGGCGAAACCGCACTTCGGGCGCGCGGCGGAACATACGCAACAGGCAAGCCTCCTGCACATGGCCATCCTCGCGCAAGTTTTGCATGGCCACCGTGGCCGCACCTATTTGCCCATCGTCCAGCACGGCACGTGCTTGGGCCACAAATGCAGGCGATACATATTCATCCGGGTCTAGAAAAATAATCCATTCGCCGGTGGCAGCATCGAGCGAGTGGTTGCGGGCCAGTGCGAAATCATGGCGCCAGGGCTGGTGCAAGACGCGCGCGCCTGCGGCCTCCAGCAGCGCCACAGAGTGGTCCGTGGAGCCGGTATCCACCACCACCAGTTCGTCCCACAAACCGCGTACCCGCTCCAAAAAACCGGGCAGCATGTCGGCTTCGTCCTTGACGATCATGCACAAAGACAAGCGGGCGGGCGTTGGATCGGTCATTCAATTCCTTTGTGCGAAGGACACTTTGGGCGGCGCTGCATTATGCAAGGCAGCCCAAGGACGCCTTCCGGTTGTCAACGCCCTGCGTGCGCATAGGCGCTGAAGTTACAGGCATTACTTTTGCTTATGTCGGGTTATGCCTCCCAACATCCCCACCCTAGCCACGCCCGCGAACCAGGCCATCAACTGCTGGCAATGCCGGCATTTCGCCACCAGTTGGGACCCATCGCTGCCCTACCTATGCAAGCTGATGGGCTTTAAGTCCAAGATGCTGCCATCTATACAGATACTACAAGTGGACGGGCGCCCCTGCCAGGGTTTTGACGCCAAGCCTGCCAAAGCGGCCTCCAAGCCCGGGGTGTCGGTAAGCCGTCAATAAACACTGGGAAACCCGTGGCACGGGATTTGCAGATAGGGTGACTCCATAGACACCTTTTTGACCCTACCTACTTATGTCCGCGTCCCATTTGCCCATTTCAGCCCTCTGGCTGGACCCGTTTCGCCCGCTGAGCGCGGCGAACGCGCAGGCTTTGGCCGGCGCAGGTCTGGTCGTTACTACCGTTAGCACGCTAGACGCTTTGCAAGAAGCGCTGGCCGACGAAGAAGCCGCTTACGCCATGCTCGTCTTGGGTTTGGGCGGCGATACCAGCTTGCTAGAAGACAGCGCCACTCTGGTCAAAGCCAGCCGCCTCAACATTCCCCTGGTCTGCCGCACCGAACGCCGGCACCTGGAAGCCGCGATTGCCTCTATGCACCAAGGCGCCTGCCATGCTTTGTCTGCCGATGACTGGAGCACCGCCGCCTGGACCCAGACCGTCAGCCGCGCCCGCGCCGCCAGCCAGGCCGCCAAAACCATCGCCGTCAATGCCGCAGCCAGTGCGGTCGTAAGCGCCTCAGCCAACCACAGCGCAGCCCACCATCCCACCACACCCGCCCAAGAGCAGGTACGCAGCGTGGTCTATGTGGACCCCATCAGCCGCAATTTGCTAGCCCTGGCACACCGTGTAGCGCTGGCCAATGTGGCGGTACTGATTGAAGGGCCCACCGGGTCGGGCAAGGAAGTGCTTTCGCGCGTGCTGCATGAGGCCTCGGCCAGCGCCAACGGCCCCTTTGTCGGCTTTAACTGCGCCGCTATGCCCGAGCACATGATTGAAGACATGCTCTTTGGCCATGAAAAAGGCGCGTTTACCGGCGCCGTCAAAGACCACCGTGGCCTGTTTGAACAAGCGCAGGGTGGCACCATATTTTTAGATGAAATCGGCGAGCTGCCGCTCACGCTGCAAGCCAAGCTGCTGCGCGTGCTGCAAGAGCGCACACTGGTACGTTTGGGCGGTGAACGCACTATTGGCCTGGACGTGCGGGTGGTGGCTGCCACCAACAAAAACCTGCGCGAATGCATTAGCCAACGCGCATTCCGCGAAGACCTGTATTTCCGCCTGAGCACCTTCAAGCTGCGCGTACCCGCGCTGGCCGAGCGCCCTGGCGATATCTTGCCCATCGTGGCCCGTATGTTGGGTCGTCATGGCCGCAACGGCCAAAGCTGGAGTGTCAGCCCCGCTGCGCAAACCGCGCTGCTAGCCTACCCCTGGCCGGGCAATGTGCGTGAACTCGAGAACGTGGTGCAACGCGCCATGGTGCTCTGCCCCGACCAACAAATCGACACCCAGCACCTGATGTTTGACGACATGTCGGTCGAGTCTTTGATGGCCAGCGGCTACCAGGCACCGGCGCCATCCCTGCCTGCTGCGCCGCCCGCAGTTGATCTGCAACTGGCCCAGGGCGTACCGGCCAACATTGCCGAACTGCTGGCCCTGGCCCAAGAAGACGACTGCGCCGACATGCCCTTGCAAGCCGCAGTCAAACACAACGAACACACTTTGATCCGCGCCGCCTTGGAATCCTCGCGCAGCCGCCTCGAAGCCGCCGAAAAACTGGGCATCAGCCCGCGCACCTTGCGCTACAAGCTGGCCCGCCTGCGCGATAACTCGCTCAGCGAATTGGCCAACGCCTAAATAACGCCACCCGACCCGGAGCCCACGCCATGATTGAAAAAGCCACTTCCGCCGCCAGCATTGCCTCCATGTTGCGCACCTTGGAAGCGCATTCGTCGCAAGCCAAAGGCCTGAGCGAGGACAGCGCCAGCGGCGTGCAGAAAACCGACTTTGCAGACGTGATCCGCAAAGCCGTAGGCCAGACCAATGCCGCCCAAATGGACTCGCAAAACACCACCCGCGCCTTTGAAAGCGGCGAAGCGGTACCGCTGACCGAGGTGGTGATGAAGATGCAAAAGGCCTCGCTGTCCTTTGAAGCCACCTTGCAGGTGCGCAACAAAGTGCTCAAAGCCTATGAAGACGTGATGAACATGCCGGTTTAAGCAAAGCCCGACACACCTTGACTCAAATCCTGCGCTGAAAGAGAACCCCTATGGCAACCGCAACCGCACCTACCGCAACC
>CAMBFO010000111.1 GCA_945865675.1 Comamonas sp. lk
ATGTTGCAAAACTACGCGTCGCGCATCGGCTTCAAGGGTGAGCGCGGGTTTAGCGGCGATTTGGCTGGCGTTTTTCAAGTGGAAACCGGTGTTGCACCAGACGACACATCCCAAAGCAAAGCCTTTGCAAATCGGAATAGCTTTGTTGGATTGAAAAGCAAATCCATGGGTACATTTTTGGTCGGCACATACGACAGCCCACTAAAAAGCTTGGATGCCGGCGGCTATGCAGGCACGCTGTACGGCGAGGGCGAGGCCATGGAAGTCATCATTCACGGCAAGGGCACAAAAACTGCCGGAAGCAACTTCGACAACGTGCACACCCGTCAAACCAACAACTTGGTTTACCTCAGCCCGAAATTTGCCGATATGGTGGTGAAGGCCTCCTACTCGCCCGACGAGGGACAGTCCCCAACCAAGAATGAGCCTGTGTATGCTGCTTCCTTAGAGTGGAACAACGGCACCTACAACGCTGGTATCGCCACCCAATCTAAAGCAGTGTCAGGTACAGCTACCTGGGCCATGACCTCTACCAAATTCACCTTGGGTGCCAAGATGGACAACCTGAGCGGTGCAATAGTTGTTAGCTCCTTGGATAATCAAGCGGCCATCACAACTCAGGCACGCAAAACCACCAACACCTTGTTTGTGGTGAACTATGTAGACGGCGCTATGACCTACAAATTCAACTACGGCATGTCCGGCGAGTCCGCTTCCAATGCCGCAGACGATTTGACCATGATGGCCTTGGAAGCGGCTTATGCTTTGGACAAGCAAACCATTCTGTATGGCAGCTACGCGCAGATCACCAACAACACGAAAGCACGCGGAACCTTTGTCGGCGCCGATAACTTCCCCTCAATCGTAGCGACTGCAGCTGGTTCCGACCCAACAGCCATTACCTTCGGTCTCCGCTACAACTTCTAAGCACGCTTAGGGTCTGGTTTTTGATGCTGAAATGCGCTTTTTAAACGCAAATCAAATACACTGAAGATTGGACCTGGTGTTTGGTAAGAAAAATGGCCACCTTCGGGTGGCCATTTTCTTGGCGGCTACCTCAGCGCCAACCCGGCGGACCAGGCCACTCGCTTAAACACCAGCATCCAGCCACATTTGCAAAAACTGCGCGGTCCCCGCCTGCGGGTCGAGTTGATAGGCATCAAAACCCAGCTTGGCGTAAGCGCGCAGGGCATTTTCATTACCTGAGAGTACTTCCAAGGTCAGCTTGCACGCGCCACGTTCACGGGCAATTTGCACCACAGCCTCCAACATTGCGCCAGCCACCCCTTGCCCACGCCAATCGGGCAGCACAATCACATCATGCACATTGACCAAGGGCTTGGCTGCAAAGGTAGAAAAGCCTTCTATGCAATTGACCAGGCCCACCGGCGTCTGGGCCATATCCTGTGCAAACGCCAGCACACTAAAGGCCTGCGGACGCGAAGCCAAGCCGGTGACCACATGGGTTTTCGCGTAATCGCTGAGTCCCCCGCCACCGCCCATCGGGTCATGGGCGTAGGCATCGAGCAAGGCCACCAGTGACCGTGCATGCACCGGGTCCGCGTAGTCCACGCAGCAAATGCGGATCGGGGCGTTTTTCTGGATCATTGCAGCGTCTGCGCAATACGTTCTGCGCAGGCCTTGGCAATCGCCGCATCGCGCGCCTCTACCATTACGCGCACCACTGGCTCGGTGCCGCTGGCACGTATCAGCACGCGGCCCTGGTCGGCCAACTCGGCTTCCACGTGCGCAATGGCTTGCTGCATGGCCGCGTTGGACTTCCAGTCCGCGCCCGGCGCAAGGCGCACGTTGAGCAAGGTTTGCGGGAACAGCACTACCCCCTCTAACAGCTGCGCCATGGTTTTGCCTGAGCGCACACAGGCTTGCAAAATTTGCAAAGCAGATACCAGCCCATCGCCGGTAGTGTGCTTGTCCAGGGCCAGCAAATGACCGGAGCCCTCGCCCCCCAAGATCCAGCGGCGGGCTTGCATTTCTTCGAGAACATAGCGGTCGCCCACCCGCGCGCGTACCAATTCCAAGCCACGCGCCTTCAGGGCCAGTTCTACCGCCATATTGGTCATCAAGGTGCCGACCACGCCGCCTAAGGCTTCGCCGCGCGCCAGACGCTCATCGGCCATCAGGTAGAGCAACTCGTCACCGTTGTACAAACGCCCTTGCGCATCGACGAGTTGCAATCGATCGGCGTCCCCGTCAAGTGCAATCCCACAATGCGCGCCATGCTGGCGCACCGCTGCCACCAGGGCCTGGGGATGGGTGGCGCCTACGTCCTTATTGATATTCAAACCATCGGGTGCGCAGCCAATGGCGATGACTTCGGCACCCAACTCATGAAACACTTTGGGCGCGATCTGGTAGGCCGCGCCGTGCGCTCCATCGACCACAATTTTGAGGCCTTTAAGCGTCAGGTCTGGCGCAAACGTGCTTTTGCAAAACTCGATATAGCGGCCCGCCGCATCGTCCAATCGTTTGGCCTTGCCCAATTGGGCTGAGGCCTCCCACACAGGAAGCTGGGCCAAAGCCTCTTCCACTGATTGCTCCCAGGCATCGGGCAGTTTGCTGCCTTGGGCGCTGAAAAACTTGATGCCATTGTCGTCAAAGGGATTGTGGCTGGCGCTGATCACCACACCGAGTGAAGCGCGCTGCGCCCGCGTCAGGTAGGCCACGCCCGGCGTCGGCAAAGGACCTAAAAGCACCACATCCACACCGGCAGAGTTAAACCCGCTTTCCAAGGCACTTTCCAGCATATAGCCCGAGATGCGGGTGTCTTTACCAATCAATACCGTGGGCCGCGCTTCGCTGCGTTTGAGCACCCGCCCTACTGCATGGGCCAGGCGTAGCATGAAGTCCGGCGTAATCGGTGGCTGACCCACGGTGCCGCGAATGCCATCGGTTCCGAAATATTGACGTGTCATAAATTATTGGTTTTATAAATAAAAACAGCTGATGTCCGGCTAACCTAATGCTTTGCCGCCCCTTGCGTCGCGCCAAGCACTTTCAAGGCCTGCGCCGTGGCCAGCACATCATGCACCCTAAGCATACGCGCACCATTTTGCACTGCCAGCAGTGCCGCAGCAGCGCTGGCGACCACTCGGTCGTCAGCAGCAGCCCCAGTGACCGAACCCAGAGACGACTTGCGCGACCAGCCCGCCAGAAGCGGAAAACCTAGTCTGAGTATTTCTGACTGTCGTGCCAGCAAGCTGAAATTTTGGTGCACGGTTTTGCCGAAACCGATACCGGGGTCTATGCAAATGCGCGCACTTTGTACGCCGCGCGCCATAAGGTATTGACTTCGCTGCTCCAAAAACTCCATCACCGGGGCCAGCACATCGCCCTGCATGGGAGACAACTGCATGGTTTGCGGATCGCCAGGCATATGCATTAAGCAAACACCACAACGGCCATGCCCAGCCACCACGTCCACGCCGCTGCGCGCAGAGCCAGGGGCTGTCCAACGCAAGGCCCATACATCGTTAATGATGTCCACGCCCAGGTCCAATACCGCTTGCATGACCGCCGGTTTGTAGGTATCCACGGACACGGGCACGCCCAAGCTTAGGGCGTGGCGCACAACCGGCAGGATGCGCTCCAGCTCATCGGCCTCGGACAAGGGCTGCGCGCCCGGGCGGGTGGACTCCCCGCCGATGTCCAGGATGTCAGCGCCCTCGAGCAACAATTGCTCGCAATGGCGCATCGCCGCACTGCTTGTCGCATGCAAGCCCCCATCAGAAAACGAGTCTGGCGTGACGTTCACAATCCCCATGATGCGGGGCTGCGACAGGTCCATATCAAAGCGGCTGGTTTGCCAAATAGGCATAGGGGGCGTTGCTGATGGGTTCAATCAAAACTGCTTCAAACGTGCAAACGGGGCTTAAAAGCCCCGTTGACTACTAGCGCCTCCAGATGCGCTCTTAAGCCGCTGTAGTTGCCGGCTCGGGCGTTGTGGCAGGCGCCGCATTGCCACCACTGTCGCTAGGACCGGGCGTAGCGCTTGGGGGCGTCCAATCCTTAGGTGGACGCGGATCTTTGCCAGCAATAATGTCATCGAGCTGGTCGCTGTCAATGGTTTCCCACTCCAGCAAGGCCTTGGCCATGGCGTGCATTTTGTCTTTATTGTCTTCGATCAGTTTGCGGGCCAACTGGTACTGCTGGTCGATGATGCGACGCACCTCGGCATCCACCTTTTGCATGGTCTGCTCGCTCATATTGGTGGTTTTGGTCACCGAGCGGCCCAGGAATACCTCGCCTTCGTTTTCCGCATACACCATGGGGCCCAGCGCGTCAGTCATGCCATAGCGCATCACCATGTCGCGGGCAATCGATGTGGCGCGCTCAAAGTCATTGCTGGCACCGGTGGTCATCTGGTTCATGAACACCTCTTCGGCGATACGTCCACCAAACAACATGCTAATTTGGTTGAGCATGTATTCGCTGTCATAGGAGTAGCGGTCTTGCGCCGGCAGGCTCATCGTCACACCCAATGCGCGTCCACGGGGAATGATGGTGACTTTGTGCACCGGATCGCATTTAGGCAAGAGCTTGCCTATAAGCGCATGGCCGGACTCATGGTAGGCCGTATTTTTGCGCTCGCCTTCGGGCATGACCATGCTCTTGCGCTCGGGGCCCATCAGGATTTTGTCCTTGGCTTTTTCAAAGTCTTCCATGTCCACCAAACGGGCATTACGACGCGCGGCCATCAGGGCGGCTTCGTTACACAAATTCGCCAAGTCAGCGCCCGACATCCCAGGGGTGCCGCGGGCGATGATGCCGGCGTTCACGTCTTGCCCGAGCGGCACTTTACGCATGTGCACATTGAGAATTTGCTCACGGCCGCGAATATCAGGCAGCGTGACGTACACCTGCCGGTCAAAACGACCGGGGCGCAGCAAAGCGGCATCCAAAATGTCGGGACGGTTGGTGGCAGCGACCACGATAACGCCGACATTGGTCTCAAAACCATCCATCTCCACCAGCATCTGATTGAGCGTCTGCTCTCGCTCATCATTGCCGCCGCCCAAGCCCGCGCCACGCTGGCGGCCTACAGCATCGATCTCGTCGATAAAAATAATGCAGGGTGCGTTTTTCTTGGCATTGTCAAACATGTCGCGCACGCGGGACGCGCCCACACCAACAAACATTTCCACGAAGTCCGAGCCAGAGATACTGAAAAAAGGCACTTTGGCTTCGCCGGCAATCGACTTGGCCAATAAGGTTTTACCGGTGCCTGGCGGGCCGACCAACAACAAGCCGCGCGGAATGCGGCCGCCCAGTTTTTGGAATTTGCTGGGGTCTTTCAGGAAGTCCACGACCTCTTTGACTTCTTCTTTGGCTTCATCGCAACCGGCCACGTCGGCAAAGGTCACGGTATTGGTGTTTTCATCGAGCAAGCGCGCTTTGCTTTTGCCAAAACTGAAAGCGCCGCCCTTGCCGCCGCCTTGCATTTGGCGCATGAAATAAATCCAGACGCCGATAAGCAGCAGCATGGGGCCCCAGCTCACCAACAAAGTCATGAGCAAAGAACCTTCTTCGCGCGGCTTGACGTCAAACTTCACGCCATTGGCTATCAGATCGCCCACCAGACCACGGTCCAGGTAGGTTGCTGTGGTTCTGACCCGGCGCTCGTCCGCGGTGACTGCAACGATCTCTGTGGTTCCGCCCTGGCCTTCTTGGATGACAGCGCTCTTGATGTTCTTGTTGCGCACTTCTTCCAAGAAGTCGGAGTAACCAAGCGTCACGGCGCCGCCGGCGCTGTGCGAGTCAAATTGCTTAAAGACGGTAAAAAGTACCAGGCCGATGACCAGCCAGACTGCAATTTTGGAAAACCACTGATTGTTCAAGCGAAGCTCCGGTTAAGGCGTGAGCCGGGAAATACCCCTGTCACATGCGCTTCATTTTAGGCTTTTCAAGCAGGCTTTCAGCGGTATTTGCGTGTAGTGGCCGTAAATCGCACAGGGCCATGGGCTGTTTGCCGCCATCCATGCGCCTAACGCAGGCCGATACCGACCAAAAAAGTCTCCGACGAACGGTCGCGCGAGGCTTTGGGCTTATAGGGTTTGACGGTTTGAAAAGCCTCGCGAAAGCGCGCTACCGCCGCGTTGTAGCTGCCACCGTGGAAGACTTTGGCCACCAAAGCCCCCTGCTTTTTCATGTGGTTTTGGGAAAATTCAATGGCCAGTTCTACGAGGTATTCGATCCGGGCCGCATCGGCCGAGGCGATACCCGAAAGATTGGGCGCCATGTCCGAGACCACGATATCCGCTTGGGCGCCGTCCAAGGCTAGTTCCAGCTTTTGCAGGGTATCGGCCTCGCGAAAATCGCCTTGGATAAAAGTCACGCCTTCGATCGCCTCCATGGGCAGCAAGTCCAGGCTGATGATTTTCCCGTCCAAAGCGCCCGCGGCGGCGCCCTGCGGGGCCAGACGCCGCCGCAAATACTGGCTCCAGGCGCCAGGCGTACAGCCCAAGTCCACCAGCACCTGGCCGGGCTTAACCAGGCCGAAGACTTCGTCGATTTCCTTGAGTTTGTAGGCCGCCCGCGCCCGGTAGCCTTCGCGGGCCGCCAGCTTGACGTAAGGGTCATTGATATGGTCGTGCAGCCAGGCCTTGTTGACCTTGCCGCCGCGTGCCGCCTTGGCCACGAGCGGCGCCGAGGGCGAAGAGACTGACGGCTTTTTCATTGCGCCGATAATAGCCCCATGCCACTTATCCAACTTAGTCCCACAGAGCGCAAAGCGCAGCGAGCCCTGGCCCACCATCTTGATCCGGTGGTCATGGTCGGCGGCGACGGCCTGACGGCCAATGTCAAAAAAGAAACCGACGCCGCCCTCAATGCGCACGGTCTGATCAAAGTGCGGGTGTTTTCAGACGACCGCGCCGCACGCGAAGCCATGTTCCAGACCCTGGCCCAGGAGCTCAGTGCGGCACCGATTCAGCACATCGGCAAACTGCTGGTATTGTGGCGGCCAATGCCGGAGAAGGAAAAAGCAGTCGATGAGGACCGCAAAGCGGGGCCGCGCGATTTCAAGGTACTCAAGTACAGCAAGCGCGCCGGGCAGCGCCCTGAAGTCAAAACTCTGCGGGTGCTGGGTAACCAAAGGCTGACCCCTGGCGGCAATGTCAAGCGTGCCAAGCCGAAACCCAAAATCAGCCTGAAAAAGCGCAGCCAGGCTTCCTAAGCACTCGGTTGCCAAAGCCCTATCGGGCATTGGTCCCCGGTGGGCGCACCGTTTAGCCCTCTTTAGACGTAGCGCACCGCCACGATTTCATAGGGTTTTTGGCCGCCGGGGGCCATCACGATAGCGGTATCGCCCTCTTCCTTGCCGATGAGCGCACGGGCAATCGGCGAGCTGATATTGACCAAGCCGAGTTTCAGGTCCGCCTCATCTTCGCCCACGATTTGGTAAGTCACCCGCTCACCCGTCGCTTCTTCCTCCAAGTCCACCGTCGCGCCAAAGACTACGCGCCCGCCGGCATCCAGAGCTGCCGGGTCAATCACCTGGGCCACGGACAATTTACCCTCAACCTCTTGGATCCGGCCTTCGATAAAGCCCTGGCGGTCTTTGGCGGCATCGTATTCCGCGTTTTCACTCAAGTCGCCTTGGGCACGGGCTTCAGAAATCGCGCCGATCACGGCAGGACGCTCCACCGTCTTGAGCCGGTGGAGTTCGGCTTTCAGGATTTCGGCGCCGCGTTTGGTAATTGGAATAGTGGCCATCGGAAAACTCGTGCAACGGGGATTCATAAATGACGATGGACAGCAGCGCGCCAAAGCGCGCTGCTGTCCATCGGAAAGAACGCGGATTATGCCAAGAGTTGGGCGTGCATCTCCTGTACCGAAATCACGCCTAGCTGATCGAGGTATTTCATACCCTCAACCGCCGCTTCCGCCGCGGCAATGGTGGTGAAGGTGGTAACCCGACCCAGCAGGGCTGAGGTGCGGATGTGGCGCGAATCGGCAATCGCATTGCGCCGCTCCTCGACTGAATTGATAACCAGGGCCACTTCCTCGTTTTTGATCATGTCCACTATATTGGGACGGCCCTCGGCTACTTTGTTTACGGCGCGGCAATCCAGACCTGCTGCTTTGATAGCCAAGGCCGTGCCTTTGGTCGCCAGCAGCTCAAAGCC
>CAMBFO010000112.1 GCA_945865675.1 Comamonas sp. lk
AAATTAGCGATGGACTGGTCCATCTTGCCTTCCATGTGGCCCCGGATGTCTGCGATCGTCATACTCGTCACTCCAAAAATTCAAACATGCACCAGCGTGCCTTCGTCCTCACCCATCACCACACGCTTAAGCGCGCCGTGCTTGAAAATGGAGAAAACTTTGATCGGTAATTTCTGATCACGGCACAGGGCAAAAGCCGCCGCATCCATGATGCCCAGATTTTGTTGCATCGCGCTATCAAAAGTCAGGCTGGCGTAGCGCTTGGCGGTAGGCACTTTTTTCGGGTCAGCGTCATACACACCATCCACCTTGGTGGCCTTGAGCACAATTTGCGCCCCAATTTCCGCACCCCGCAAGGCGGCAGCGGTATCGGTCGTAAAAAATGGATTGCCAGTACCGGCGGCAAAAATAACCACCTTGCCTTCTTCCAGGTATTGCAGCGCTTTGGGCCGTACGTAGGGCTCGACCACTTGCTCAATGCCGATGGCGGACATAACCCGGGCAGTCAAGCCAGCCTTGTTCATGGTGTCGCCCAGCGCCAAGGCATTCATCACGGTAGCCAGCATGCCCATATAGTCGGCAGTTGCGCGGTCCATACCCACCGAGCCACCGGCCACGCCACGAAAAATATTGCCCCCGCCAATCACCACCGCTAGCTGAACGCCCAGACGGGTGACTTCAGCAATTTCATCCACCATACGCACAATGGTGTCGCGGTTGATACCAAACTGGTCATCGCCCATCAAAGCCTCGCCGGACAGTTTCAACAAAATTCGACTGTAGGCTGGCTTTATCTGGGTCATGACAGCATCCGGTTGCGGCAAGTTAGTAAGTATTTTGACGCCGCCATGCGTCCATTGCATCAATATCTAACGCGGGCATGGCGGCTTGGCGAAATTTAGGCGCCTTGTTTGGCAGCAGCAACCTGCGCGGCCACTTCGGCGGCGAAATCGTCCACCCGCTTTTCGATGCCCTCACCCACCACATACAGGGTAAAGCCATGGACCGTTGTGGCGCAGCCTTTGAGCATTTGCTCCACCGTCTGCTTGTCGTTCTTCACAAAGGTCTGGTTCAGCAGCGACACCTCTTTGAGGTATTTCTGCACACCGCCTTCAATGCGTTTGGTCACAATTTCGGCCGACTGCACAGGCTTGCCCGCCGCTGTCGCCACGGCTGCATCTTCGGCGGCCTTGGCTGCCGCGACAGAGCGCTCGCGCTCCACCAGTTCAGCGGGCACGTCGGCACTGGACAAAGACACTGGCTTCATAGCGGCCACGTGCATTGCCACGTCCTTGGCGGCTACTGCATCGCCATCGAATTGCACCAACACGCCGATACGCGTGCCGTGCAAGTAGGAGGCTACGTGAGAACCCGATGCAGACCTTTTAAAGCGGCGGAACGTCATGTTTTCGCCGATTTTTCCAATCAGGCCTTTGCGCACATCTTCAAGGGTCGGGCCAAAGCCGGCAAGGCTAAAGGGCAAGCCCGCCAACGCGACCAGGTCGGCCGGATTGTGCTGGGCCACCAACTGAGCCGCACCCTGGGCCAGCGCCAGAAAGCTGTCATTTTTGGTCACAAAATCAGTCTCGCAGTTGACCTCAATCATCGCGCTGGCAGCCGCATCGCTGGCGATCGCAACCACGCCCTCGGCAGTGACGCGGGCTGCCGCTTTACCGGCCTTGCTACCCAATTTCACGCGCAATAATTCTTCGGCCTTGACCATGTCGCCACCGGCCTCGGTCAAGGCATTTTTGCATTCCATCATGGGTGCGTCGGTTTTGCCGCGCAGTTCGGCGACCATGCTTGCGGTAATTGCTACCATTTCTTTACTCCGTAAACAAATTAATCGGTTTCTTTGCTAAAAAAAAGGGGCTAGCAAGCCCCCTTTTAAGGGTTGCGGGTGCGCTTAAGCAGCCTCTTCAACCTCTACAAACTCATCGTCACTCTCCGCCACCACGGCCTTGACCAGGTCATCGACCGCATTGGCGCGGCCTTCGAGCACTGCATCGGCGATGCCGCGGGCGTACAAGGTGACGGCCTTGGAGGAATCGTCGTTACCTGGAATCACGTAATCAATGCCTTCGGGCGAGTGATTGGAATCGACCACGCCAATGAGCGGAATGCCCAGTTTGCGCGCTTCTGCAATCGCAATTTTGTGGTAGCCCACGTCAATCACAAAAATGGCATCGGGCAAGGTCGCCATATCTTGAATGCCGCCAATGTCTTTTTCCAGCTTGGACAATTCACGAGCAAACATCAGCTGCTCTTTTTTGCTCATCGCATCAAGACCGGCTTCCTGCTCAATCTTCATGTCCTTGAGACGTTTGATCGAGGTTTTTACGGTCTTGAAGTTAGTCAACATGCCACCGAGCCACCGCTGGTCCACAAAAGGCATGCCTGCGCGCTTGGCTTCCATCGCCACGGTGTCACGCGCCTGGCGCTTGGTGCCGACCATCAAGATGGTGCCGCGTTTAGCCGACAGCTGACGAACAAACTTGCTCGCCTCCTGGAACATAGGCAGGGATTTTTCCAGGTTAATGATGTGGATTTTGTTGCGATGACCGAAGATAAACGGGGCCATCTTGGGGTTCCAAAAACGGGTTTGGTGCCCGAAATGGACGCCCGCTTCCAGCATTTCACGCATAGTGACTGACATAAATACTCCAAAGGTTAGGTCTTAAATCCGGCTCGATTTTTCCTCTAGGGCGGCCTGCGCCCAAGGGGAACACCTTGATAGAACCGGTTTGTGATTAACTTCGCCGCCGCACTGGCTGATAACGAGCGCACCTAACAAAGCCCACTGATTTTACATCAGGTGGCGGTCGCCTCTTCCGACTTGGATCGCCCTTCCCGCTTGGGCAGCGGTTGGATATCGAGCAATACCTCGGTCTTGGACTCGTCTTTGTCGTCCAGGTCCACCGTCAGGCGGCCTCCGTCGGTCAGGCGACCGAACAACAATTCGTCGGCCAAAGCGCGGCGAATAGTGTCCTGAATCAGGCGCTGCATGGGTCGCGCGCCCATGAGTGGATCGAATCCTTTTTTGCCCAAGTGCTTGCGCAGTTTGTCCGTAAAGGTAACTTCCACTTTCTTCTCGGCCAACTGGGTTTCCAACTGCAGCAGGAATTTGTCTACTACCCGCAAGATGACATTTTCATCCAGGGCCTTAAAGCCCACGATCGCATCGAGCCGGTTGCGGAACTCAGGCGTAAACAAACGCTTGATATCGATCATCTCATCACCCGCTTCACGGGGATTGGTAAAACCGATTGTGGCCTTGTTCATGGTCTCGGCGCCCGCGTTGGTGGTCATGATGATGATCACATTGCGGAAATCGGCCTTGCGCCCATTGTTATCGGTCAGGGTGCCGTGGTCCATGACTTGCAAGAGCACGTTGAAAATGTCAGGATGTGCTTTTTCGATCTCGTCGAGCAAGAGCACGCAATGCGGCTTCTTGGTAACGGCCTCCGTCAGCAAACCGCCCTGGTCAAAACCGACATACCCCGGAGGGGCGCCGATCAGACGGCTGACCGCATGGCGCTCCATGTACTCGCTCATGTCAAAGCGCAGCAACTCAATTCCCATGATGTAGGCCAACTGCTTGGCCGCTTCGGTTTTGCCCACACCGGTGGGGCCGCTGAACAGGAAAGAGCCGATGGGCTTGTCCGCCCGACCCAGCCCGGAACGGGCCATTTTGACCGCAGAGGCCAGCACATCGAGCGCCTTGTCCTGACCAAAGACCACGCTTTTAAGATCGCGGTCCAGGGTTTTGAGTTTTCCGCGGTCGTCATTAGAGACATTGGCCGGGGGAATCCGGGCAATTTTGGCGACGATTTCCTCGACTTCTGTTTTAGAAATCGTCTTTTTGCGCTTGTTTGGGGCCAGGATCTGCTGGGCCGCCCCGGCTTCATCGATCACATCAATCGCTTTGTCGGGCAAATGCCGGTCGTTGATGTACTTGGCGCTCAGCTCTGCGGCAGCCTGCAGCGCAGCAACAGCGTATTTGACTTTATGGTGCTCTTCAAAGCGGGACTTCAGGCCTTTGAGAATCTCCACCGTCTGCTCGATTGTCGGCTCAACCACGTCTACTTTCTGGAAGCGGCGCGAGAGCGCGGCGTCTTTTTCGAAAATACCGCGGTACTCGGTAAATGTGGTGGCGCCAATGCACTTGAGCTGGCCCGAGCTCAAGCTGGGCTTGAGCAGATTAGACGCATCCAGCGTGCCGCCGGAGGCCGCGCCAGCACCAATTAAGGTGTGGATTTCGTCAATAAACAGCACCGCATTAGGGCGGTCTTTGAGAGATTTGAGCACGCCCTTGAGGCGCTGCTCAAAATCACCCCGGTATTTGGTACCTGCCAGCAATGCGCCCATGTCCAGGGAATACACCACCGCATCGGCCAGCACTTCGGGCACATCTTTTTGGGAAATTCGCCAGGCCAGACCCTCGGCAATCGCAGTTTTGCCCACGCCAGCTTCGCCCACGAGCAGGGGATTGTTTTTGCGGCGGCGGCACAAAATCTGAATCACGCGCTCAACTTCGTACTCGCGCCCGATCAGGGGGTCGATCTTGCCGTCTTTGGCCAGTTGGTTCAAATTCTGGGTGTACTGCTCAAGCGGAGAGGCTTTTTCGTTTTTCTCGCTGGAGGCTTCTTCGGTCTCAGGACCAGCCTCGCTGCCTTTGGCAGCTTCAGGTGGATCGCTCTTTTTGATGCCATGGGCTATGAAATTGACCACGTCCAAGCGGGTGACACCCTGCTGGTGCAGGTAATAGACCGCGTGAGAATCTTTTTCGCCGAAGATGGCCACCAGCACATTGCTGCCCATCACCTCTTTTTTACCGCTGCCGGTGGACTGCACATGCATGATGGCGCGCTGGATGACCCGCTGAAAGCCTAGGGTCGGCTGGGTATCGACCTCGTCGACGCCGGCTACTTGGGGCGTGTTGTCCTTGATGAAATGGGTGAGCGACTTGCGCAATTCATCGACATTGGCCGAACAGGCGCGCAAGACTTCTGCCGCGCTGGGGTTGTCCAGCAAAGCGAGCAATAGGTGCTCCACGGTAATAAATTCGTGCCGCTGCTGACGGGCCTCAACAAAGGCCATATGCAGGCTAACTTCTAATTCCTGGGCGATCATGACTGTTCCTTCATCATATGCATTTGTTCATCGTCGGTAGGCCGCGCCGGCGGTCGCCACCCCACACTACGTCCTATCGCCTTTTAGCCCACAGGCTCACTCACACACTGCAATGGATGCCCGGCCTTTTGGGCGGCATCCATGACCTGGTCCACCTTGGTGGCCGCCACGTCGCGGGTGTAAACCCCGCAAACCCCTCTACCATCGATATGGATTTTCAGCATGATTTGGGTTGCTGTAGCCAAATCTTTGGAAAAAAATTCTTGGATCACCCCCACGACGAACTCCATAGGGGTGAAATCGTCGTTGAGCATCAGCACTTGGTGCATGGACGGCGGCTGCACTTTTTGCGGCAGGCGCTCCAGCACTATGGCACCACCGCCGTCGTCCGGTTTGGGGGTCTGCCGGGGGAGTTCCCTCGGGGGTTTGGGTGGGGTAGTCGCCATGTTTCTATTTTATCGGTGTGCACATGCTATCGCAGTGCCAAGGTTAATTGGAGCGTCCAGGGCCGGATTCAAGGCCGCCAAGAAAAAAACGCCCGCTACGCAGGCGCGCAACAGGCGTTTGGGCAAGCATCCGCAGGCGGGCGAAACACCCGCAGGCGCTCACATATTGTCGATCATGACCTGGCCAAAGCCGGAGCAGCTGACCTGGGTTGCGCCGTCCATCAGGCGGGCAAAGTCATAGGTGACCTTCTTGCTGAGAATGGATTTTTTCATCGAACTGATGATCAAATCGGCCGCTTCTTTCCAGCCCATGTGCCGCAGCATCATTTCAGCTGACAAAATTTCGGAGCCGGGGTTGACGTAGTCTTTGCCCGCATACTTGGGCGCCGTGCCGTGGGTCGCCTCGAACATGGCCACGGTATCGCTGAGGTTGGCGCCCGGAGCGATGCCAATGCCTCCCACCTGGGCAGCCAATGCGTCCGACACATAGTCACCATTGAGATTGAGTGTGGCGATAACGCTGTATTCCGCTGGACGCAGCAGGATTTGTTGCAAGAAGGCGTCGGCAATACTGTCCTTGACCGTGATTTCACGACCCGTCCTGGGGTTTTTGAATTTGCACCAAGGCCCGCCATCGACCAACTGGGCGCCGAATTCTTTTTGCGCCAGACCGTAGGCCCAATCGCGAAAGCCGCCTTCGGTGAACTTCATGATATTGCCCTTGTGAACAATGGTCACGCTGGGCTTGTCGTTGTCAATGGCGTATTGGATGGCTTTGCGCACCAGGCGTTCGGTGCCTTCGCGTGACACCGGTTTGATACCGATACCAGAGGTATTGGGGAAACGTATTTTTGTAACGCCCATTTCCTCGGTCAGGAATTTGATCAGCTTTTTGGCCTTGTCGGACTCGGCTTCAAACTCGATGCCAGCGTAGATATCCTCGGAGTTTTCGCGGAAGATAACCATATCGGTCTTGTGCGGCTCTTTGACCGGGCTGGGCACGCCGTCAAAGTATTGGATAGGCCGCAGGCAGACGTACAAATCAAGCTCCTGGCGCAAAGCCACGTTCAAGGAGCGAATACCGCCTCCGACCGGGGTGGTCAGCGGGCCTTTGATGGAGACCACATAGTCGCGGATCGCGTGCAGGGTTTCTTCGGGCAGCCAGACGTCAGGGCCATAGACATTGGTGGACTTTTCACCGGCAAACACCTCCATCCAATGTATTTTGCGCTTGCCGCCATAGCATTTGGCCACCGCCGCATCCACCACTTTGAGCATTACCGGCGTAATGTCCAACCCGGTACCGTCACCCTCGATGTAGGGGATGATGGGCTCGTCGGGAACGTTCAAGGAAAAATCGGCGTTGACCGTGATTTTCTGGCCTTGGGCGGGACTTTTGATGTGCTGGTACATGAAATGAGTCTCTTTGCTGTTGAATCAGACGGTGTATTGCCGCCTGCAAGGCCAGTTTACCGAAGGGTTAGCAGGCTTTTTTTGATGGGACTGGCCAATTCTAGACACAAACCTTTACGCGATACTGTCATAAATCAAGGTAGGGGCAGCCCGTGCGCGCTGCCTGTGGCCCCCGGCCGCAAAAGGTCAAAGGGCCTTATTTTTGCGGAACCGGGCTCTTCAGCTGAAGCACAATCAGGCCATGAACTTCCTTCTGAGCACACTTAGCATCATGGCTTTTCTGGCGTCCATAGGCCCGCTCATGGCGCAGGAGCAAGCCCAAACCAGCCTGCCGCGCACCACCCTCTCTGCCGGTTTCCATCAACTTGAAGTGCAAATTGCCAGCACGCCAGGCCAACAGGCCACCGGCCTGATGCATCGCGCCGAGATGCCACAGCACGAAGGCATGTTGTTTATCTTCCCGGAGGCAAAACAACAATGTTTCTGGATGAAAAATACCTTGATTCCCTTGACGGCTGCCTTTGTCGCTGACGATGGGACGGTGGTGAACCTGCAAGACATGCAGCCCCATAGCACCCAATCGCACTGCTCGGCCAAGCCGGTGCGCTTTGTTTTGGAAGTCAACCAGGGCTGGTTTAAGAAAAAAGGCTTGAAAGCCGGTTTACGGCTGGCCGGCCCACCCTTCAAGACGGGCGGCTAGGGCGCGGCTGGTCCGGCACGCCATAGTGCTGAGCTAAAGAGCCTGAGCCAAAAATTATAGCAAACGATTGGGTTCAATTGTGAGAACTTTTGAATAAAGTTTGGGACCTGAGATTGGTTTTGCTAGTCGTAGTTTGGGCGGTGCGTATGAATTGCTGTGGCGGGTTTGAGTTCATTGCTGGCTTCGTGCTTGTGGCTTCTCGTGGAGATCCGGTGTCGTGTTACACGACAGTTGATTGCACGTTTTGTTATGTTGAAGGGCAACTGCAGTTGTCAGCTAAGTGGGTATAAAAAAAGCAGCCTTCTTGAAAAGGCTGCTTTGCAAACACTAGCGTTTTTTATGAACCGATGATATTGCCGTCAGTCCGTTGGATCACGATGGTGGAGGACTTACCCTGGCCGGCCACGGTGCCGGGCCAAGTGGTGGGATGCTGGATGTTA
>CAMBFO010000113.1 GCA_945865675.1 Comamonas sp. lk
AGCGGATAGCCTAAGGCGCTGGCTTTTTCCAGCGCCTGGGCCTCGGTGCGCGCAGTGGCATTGGGCGGCTGGCGCAGGTCCAGCGCATGCAGCAATTGTTGAAAACGCTCCCGGTCTTCTGCCGCGTCGATCATGTCCGGGGTGGTCCCGATAATCGGTACGCCATGGGCTTGGAGTCCGAGCGCCAGCTTCAAAGGCGTTTGACCGCCGTATTGCACGATCACGCCCAGCGGTTTTTCCTTGTCCACAATTTCCAGCACGTCTTCCAAAGTCAGCGGCTCGAAATAGAGGCGGTCGCTGGTGTCGTAGTCGGTCGATACCGTCTCCGGGTTGCAGTTGACCATGATGGTTTCATAGCCATCCTCGCGCAAGGCCAGCGCAGCGTGCACACAGCAGTAGTCAAACTCGATACCTTGGCCGATGCGATTAGGGCCGCCACCGAGCACCATAATTTTTTTGCGATCGCTAGGCTGCGATTCACACTCTGCGCCCTGGGCTTCGTAGGTGGAATACATATAGGCCGTGTTCGTGCTGAACTCGGCCGCGCAGGTATCCACCCGCTTATAGACCGGGCGCACACCCAACGCGATCCGGCGCTCGCGCACTTGCGCATCGCTGGTACGCAGTTGGCGTGCCAGGCGGCGGTCGGAAAAACCTTTTTGCTTCAGGGCGCGCAAGGTCGGCGCATCCAAGCCCTCCAGTACGGTGCCAGTTGCCGGTTGGGGCAGGCGTTCGAGCTCCAATTCGATCTGCACGATCTGCTCAATCTGCACCAAAAACCAGCGGTCTATACGGGTCAGGGCAAACACTTCCTCGACCGACATGCCCTGGGCAAAAGCATCGCCCACGTACCAGATGCGCTCGGGGCCAGGAGCGCCCAATTCGCGCTCCAGCACTTCGCGGTCCTGGGTTTTTTCGTTCATGCCGTCCACGCCTACTTCCAAACCGCGCAAGGCCTTTTGAAAGGACTCCTGGAAGGTGCGGCCCATGGCCATCACCTCACCGACGGATTTCATTTGGGTCGTCAGGCGGCTGTCGGCGGCGGGGAATTTTTCAAACGCAAAACGCGGGATTTTGGTGACCACATAGTCAATGCTAGGCTCGAAACTGGCCGGTGTGGCGCCTGCGGTGATATCGTTGCGCAACTCATCGAGGGTATAGCCCACGGCCAATTTGGCGGCCACTTTGGCAATCGGAAAGCCAGTCGCTTTGGATGCCAGGGCTGAAGAACGCGACACGCGCGGATTCATCTCAATGACCACCATGCGCCCGTCGTCCGGATTGATGGCGAACTGCACGTTCGAGCCACCGGTATCCACCCCAATTTCGCGCAAAACCGCCAGGCTGGCGTTGCGCAGAATTTGGTATTCCTTGTCTGTCAAAGTCTGGGCGGGCGCCACGGTGATCGAGTCGCCGGTGTGCACGCCCATGGGGTCCAGATTTTCAATCGAGCACACGATGATGCAGTTGTCGGCCTTGTCCCGCACGACTTCCATTTCATACTCTTTCCACCCGAGCAGAGACTCTTCGATCAGCAACTCTTTGGTCGGCGAGGCTTCCAGACCGCGCTTGCAAATGGTTTCGAACTCTTCGGCGTTGTAGGCGATACCCCCGCCAGTCCCGCCCAGCGTGAAACTGGGCCGGATGACCGTAGGAAAGCCCAAGGTTTTCTGAACCGCCCAGGCCTCTTCCATGCTGTGTGCGATGCCAGAGCGCGCCGAGCCCAGACCGATTTTGGTCATTGCTTCTTTGAATTTCAGACGGTCTTCGGCTTTGTCGATGGCCTCAGGCGTGGCGCCGATCAGTTCAACTCCAAATCTTTCCAGTACACCCTGGCGCCACAAATCCAAAGCGCAATTGAGCGCGGTTTGCCCGCCCATGGTTGGCAATATCGCATCCGGACGCTCATTGGCGATAATTTTTTCTACCGTTTCCCAGGTGATCGGCTCGATGTAGGTGACATCGGCGGTGTCCGGGTCGGTCATGATGGTGGCCGGATTGCTGTTGATCAGGATGACTTTGTAGCCCTCCTCGCGCAAAGCCTTGCAGGCCTGCACGCCGGAGTAATCAAACTCACAGGCCTGACCGATGATGATGGGGCCTGCTCCAATGATCAGGATGCTTTGGATATCGCTACGTTTTGGCATGAATAAACTCTCTCAAATTCTTCTCTTAGGCGCGCGTCCGTCTTTTGCGCACTCAACTCTCTCGTCGCGCCTTAGGCCAAACTGGCACCAGCCAGTTTTACGCCAAACCACACAAACAAGGCGCCCACGGCGCTGGACAGACCGGCGGAAAAAACGGGGCGGCGACGGAACACTTCGGCCAGTCGCGCACCGGCAAAGATTAAGCAGCTCAAATAAACTGCGCTACAGGCCATCACGATGGCGCTCAAAATCAGAAAGGGCACCCAGGGCTCGGGGTAGGCTGGGTCGATGAACTGCACGAAAAAGGACAACAAAAACAAAATCGCCTTGGGGTTGAGCA
Organism: Comamonas sp. lk; assembly: GCA_945865675.1. GTDB lineage: Bacteria > Pseudomonadota > Gammaproteobacteria > Burkholderiales > Burkholderiaceae_C > Allorhodoferax. Next base: position 2,488 of record CAMBFO010000113.1, read on the forward strand.
GGCTGATGAGCAAGGCCCGGCGAAAGGGGTGGGCCAGGTGGGCCGGCAATTGCGCTGCGCCCGCGGGCTGATCGACGGGGTGCCGCGCCGTGGCCAGCGCATTACGCACCAGTTGGATGCCGACCCAGGCCAAGTAGGCCGCGCCCGCATATTTCACCACCATGAACAGCTCCGGGTAGCTGCGCATCAGGCCGGCCGCGCCCAGGCCAACCAGCGCCAGCAATACGATATCGCCCAAAAATACCCCGAACGCGCCACGGTAAGCAGGCCGCACACCCCGCCCCGTGGCAACCGACAAAACAAACAGTGAATTCGGACCGGGCAGCAAAATAATGCCGACCGCACCGACCACATATGTCCCTAAGTCGGTCACGCCGTAAAAGCTCACGCGCGCGCCTCCATCTCCCGGATGAAACGGTCAAACAAGTAGGCAATGTCATGCGGCCCAGGCGATGCCTCGGGGTGCCCCTGGAAACAAAATGCCGGTTTGTCGGTGCGCTCCAGGCCTTGTAGGGTGTTGTCAAACAGGCTGATATGGGTGGCCCGCAAATTTGCAGGCAGAGAGTGCGGGTCCACGGCAAAGCCATGGTTCTGGCTGGTGATGCTGACGCGCCCGCTGGACAGCTCTTTGACCGGGTGGTTGGCGCCATGGTGCCCGAACTTCATCTTGAAAGTTGTCGCACCTGAGGCCAGCGCCATGATCTGGTGGCCCAGGCAAATGCCAAAGGTAGGCAGACCTGCTTCAATCAACTCGGCACAGGCTGCAATCGCGTAGTCGCAGGGCTGCGGGTCGCCCGGGCCGTTGCTCAAAAAAACACCGTCCGGCTGCAAGGCCTGCACCGCTTGGGCGGAAGTTTGTGCAGGCACTACCGTCAATTTGCAGCCCCGCGCTGCCAGCATGCGCAAGATATTGCGCTTCACGCCGAAGTCGTAGGCCACGACGTGCAAGCGCGGTGCATCGGCTTGCGCATAGCCCGCGCCCAAAGCCCATTCCGCCTGCGACCAGCGGTAGGCTTCTTTGGCGCTCACCACTTTGGCCAGATCTAAACCTGCCATCGAAGCTGCGCTACGGGCCGATTGGACGGCTTGTGCCATGCGCTTTTCGTCGGGGAATTGCCCGGCTTCTAGCGCAAGAATGCAGCCGTTTTGCGCGCCGTGTTGACGCAAATGGCGCGTCAGCGAGCGGGTATCGATATTGGCAATGGCCACGGTGCCATGGTCACGCAAATAGCGGCTCAGGTCCGCTGTGCTGCGGAAATTGGAAGCCACCAGGGGCAGGTCTTTGATGACCAAGCCGGCAGCGTGCACGCGGCCTGATTCCACATCCTCTTCATTGGTGCCGTAGTTTCCGATATGCGGATAGGTCAGCGTCACGATTTGCTGGCAATAGCTGGGATCGGTCAGGATTTCCTGGTAACCGGTCATGGAGGTATTGAAAACCACCTCACCCAGCGTGGAGCCGGCGGCGCCTATGGATTGGCCGGTATATACGGTGCCATCGGCGAGCGCCAAGATAGCAGCAGGGGTATTTCCCTTGAGAGACAAAAGCACGGGCTTCTCCGAGTCGTTTACGGGTGCGCCCAAGCGCCCAGAGGAGGCCTCTGGCAGCGGTTATTGGTAGGGGATGGTGCTTTGGAAGCGCTTGGGAGACGCCGGGTTCCGAAAAGCCCACCATTGTAACCGAGGGCTTTTTTTCGGCCTAAGGGCGGCCGGACCCAGGGTGTGGGCCAGCGCTTGCCCCTGCAGAGCTGGCATGCAGGCATATGGCCGCAGCGGCAGCGACATTGAGCGACTCCTCGCCGCCGGGCTGGCCTATGCGCACTTGCAGCGCCGCACGCGCCAGCAAGGCTGGCGATACACCCTGCCCTTCATGACCAAGCACCCAGGCGCAGGGGAATGGCAAGCGCGCATCCTGTATCAGGGCGCCCGCATGCGAACTGGTGACCAGCAGGGGAACCCGCAAGCTTTCGAGCGCATCTGCGTCCATGGCTTCCAACAAGGTCAGGCCAAAATGCGCGCCCATACCCGCGCGCAATACCTTGGGCGACCAAAGCGCGGACGTCTCGCGCAGGGCGATCACCTGTGTAAAGCCAAAGGCTGCGGCGCTGCGCAAAATGGATCCGACGTTGCCGGCGTCCTGCACCCGGTCCAGCACCACGGTGGGCGCCCCCACGTCCAGCGCGCGCGGAGCAGCCAAGTCCAAGACAAAGCCCACGGCACCCGGGGATTCGAGTGGGCTGACCGTCTTGAACAAGGCATCGGGCAAAACCAAGGTGATAGGCGCAAGGCCGGACCAGGGCGACTGGCCATCGGCCCACAGGCTTTGGGCAATGACGGTCATGGCGGGCCGCACGCCGCGCAACAAAGCTGCACTGCACAAATGTTCGCCCTCTACCCAGATTTGCCTGGATTTACGGTAGCCGGTGTTGTCGCCCGCGAGTTTGCGCAAGGCGCGTAACTGCGGGTTATCGCGCGAGCTGATAAATTGTGGCGTAGTCACACCAACAAGGCGGCCACCGGGCCAAAGGATTTGCGGTGCTCTGGGCAGGGCCCGTGGGCACGCAGCGCCGCCAGGTGCGCCGCCGTGGGATAGCCTTTGTGGGCCTCAAAACCGTATTGCGGAAATTCCAGGTGGTACTGGGCACACCAGCGATCGCGGCTGACCTTGGCCAGAATCGAGGCCGCCGATATCGCCGCCACTTTGCTATCGCCTTTGACGATGGCTTCGGCGCGCATATCCAAAGCCGGAAGCCGGTTGCCATCGACCAACACCAGCTTGGGCGGCAAACGCAGGCCCTGCACCGCGCGGCGCATGGCCAGCAAGGTGGCTTGCAAGATGTTGAGCTGGTCGATTTCTTGCACTGAGGCCTGCGCCACCGAAAAGCACAATGCCTTGGCGCGTATTTCATCAAACAAAAAATCGCGCCGCTTGGGCGTGAGTGTTTTGGAGTCGGCCAGGTAGGCAATTGGGCGCTGCTCATCGAGAATCACGGCAGCGGCCATCACCGGTCCGGCCAAAGGCCCCCGACCGGCCTCATCCACGCCGGCCACCAAGCCGCCCGCTTCCCATTGGAGGGCGGTTTGAACGGGGCCGATGGGCTTAGGCATGGAGCATATTGTCTATGGCTTGCGCCGCCAAGGTACCGGTGTCGCGCCGAAGGCGCTCGTGCAAGGCATCAAAACGGGTTTCCAGCCCTCGCAATACGGACGGGTCAGAGGCTTTGCAATCGAGCCAATGCAGGCAGCCCTCAGCCAGCGCCTGGGGCGTCGCCTGGTCTTGCAAAAACTCAGGGACGACGAACTCCCCGCTCAAAATATTGGGCAAGCCCACCCAGGGCTGCAGACGCTTGCGCCGCATCCAATGCCAGCTCATGGCGCCCATGCGGTAGGCAATCACCATGGGACGCTTGAATAATGCGGCCTCCAAGGTGGCGGTGCCGCTGGCAATCAATGTGGCATCGCAGGCGGCTAAGACGGTGTGCGATTGGCCGGACACAATCTGCACCCGCTCGGCCATGGCGCTGTTACGGGCGATCTGGCTAATCGCAGCCTCGAGGCCGGGCACTGCAGGCAACAGGAATTTGACATGCGGCCTGGCTTTGGCAATGCGTGCCGCCGCCTGGAAAAAAACCGGGGCCAGGTAGCGGATTTCGGAGCGGCGGCTGCCCGGCAGCAAGGCTAGCACGTCGTCCTGTGGCTGTAGGCCCAGCTGCTGGCGCGCGGCCGCGCGGTCCACTTGCATAGGGATCACTTGGGCCAGCGGGTGGCCCACATAGGTGGCGGCTATGCCATGCTGCGCCAGCAAGGCCGGCTCAAAGGGGAACAGGCACAGCACATGGTCCACACTGCGCCGCATCGTGAGCAAGCGTTCAGCGCGCCAGGCCCACACCGAGGGGCAGACAAAGTGCACGGTCTTTACGCCGCGCGCGCGCAATTGCGCTTCTAAATCAAGATTGAAATCAGGCGCGTCCACGCCGATGAAAAGCGACGGGGGGGTTTCGACTAAGCGCGCGAATAACTGTTTGCGGATGCCGACAATCTCGCGGTAGCGCAAGAGAACATCCCAGCCTAGCCCGTGCACCGCCAGTTTGTGGTGCGGCCACCAGGCCTCAAAGCCTTGCTCGGCCATACGTGGACCGCCTATGCCAAATGCAGGCACACCGGCCCAGCGCTGATGCACCGCCTGTAATAGCAAGGCGGCCAGCAGATCGCCAGAGGCTTCGCCCGCCACCATGGCCAGGGAGCTCAGCGTGGCGCCGGGGCGGCTCACGTTCAGCGAACGATGCCGCGTTGGGCACTGGTCTGTTGCAGGAAGTCGTTCATCATGCGCACGTCCGGCTCGCACTGCGCTTGTGTCTGGCTGATGGCTGCAATATGCGCCTGCGCCGCCTCCAGGCTCAGGTCCCGGCGGTACAAGGCTTTGTGCATGGCTTTAACGCCCGCAATCCGCTCGGGCGAGAAACCGCGCCTGCGCAAACCTTCGTAATTCATGGAGCGCGCAGCCGCCGGCTGACCTTGGCACATGACAAAGGGCGGCAAATCGGCAAACAACAGCGAACACATGGCCGTCATGCTGTGCGCACCAATACGGACAAACTGGTGTACGACCGTAAAGCCGCCCAAGATCACCCAATCGCCCACCTGCACATGACCGGCCAGTTGGGAGTTGTTGGCAAATATGGTGTGGTTGCCGACCTGGCAGTCGTGGGCCAGGTGCACATAGGCCATGATCCAGTTGTCGTCGCCCACCCGAGTGACACCCACATCGCCGGGCGAACCGATATTGAAGGTACAAAACTCGCGGATGGTGTTGCGATCGCCGATGACCAGTTCACAGGGCTCGCCGCCGTATTTTTTGTCCTGGGGGACAGCGCCCAGCGAGTTGAACTGAAATATCCGGTTATCCCGCCCTAGGGTGGTGTGGCCTTCGATGACGCAATGTGCGCCGATGGTTGTCCCCGCGCCAATGCGCACATGCGGGCCGATAACCGTGTACGGGCCAACGCTCACGTCCGTATCAAGCTCAGCACCCGCATCAATCAGGGCGGTGGGATGAATGCCGCTCATATCAATCCTTGGGCGCGATGCTGCGCATGGCGCAGGTCAGCTCAGCCTCCACGGCCGTCTCTCCGGCCACGCTGGCGCGGGTTTTGAACTTAAAAATTCCGGCTTTCATACGCAGCAGCTCCACCTCCAGCACCAACTGATCGCCCGGCTCGACAGGGCGCTTAAAGCGCGCAGCATCAATGCCGGCAAAGTAATACACCGATTGGTCGTTGGGCGAGGCATCCAGCGCGTCAAAGGCTAACAAGGCCGCGGCCTGGGCCAGCGCCTCGAGCATCAACACGCCAGGCATGACCGGGCGGTGCGGAAAATGCCCCTCGAAAAAGGGCTCGTTGATGGTGACATTCTTCAAGGCCTTGATCGTCTTGCCTTTGTCGATTTCTAAGACCCGGTCCACCATCAAAAACGGATAACGGTGCGGCAGTTGTTTGAGAATCTGGTGGATATCCATCATTTTTTGGCGTCACTTTCGAGTTGTTTAATGCGCTCGCGCAAGCGGTGCAGTTGTTTGAGCGAGGCAGCATTACGCTCCCAACTGGCATTGTCATCGAGCGGGAATATG
>CAMBFO010000114.1 GCA_945865675.1 Comamonas sp. lk
GGACGAATTTCGTCACTTTCCACCACGGTGCCCGCTTTCAAACGAATATACATAGCGTCCGCTTGTTGGTCGTATTCGATTTTCATGGTGATACTCCGTATTTTTCAAATTTGCTGGTAGCCATGACGGTTACCACCAATATGACCAAATTGCCTTCAACCAGAACACGTAGCAACTGCTGCTTACCGGCCCGCTCTATCCAGCCTTGAAACTCTTCGCGGCCATTTTGCGCCAGAATTTTTCTCAGCGGCGCAGCTATCGTTTGCACAACTTCTGCCTTGCTGATGCCCCGCTCAAGCATGCGCTTTTCGGCGTGCTGAGTATAGGTAATACTTTTTTGCGCATTTGCGGCAATGCTTGGGACTTGCGTCATGACCGAATCATCCTCTTTTCATAGCGAGTACTCCACAAATCTAAAAGCCACAGACTGCCGGTACTTGGGTTGCCAAAGCCGCTAGCGGGCGGCCAGTGCGCACCCCGCTTAGGCGCTGAAAACGCGTGCTTCTTGCAAACTCCTGCGCAAGGCGCTGGCCTCGCGGCGGGCTGCTTGCGCGAAATTGGCTGAGGCTGACGCGTAAATTATGGAACGCGATGCATTGACCGCAATCGGGCCACTGGTGTGCTCAGCCGTGCCGCGCCAGGCCGCCCGCACTGTGGCTTGCGCGTCGCCACCTTGCGCGCCCACGCCCGGGATTAATAGCGGCACCGTGGGCGCCAGGGCGCGTACGCGCTCCAACTCTTGCGGGTAGGTGGCGCCTACCACCAGGCCGAGCTGGCCGTTTTCGTTCCAGGGGCCTTGGGCCAAGTGCGCGATGTGTTCATACAAGCGCGGCGCACCAGGCAGGTCTTGCAGGCGCTGGATTTGAAAGTCGTCGCCACCGGGGTTGGAGGTGCGGCACAGCAAAAACGCGCCTTTGCCGGGATAGCGCAAATAGGGTTGTACCGAATCCAAGCCCATAAAGGGCGATAGCGTGATGGCGTCGGCCCCGTAGCGTTCGAAGGCCTCGGTGGCGTATTGCTCGGCGGTGCTGCCAATGTCGCCGCGCTTGGCATCCAAAATCACCGGCACCTGGGGCGCGCTTGCGCGCATATGCGCCATCAACCGTTCCAATTGGCCTTCGGCGCCATGGGCAGCGAAGTAGGCGATTTGCGGTTTAAACGCAATCGCCTGGTCTGCCGTGGCATCGACGATGGCGGCGCAAAAGTCAAAAATTTTGCTGGCATCGCCGCGCCAGTGCAGCGGGAACTTGGCGGGATCGGGATCCAGCCCGACGCAAAGCATCGACTGGTTGCTGCGCTCAGCCTGGGCGAGCATGGTGAGAAAGTTCATGAGGGCCGATTGTAGGTAGCTGCTAGCCGCTAAGGCGCATCCCGCAGGCCACAAAAAAACGCCACCGTGCGGTGGCGTAGTCGTGATGCTTGGGAAGATTTTATTTGAAGGGCGCTCGGATAAACCTCGCGCACACGCCTTTGATCATGTGCCTACGCGTACCGTCTTTGAAGGTCAGGGTTTGCACGAAGGCCCCATCGGCCAGGTCAATGGTGAATTCTTCTTGGGTCACCATTTGACCAAAGCGCTCAAACATGGCCGGGCGGCTGACAAAGGCCTTGGTACCTTCCATTTTGAGGGCGCCTTTGCGCGATTCGGTGATGGAGTATTCACCTTGGTACCAACCCGAGCCTGCATCGGGCTCCAGGCCGGCTACCAACATATCCGGGTACACCTTGGGCTCGGAGTTGAGCGCGCCCTGGGGGGTGGATACCGTGACCTCGCACACAAACTGGCCGCCGACTTTGGCCAGTTTGTCCTTAGCGCTTTCTAAGTCACCATCGCGCTTGACCGGTCCTGAGGGATCCAGGTGGATGACGCCCAGCGCCACCAGGCCCCAGCCCGTCAGCGCTGCGATGATCAGGGTGATCACCACGGCAGCCAGCACGGCGCCCATGGAAGATTGCTTTTTCATAATGGGGCCTTCGCGAAGTGGGCGGCTTGGCAGTCGCTTTTTTTAGTTGCTCAGGATCTCACGGCCGTTGAGCGGCTGCACTGGGCGGGCATTCATCTTGAAGGGGAAGGCTTGGACCTGTTCCTTGGCGATGTTGACCGTGGTCTTGAGAATAAAGAAACGCACACCTTCGGTACATGGTGGCGTGGTGAGCGAGCCTTCGTAGCTGTAGAAATCAAACTCACGCGGCAGCAGATTGCCGGGGTTGAAGTTCACGCCCTCTGGTGCATACTCCACATTCTGTTCTTTAGGCAGGTTGGCCCACAGGGTTTTGATGCCGGGGTTTTCATTGCCTTCTTTGAGCAAAACACCCAGCACAGCAAGCTTTCCATCGGCGTTTTTGTGCACAAAGTGCACCACCATAGCCATGGGCTTGCCGTCTATTTTTTCTTCGCTGGGTTTGTGGAAGTGAAATTGCAGCAGTTCATGGGCGATGCCGTCGACACGCAGCTTGCTGCCGGGCGGAATATTGACCTGGATGGTGTGCCCGTTGTTGATCATTTTCAGGGCGCCTTCTTTGTAGTCGGCGCTCACCACCATGCGTGATTTGAGAAATGGCCCTTTGATGTCCAGCGGTGACTGTGACTTGCCTTTGGCGCAGGTGGGGAATTCTTTACCCCATTTTTCGGGGCCCATTTCGCCTTCGTAATCCCAATGGGCGGCGGCATGCTTTTCGTCTTTTTTGGCGCCGTGGCCATCATCCTTCTTACCGTGGCCATCGTCTTTGGCTTTGCCCTTGCCATCCTCTTTTTTGCCGTGGCTATCGTCCTTGTCGTGGCCGTCTTTGTCTTCCTTGTCGCCGCGTCCCGCTTTTTCAGACTTGGGCAGGCAATCGGCCATGACCTTGATTTTTTCGCCCGCTGCGACCAGACCTAACTGGGCTGCGCAAATCGTGTTCTTGCGGTCACCCAGTTCGGACAGTTGCAGCGCTTTGCGAAAGGCTTCCAGAGCGCCGGGGTCTTCAGCGCCTTTGGTCAGCATGCGCAGTGCGCCCAAGCCGGCCTGGCGTTCAGCAGAAAGGTTTTTTTCCTTTTTGTAAGCGTTTTCCAAGTCGCTCAAGGTTGAGCCGCTGGCCAGGGCCGCTTTGACGGCTTCAAGTTGATTGGTTTTTTCTTCCAGGGGTGTGATTTCCCCCTGCAAGGCACTCATTTCCTCTTCGGCTGCTTTGAGGCCTTCCTCTTTTTCTTTGACGGTTTTTTCAGCCGCTTCGACCGCCGCTGTCAACTCGGTAATCTTGGCCTTGGATACGGTCGCTTGTTTTTGGTTCATGAAACCAAACACGCTCGCGCCTATCAGGGCGGCGACCAAAAATACTTCCAACAGGATTCTTTTCATAGCTTTTCTTTCGGATAAGGAGTCTGAAAAGTAGACACTTCAAGGATGCACGCAAAGCCTGGGCGCCGAATTGAAGCCGGCAAACCTATTGCGCTTTCATCGGCACGAAAACCAGAATCTTGAATCACCATGGCAGCTTTAGCGTGTTCCACGGTAAGAAATTCCGGCACCCTTGCCGTCTAACAGCATCATATCTAATTGATAGACGCCGTTTTGTTTGGACACCGTCGCCACGCCTTCAAGAACCTTTTTTTCCCAACTAGGGCACAGAGTGATTGAACCTAAGGAAAGCGTTACCTTGAAATAATTCAAAGATTGCGCAGTCCATTTCCAAGTCGCCGCGTTGCCGCTCAAACAGTTCCAAAAAGTGTCTGAAGCATCCGGTGCGCCGTTGACTCCAAATTGCAGCCTACCCACTGCCGTGGTGTTTGCGCTTGACCAGTGCCCGTTCCAGCTACTGTTGCTCAGGTTCATCGGCGTGGCGCTGAGGTCATAGCCTGCTTGGGGCAAAGCCGCAGCCGTCAGCGTGTAATTGGCGATGCTGCTACGGCTAATGGACAGATTGGCTGACAATTGTTGAAGCGAGGAAACCGAGACACTGGCGCTTGCTGGGTAGCTATTGGCCCCTTCAATAACCCGCCAGCTCTGCGGCACATGGGCCGCATTGCCCTCGATGCCGAGTTCCAATTCACCTTTGTAAAGATGCGCCAGGCGCAGATCGTTGGCGTTGTAGTGCCAACCGTACACATGTACATTTTTCCCAACGTCGGGAACTACCAGCGCCAAAAATTCGCGGCTGGGGTTGCTGTCCAAGCTTCCCTTGTAAAGCCCGGCCAAAAGCGTTACCGGCGGTGCGGGTGGTGTTACTTCGCTTGCTGGGAGCGCGGGTGCTTCGACCAGCGGCTCCTCGGGCACGCCACCACAAGCGGCGAGCAGCAGGGTCGCCACGGCCAATGCCCGGCGGATGCCGCGCAGACGCCCGGGCGCTGGTCTTGTGTGCGATGTGTCTTGCATGGTCATTGCGGCTCCATCCACGCGGCTTGCAGCCAGTGGCAGTAATCGTCCAGGTGCGGCCAGGCGATATGGCTGACTGGGGTTCCCGGCGGAAATAGGTCGCCGGTAAGGTGGTCCAGCCACGCGCCATCGGCATCGAGTTGGCTGCCAAAGGCGGCAAAGGCGGCGCGCTGCGGCGCGTCCTGCTGGTCGCGCTTGCGGGCACTGGCAGTCGGGTAGGGTGGCTGCACACTGCGCATCATGGGGGTGTGGGCACGGCGCGATACCGGCGTGCGCACCGGGCCGGAGTAGGCGTCGTGAATGCTACCCCAGTGCCGGCCGCGCAGGCGGCGCCGGATGCTGGCGATGCGGTGGCTGGCCTCGTCCACATCCGGGTGGTGAAAGCGAATCTGGCCCAGCACATTGTCAAACAGCACCAGCGCCTGGCGGTGTGCTTGCAGTACCTCGCCCAATTGGTTGAGCGCATCGCCACGTTCGCACAGCAGCTCGGTACCTGAAACGGTCAAAGATTTGCCGTGGCGCCAGCGAAACAGCGGGCCGGCCAGGGGGTCGATATCGTAGGTGGTGACTTTGCGAAATCCCGCCAGCCAGGCGCTAGACATCATCCAACCGGCGCTGGCACCGATCAGTAGCAATTCGCTGCGCTGGGCGGGCTTTTCTGCCAACCAGGTGGCGATGTCCTGGCAAGTTGGTTCCCATAGGCTTTGGCTGCGCCATGCTTTCCAATGCCAACGCAAGCCGCCTGAAGGGTTCATGAGGTCTGGGCCCGGTTGAATTGCATCAGGCCTAACTCATCCATACGCGATTGCTCGCGCTTTTCGACAAACTTGGCAACGGCCAAGCGGTCGTTTTCGGTCAGGGTTTGCATCTTCAGGCGCTCGGTTTCGGCCAGCACCAGGTGGTGTGCCAGCGTCGTTAAATGCGTTTGCGAGCGCTCGATATCGCTTTTCACGCGTTCGCGCAAATTCAACAGCTGGGACATGAACTGGCGCTGGTTCATGGCGTCGGTCATGCCTTTGTAGCTGCTATTGGCGGCGTTTTTTTCGTAGTACTCCTGGTACATCTGTTCCAACTTGGCTTGGCTGGCGAGCAGCGACTGGCGCAGCTCTTGCGCGCGCATGGTGTCCTCGCGGATGCGTGTGATTTTGCGCTCGGCTTTGTTCTCCAGCGCGGACCAGCAGGCGCGTACTTGCATGGCTATTGCTCCATCAGCACCCGCACATCAGCGCGGGTCTGGTTTTCGTCAATTCCGGTATACATGTCCTGGCGCAAAAAGGTTTCCATGGCCGAGCGCAGCGCAATAGCCTGGTCAATTTCACCGTTGGTGCCCGGCTGGTAAGCGCCCACCTGGATCAGGTCCACGTTTTGTTGGTAGAGCGACCATAAGCGCCTAAAGCGGTTGGCCAGTTTCAAGTCGGTGGGCGCCAGCAGGTTTTGCATCACACGCGAGATCGAACCGGTCAGGTCGATGGCCGGGTAGTGCGCAGCGTCCGCCAGTTTGCGCGAGAGCATGACCTGCCCGTCCAGCGAGGCGCGGGCGATGTCCACAATCGGGTCGTTGCCGTCGTCGCCTTCGGCCAGCACGGTGTAGATCGCCGTGATCGAACCATGGCCGTGGCGGCCTACGCCGGCGCGTTCAATCAAATTGGGCAAGAGCGCAAATACCGAAGGCGGGTAGCCTTTGGAAGTGGGCGGCTCGCCAATGGCCAGGCCGATTTCACGCTGTGCATGGGCGACGCGTGTCAGGCTGTCCACCAGCATCAACACGTCTTTGCCCTGGTCGCGGAAATACTCGGCCACCACATGCGTCAGGTGCGCGCCCTTGAGGCGCAAGACCGGCGAGACATTGGCCGGCGCGGCGATGACCACCGCTTTGGCCAGGCCTTCAGGCCCTAGGGTTTCGTTGATAAAGGCCTGCACTTCGCGGCCGCGCTCGCCGATCAGGCCGATCACCACCACATCGGCCTTAGTAAAGCGTGTGAGCATGCCCAGCAGCACACTTTTGCCCACGCCCGATCCGGCCACCAGGCCCACGCGCTGGCCGCGCCCCAGTGTCAATAATCCGTTAATCGCTTTTACGCCCACGTCCAGCACCCGGTCAATCGGGCCGCGTTCCATGGGGTTGATGGGTAAGCCCAGCAAGCCAAGCTTGGTGGTGCAGGCTGGTTTGGGGCGGCCATCGAGCGCTTCGCCTTGCGCGTCAATAACGCGGCCTAGCAACTCCTCGCCCAGCAAGGCATGGCCGCTGTCGCTCAGCACGCGCACCGTGGCACCCGGGCCGATGCCCGTAGGCTCGGAAAATGGCATCAGGTAAATGGTTTTATCGGCAAAGCCGACGACTTCGGCTTCGATGCGTTGGCCGCTCAAACCCACCACTTCGCAGCAGGCACCGATAGGCGCCATGATGCCGCGCGCTTCCAAACGCAGGCCGACCAGGCGCACCAGCGTACCGCTGCGCTGCGGTAATTTGCTGTGCAGCTGGGGTATGGCTTGGTTGACGTCAGCCTCAAAGTCAAACATGGTTTTCGTCGTTCAAAATCTCGTCGATGGCCGCTACCGTGTCATAGCCTGAGGCCGCATGCGCGGGGCCAGGCGCGTCCTGCACCGCATCCAAGGTCGCAGACTGGGCGGTCGGCATGGAGGCGTAGGAGGGGGCTGCGGCCATGCGTGGCTGCGCGTCCTCCACCCGGCTGCTGGGCAGGCGGTCGGCGGCAATACGCTCGGGGCTAAAAGCAGTTTGCGCACTCCAGCGCGGCGCATCGATTTGCAGGCCGCGCGCCAGGGTGCTTAGGCGCTCGGCGATCAAGTCTTCCACGATAGCGTCATGGGCGCTGGCGCGCACGCTGCCGGGCAGCAGGGTTTCGTCCGCTTGCAGGCGCAGCGAAGAGCCTTCATTGAGCCCGGTGCGTTCGCGCATGCTGTGCAGGCGTTCGACATCGCTGGGGTGCAAATGCACCGTCACCATGGATTCGTCGTGCTGCCCCAGATCGTCCACACAGCGTTGCACCAGGCGCTCAATGGCGCTGCCATCGATCTGCAACTCGGCTAGTACCAGTTGCTCGGCTAAGTGCAGGCAGAGGCGTTTGAGCGGTTCAAAGAAACTTTGCGGGCTTTGTTGCAGGTCGGCCAAAGCGGCTTGTAATTTTTCTACGAGCGCATGGTCTTGGCCCAAGGCCGCTTGCGCTTCGCTAGTGGCTTGGGCCTGCAGTTGGGCACGCGCATCGGCCATGCCTTGTGCGTGGCCTTCAGCGCGGGCTTTTTCCAGGGCCTGGGCGTCTATGGCGGGGGTAGCCGGTGCGCTTGGAGACGGCTCGGGCTTGGCGTTCTGAGTTTGCTCGGCGTGCGAAGCCTCGTCGCTGTGTGCGCTTGGTGCTTCTGGTGCATCGGCTTGCATCGCGTCATCTTGCTCGCCTTGCGGCGGATGCGCCGCAGCGGCTTTGGCCGCCGCCTCGCGGGCCATGGCTTGCAGGTCCAGTACCGGGGTCGCAAAACCTTGCGGGTCAAAGCCTGCGGCTTGGGTGGGCTTCCAGGGGCTGGGCAGAAAACCACCCTCGGGGGCAATCGGGTGCAACAGGTCGGTCGGTTGCCAGACCCGCGCGGGACGGACCTCGGGCTTGCGTGCTTCGGCTTGCGCCGTGTTAGACATAGTCGGCCCCGCCGCCTAGCACCAAGTCGCCGGCGTCGGCCAGTTTGCGTGCTGCGCGCATGACCATTTTTTGTGCCGTCTCCACGTCCGACAGGCGCATCGGTG